>DRQR01000230.1 GCA_011371355.1 Actinomycetota bacterium
CCGGGAGCAGCTCGACCGGGCCCTCGACGCGGCCCTCCGCGGGAGCAGCGATCGTGAGGTCGTCGAAGGATTCGTCGCCGCGCTCACCGGCCGCACGGTCGGGGAGGCCGAGCCGGTGCGGGGCGGCGGTGGGGGGACCCTCGTCGTGCTCTTCCTCGTGGTGGTCGGCGTCGTCGGACTCCTCGTCTGGCGGTCCCGGGCGGCGCGGCGCCGGGCCGCGGTCGCTCGGCTCGCCGAGATCAAGCAGGACATCGCCGAGCGGGTCGCGGCGGTGTCGAACGACATCGTGGAGCTCGATCCCGAGATCGCCGTGGCCGACCACCCCGAGGCGCGGCGCCATTTCGAGGCGGCCTCCGAGATCTACGGCGCGGTCGAGCGACAGGTCGGCGAGGCGGCGACGCCGTCGGAGCTCATCGCCGTCGTCGGCCGCCTCGACGAGGCGATCTGGCACCTCGACGCCGCCGAGGCCCTCCTCGACGGCGAGCCGGTGCCCCCTCGGCCCGAGCCGCTCGAGCTCGGGACGACCTCGACGCCGACGACGCCCGTTCAGCCGTCACGACGGCCCGGACGGCGCAGCCGATACGCCTCCCCCGAGCTCCTCGACGTCCTCCTCGCCGTGGGCGCGGCGATGATGTCGCGGGGAGGTCCGCGCAGGCGAGGGTTCCGCGGGTACCGGTCGACGACGAGACGCCGCCGTCGCCGTGCTGCGCGGCCGCGGAGGTCCCGCCGGATGCGGGGCGGCGGCCGGCGGCGCTGATCCGGTGGGCGTCGGGATCCGGCGGCCTAGAATCGGCCGCACCGACCACGGAGGGGGAGCGACATGCTCAAGCGGATCTGGGCCTACCTCAAGGCGCTGTTCAAGTCGACCGCCGACCGCGCGATGGATCCCGAGATCGAGCTCCAGGCGGCCATCGACGAGGCGAAGCGCCGCGACCAGGAGCTCCGGAACCAGGCGGCGAAGGTGATCGCCCACCGGACCCAGCTCGAGGCGAAGATCGAGAAGGCCGCCGAGGACGTCGGGGAGGCCCGGGAGATGGCGAAGCAGGCCCTCCTCAAGGCCGAGGAGGCGAAGGCCGCCGGAGACGCCGCCGCCGTGGAGAAGTGGACCCAGGCCGCCCAGTCCCTCGCCATGCGACTCCAGGCCGCCGAGAAGAACCTCGAGTCCCTCAAGGAGCAGTACGAGGTCGCCACCGCCCAAGCCGAGAAGGCCAAGGAGGCGGTGCAGCGGAACGCGATGCGGCTCCAGGAACTGTCGGCGAAACGCATGGAGCTCCTCGGGGCGCTCCAGCAGGCGAAGATGCAGGAGGCGGTCAACGAGGCCGTGGAGGCGCTGTCGGCCACCCTCGAAGACGAGCTGCCTTCCCTCGATCAGGTCGAGGAGAAGATCGAGCGTCGGAAAGCCGAGGCCATGGCCCGCGCCGAACTCCGCGAAGCGACGCCCGAAGGCGCCCAGGCCGAGCTCGAGGAAGCCCTCGACCTCGCCGAGGCCGACGCCAAGCTCGAAGAGCTCAAGCGGGAGCTGGGGCTCACCGCCGCCCCCGAGCCCAGCGGCGAGGCCGAAGCCACCGAGGCCTGAGCCCTCCCCACATCAGGGACCTTCGTCCCTCGCCGCCCCCGGGGCGGGCTCCGTACCATGGGGTGTCCCCCGTGGAGGTGGGCCGTGTCCGAGGCGACGAGGCGAACGGCGACGATCGACGGCAACGAGGCCGCGGCCTCGGTCGCCTACCGGACGAACGAGGTCGTCGCCATCTACCCGATCACCCCCGCCTCACCGATGGGTGAGCTCGCCGACGCCTGGGCGAACCAGGGTCGGGCGAACGTCTGGGGCACCGTCCCGAGGGTCATCGAGATGCAGTCCGAGGCGGGTGCCGCCGGGGCGGTCCACGGCGCGCTCCAGGGTGGTGCCCTGACGACGACCTTCACCGCCTCGCAGGGCCTCCTCCTCATGATCCCGAACATGTTCAAGATCGCCGGGGAGCTGCTCCCCACGGTCTTCCACGTCGCGGCGCGTACCGTCGCCACCCACGCCCTGTCGATCTTCGGCGACCACTCGGACGTCATGGCCACTCGCCCGGCCGGCTGGGCGATGCTCGCCTCCGGATCGGTGCAGGAGGCCCACGATCTCGCCGCGGTCGCCGAGATGGCGACCTTCGAGGGCCGCGTCCCCTTCCTCCACTTCTTCGATGGGTTCCGCACCTCCCACGAGATCAACACGGTCGAGCTGCTCTCCGACGACGATCTCCGCCAACTGCTCCCGGAGGCGGCGATCGCCGACCATCGTCGCCGACGCCTCGACCCCGACCGACCCGTCCTGCGGGGCAGCGCCCAGAACCCGGACGTCTTCTTCCAGGCCCGGGAGGCGGTGAATCCCTTCTACGACGCCCTACCCGACGTCGTCCTCGGCGCCATGGACCGGTTCTGGGCCCGGGTCGGCCGCCGGTACCACCTCTTCGACTACGTCGGTGCCCCCGACGCCACCGAGGTCGTCGTCATGATGGGCTCGGGGGTGGGGGCCATGGAGGAGACGGTCCGTGCCCTCGTCGACCGGGGCCGGCGCGTGGGTCTCGTGAAGGTCCGGCTCTTCCGGCCCTTCTCCGCCGAGGCCTTCGTCGCCGCCCTCCCCTCGACGGTCGAGACGATCGCCGTCCTCGACCGGACGAAGGAACCCGGGGCGGTGGGGGAGCCGCTCTTCATGGACGTCGCCACCGCGGTCGTCGAGGAGACCCAGGCGGGACGCACCTCCTGGCCGGTGCCACCGCGGGTCATCGGGGGGCGGTACGGGTTGTCGTCGAAGGAGTTCACCCCGGCGATGGCCGCCGCCGTCCTCGACGAGGCCGCCCGGGAGGCGCCGAAGCGACGGTTCACGGTCGGCATCGTCGACGACGTCACCCACCTCAGCCTCCCCGTCGATCCCGAGATCGAGCCTCCCCGCCGCGCCCTGCTCCGCGCGGTGTTCTACGGCCTCGGTTCCGACGGGACCGTGGGAGCGAACAAGAACTCGGTGAAGATCGTCGGCGAACGCACCGACCTCCACGCCCAGGGCTACTTCGTCTACGACTCCCGGAAGGCCGGGGCCGTCACCGTCAGCCACCTCCGCTTCGATCCGGAGCCGATCACCTCCACCTACCTCGTGCGGGACGCGAACTTCGTGGCCTGTCACCAGTTCGAGTTCCTCACGAAGATGGACGTCCTCGAGGTGGCCGAGCCCGGGGCGACCTTCCTCCTCAACAGCCCCCATCCCGCCGACGAGGTCTGGGACCGGCTCCCCCTCGAGGTCCAGGAGCAGATCATCGACAAGGAGCTCCGGTTCTTCGTCGTCGACGGCTACGGCGTCGCCCGGGCCGCCGGACTCGGCGGCCGGATCAACACGGTCATGCAGACCTGCTTCTTCGCCCTCACCGACCTCCTGCCGATCGACGAGGCGATCGCCGCGATCAAGGAGGCCGTCGAGGAGACCTACGGCAAGTTCGGCGACGTCGTGTTGGAGCGGAACTTCGCCGCGATCGACGCGGCCCTCGCCGGGCTCGCCGAGGTCGCGGTCCCCGACCACGCCGATTCGGCGCTCCGCCGCCGCGAGCCGGTGCCGCCCGACGCCCCCGACTTCGTCCGGCGAGTCACGGCGATGATGCTCGCCGGCCGGGGCGATCTCCTGCCGGTGAGCGCGCTGCCGGTCGACGGGACCTTCCCCGTCGGCACCACCCGGTACGAGAAGCGCTCCATCGCCCGGGAGATCCCGATCTTCGATCCCGAGATCTGCATCGACTGTGCCCGGTGCGCGATCTCCTGCCCGCACGCCGCGATCCGGATGAAGGTGTTCGAACCGGCGGCGTTGGAGGGGGCCCCGCCGACGTTCAAGTGGAAGCCCTTCCGATCCAAGGAGCTGCCCGACCGCCTCATGACGATCCAGGTCGCCCCCGACGACTGTACCGGCTGCGGCGTCTGCGTGGACGTCTGCCCGGCCCGGTCGAAGGAGGAGGTGCGGCACAAGGCCATCGACATGGAGCCGAAGGAGCCGCACCTCGAGGCCGAGCGGGCGAACTGGGAGTTCTTCCTCACCCTCCCCGATCCGAAGCCCACGGAGGTCAACGTCGCCACGGTGAAGGGCTCCCAGCTCATGGAGCCCCTCTTCGAGTTCTCCGGGGCCTGTGCCGGCTGCGGCGAGACCCCCTACCTCAAGCTCCTCACCCAGCTCGTCGGTGACCGGCTCCTCGTGGCGAACGCCACCGGCTGCTCGTCGATCTACGGCGGCAACCTGCCCACCACGCCCTGGCGGGCCAACGCCGACGGACGCGGGCCGGCGTGGGCGAACTCGCTCTTCGAGGACAACGCCGAGTTCGGGCTCGGAATGCGCCTCGCCCTCGATCAGCTCACCGCCGAAGCCCGCCGGCTCCTCGCCGAGCTCGCTCCCGACCTCGGCGACGAGCTCGTCCGGGCGATCCTCGAGACCGACCAGTCGACCCACGAGGGGATCGAGCGCCAGCGGCGCCACGTCGCCGCGCTCGACGAACGCCTCGCCGCCCTCGACACCGCGGCGGCGAGGCGCCTCGCCGCGATCAGCGGGGCGCTCGTTCGCAAGTCGGTCTGGATCGTCGGCGGCGACGGCTGGGCCTACGACATCGGCTTCGCCGGGCTCGACCACGCCCTCGCCTCCGGTCTCGACGTCAACGTCCTCGTCCTCGACACCGAGGTGTACTCGAACACCGGCGGTCAGGCGTCGAAGGCGACGCCTCGGGGTGCGGTGGCGAAGTTCGCCGTCGGAGGCAAGCCCACCCCGAAGAAGGACCTCGGTCAGATCGCCATGGCCTACGAACACGTCTACGTGGCGCAGGTGGCCCTCGGGGCGAACAACATGCAGACGATCCGTGCCCTCGTCGAGGCGGAGGAGTACGAGGGTCCCTCCCTCGTCATCGCCTACAGCACCTGCATCGCCCACGGGATCGACATGTCGACGTCGTTGAGTCACCAGAAGGAACTCGTCGACGCCGGCTACTGGCCCCTCTACCGCTTCGATCCCCGACGCATCGACGTCGACCGCCATCCGCTCCACCTCGATTCCCGTCCCCCGAAGCTGAAGTTCCGGGACGTGGCGATGAAGGAGGCTCGCTACGCGATGTTGGAGCGCTCGAACCCCGAGGCCTTCGAACGCCTGCTCCTGGCCGCCCAGGACGACATCGACGAGCGATGGCGCCTCTACGAGCAGTTCGCCGAGGTCGAGCACGTCCACCACGTCGACGAGGAGGAGGCACGATGACCGCCGATCTCACCACGAGCTGGCTCGGCCTCGAGCTCCGCAACCCGCTCGTCGCCTCGTCGTCGCCGCTCACCGGCGACCTCGAGGCGCTCCGACGTCTCGAGGACGCGGGGATCGGGGCCGTCGTCCTGCCGTCGCTGTTCGAGGAGCAGATCGAACACGAGAGCCTCGAGATGCAGCGGCTCGTCGAGTACGGGGCCGGCCAGTTCGCCGAGGCCTTCGAGGGCTACTTCCCGGAGCTCGAGCGCTACGCCACGACGACGGACCGCTACCTCGAACTCGTCGCCGCCGCGAAGGAGACCCTCGAGGTCCCGGTGGTCGCCTCCTTGAACGGCACCACTCGGGGTGGCTGGATCCGGTACGCGAAGCGGCTCGAGGACGCCGGTGCCGATGCGGTCGAGCTCAACGTCTTCCTCGTGCCCACCGACCCGAACGCCTCCTGCGTCGAGACCGAGCGGCGGTACCTCGACCTCGTCGCCGCCGTGGCCGAGTCGGTGTCGGTGCCGGTCGACGTGAAGCTCGCTCCCTTCTTCACGAACCTCGCCCACACCGCGAGGGCCCTCGACGAGGCGGGAGCCTCGGGCCTGAC
>DRQR01000231.1 GCA_011371355.1 Actinomycetota bacterium
ACCGCGGGCGACGACATCATCGTGGCCCTCGGCGGCGACGACACCGTGCGGGGACTCGGCGGCGACGACACGATCTGCGCCGGCGGCGGGGCCGACGTCGTCTCCGGCGGTCCCGGCGACGACCGGATCTACGGGAACGCCGGAGCCGACGACCTCCGCGGGAATGCCGGCAGGGACGTCATCCGCGGCGGGCGCGGCAAGGACCTCATTCGCGGCGGCCGGGGCCACGACGAGCTCCACGGCAACCGGGGCAACGACACCATCTACGGCGGCTGGGGCGCCGACGTCGCCTGGGGTGGCCCCGGAACGGATAGGTGCCGGGCCCTCGTCACCTACGGCTGCGAGTGAACCGCACGGGGCCTCCGGTCCTCCGTGACCGGAGGCCCCGTGCTCGGGAATCCGCCCGTATCGGACCGTCGCCGAAGGGCGGGTCTCGTCAGGTCGGCGGCGTCAGGGCCGTCCTCCCCGTCGTCGGGTCCCCCGTCACCGTACGGTCCCATCGGGCGAAGACGACGCCGGCGACGGCGATCGTGACCGCCGCGGCGGCGTACATCGCCGGATAGCCGGCGGCGGCGACGATCATCCCGAGGACGGGACCGCCGACGAGGGTGCCGACGTCGAGGAGTGAGGTGAACACCGAGGTCGCCGAGCCTCGGTCGCCCTCGGGAGCCCGGTCCACCATCATCGCCGAGAGGATCGGGAAGACGAAGCCGTGGCCGACGCCGCAGAGGGCGCCCGCGATCCCCACCATCGACGCCGAGGTGGCGGCGGCGAGGACCACGAATCCGGCGGCGAGGAACCCGAGCGCCGGGTAGAGGACTCGCTTCGGCCCGAACCGGTCGGGGAGCCGGGAGAGGAACACCCGGACCGCGATGGCCGTGCCCGCATAGGCGCCGAAGAAGAGGGCCACCGAGCCGACGCCCGTGGTGTCGACGAAGGTGCGGATGAACACGAAGTAGCCGGTGAGGACGAACGAGAACATGCCGATCATCCACCAGATCGGCAGGAGTCGGCGATCCCGCACCGTCGCCCAGAATCCCCGGGGGGCGTTGCCGAGGGCTGGGGTGGGCCGTCGCTCGGGGAGCCACACCGAGAGTGAGAGCGTCACCACGGTGAGGGCCGTGGCGGCGAGGAAGAGCTCCCGAAAGCCGCCGAGGGCCAAGATCGCGTCGCCGAGTACCCCGCCGATCGCGATCGGCAGCAGCCCGGAGACCCCGAAGAGGGCGAGTCCCTCGGTGCGACGGGAGGCCGGCACGACGTCGGCCCCGTAGGTGAAGAGCGCGCTGAAGAGCATCGCCTCGGCGACGCCGTGGCCGATCCGCACCGCGTAGACCCACGGGCCGAGGGACGACACGGTGAGGTAGGCGCCCACGAAGAGGATGTTGAGGACGTTGCCGACGAGGATCACCGGTCGGCGCCCGTACCGGTCCATCGCGGTGCCGACGAGGGGCCGGAGGACGATCGACGCCGCGGCGGCGAGCCCGAAGATGAGTCCGATCTCCGCCTCCCCGGCTCCGAGACCGGCGAGGAAGCCGGGGAGATGGAGGAAGAGGGCGAAGGCGACGCCGTTGGCGAGGTTCGCGGCGAAGACGAGGGCGAACTCGCGGGTGAGGATCCGCTCGGACATCGAAGGAGTCTACGGCCCCGTTCAGCCCGGGAGGGCGAGCCCCTCGAGGCCCTCGACGACGTCGGCGAGGAACCGCTGCCCGAGGGACCCGTCGATGAGCCGATGGTCGTAGGAGAGGTTCAGGGGGGCGATCGGGGCGACGAAGATCCCGCCGCCGCGGACCACCGGCTTCTCCACCGCCCGGCCGATCGAGAGGATCGCCGAGGTGCCCCACGGGATGATCGGAGTCCCGGGGCCGCCGCCGAGCGCGCCGATGTTCGAGATCGTGAAGGTCTGGCCGGTGAGCTCCTCGGGGGTGGCCGTTCGCTTGCGGGCTCGGTCGGCGAGCTCGGCGATCCGGGCCCCGAGTTCGTCGACGCCGAGCCGGTCGGCGTCCCGGACGACGACGACCATGAGGCCCTCCTCGGTGTCGACCGCGAACCCGAGGTCGTACCGGTGGCGGTAGACGACGTCGTCGCCGTCGACGACGGCGTTGAACTCCCGATGGCGGCGCAGGGCCGGGAGGACCGCCTGGGCCACGAGGGCCTCGAGGGGCGCCGGACCGCCCCGGGTCTTGAGCTCCCCATGGGCGGCGAGGAGGGCCGTGGCGTCGACGTCGGCCTGGACGGTGACGTGGGGGATCTCCCGCCAGGAACGAGCCAGGTTCTCGGCGATCGTTCGGCGCAACCGCGACATGGGGATCCGCTCGTCCTCCCGGGTACCGGCCGCGGGCTCCTCCGTTCGTCGGTCCGCCGCGGCGATCGCCGCCTCGACGTCCGCCCGGGTGATCGCTCCGCCCGGTCCGGTGCCGACGATCGCCGTCAGGTCGATGCCGTGCTCTCGGGCGAGACGTCGGACGATCGGCATCGCCCGGATCCGGCCACTCGGCCCGGGAACGGCCGTCGGGGCACTCGTCTCCGGAGTCTGCGCTCCCGGTCCGGTCGCTTCGCCCACCGACCCCGGCGCCTCGCCGTCGGGCGGCCAGCGCTCCCCGGGGTCGCCGACGACCACGAGGACCTCACCGACCTCGACGACGTCCCCCTCGGCGGCGCCGAGGTGGAGGACGGTACCGGCGAAGGGGCTCGTGATCTCCACGACGGCCTTCGCCGTCTCCACCTCGACGAGGAGCTGATTCTCGGCGACCTTGTCGCCCACGGCGACGTGCCACCGGACGATCTCGGCGTCGGTGAGCCCCTCGCCGATGTCGGGAAGACGAAAGACGTTGGCCATGGGCGGCAGGCTACCCGACCCTCGGAGGCCGCCGATCCGGCGGGGGTCGGCCGTCCCGGACGGCCTCGACGAGCGCGGCGACGTTCTCGACCGGCGTGGAGGGATCGACCTCGTGGCCGACATCGACGACGTGACCGGGCCGACCCCCGACCGCCCCGAGGAGCCGCCGGGTCTCCTCGGCCACGGTCGTCGGATCGGTGAGGAGGACCGCCGGCTCGAGATTGCCGTGGACGGCGACGTCGTGACCGAGCTCGGCCCACACCTCGACGAGGGGCCGCCGCCAGTCGATGCCGTAGCACGACGCGTAGACGGTGCGAAGGTGCTCGAGGCCGTGGTGTACGCCCTGGGCCGAGTAGATCGTCGGGACCCCGAGTCCCCGGAGCGCGGCGGCGGCCGCCGGGAAGACCCGGGCTCGGAGCGACGCCACGGGCAGCGTTCCCGCCACCGGGTCGAGGAGCTGCGCCGCATCGGCACCCGCTTCGATCTGGACCCGAAGGAGGCCGTGGATCGACGCGGCGAGCCGGTCGAGGACCTCGCGGAGGAGTCCTCGGTGGAGGGCCATGGCCCGCCGTAGCCGGAGCCCCTCGGCGCCGTCGAGGAGACGGGCGAGGAGGGTCGTGGGGGCGTCGGCGACGGCGACGACGGCGACGTCGCCGGGGAGCTCGGCACGGACGAGACGGACCGTCTCGGCGACGTGACCGACCCGGTCGACGGCGAGGTCGATCGTCTCGGCGAGATCCCGGAGCCCCATCGGCTCGGGCCCGGCGTCGAGCCCCATCGCCTCGAGGAGGGCCGACGGGTCGGTGAAGACGGGAGCGGCGTCGAAGTGGAAGCGCCGGACCGGCTGGGCGGTGAGCTCGGCGGCGACCGCGGGATCCCGGCCCGCGGCGGCGCCGACGCGGGTCCGGAGGGCCCGATGCTCGGGGAGGTAGGGCCCGACCTGCCCGGCCATCCACACGGGCGGACGATCGACCGGACGCCGAGCGAGGGCATCGAGGAAGCGTCCCATCAGCCGACGGCCGCGGCGGCGTCGTGCGCGGTGCCCCGACGCACCGTGTGGGGAGCCGTTCGGGAGCGGAGGCCGGGTCTGGGAGCCCGTCGCTCGTCGCCTCGGGGCGAGGGGAACTCCTGGGCCATGCCGGAGAGGCTACAACGAGGCGCCCGGGCGGGCGCTACGGTGGTGGCGATGGGCAACCCGCGGGCCCTCGACCCGGGGGCGAGCTACGAGGAGCTGCGAGCCGGGTTCCGATGGCGGGTCCCGCCGCGGCTCAACATGGGCGTCGTGTGCGCCGACGTCCATCCCCCCGACGCGCCGGGCCTCGTCGTCGTCGACCGGACCGGGACGGCGACCACCGTCACCTTCGGTCGCCTCGCCGAGCTCTCCGACCGGCTCGCCAACGGCCTCGCCGGGATCGGCGTGACCCGGGGGGACCGAGTGGGCATCGTCGTCCCCCAGTCCCTCGAGACCGGCCTCACGCACCTCGCCGTCTACAAGCTCGGTGCCGTGGCGTTGCCCCTCGCCTCGCTCTTCGGGCCCGACGCCCTCGCCTACCGCCTCGGCGACTCCGAGGCCCGAGTCGTGGTCACCACGCCGGAGAACCTCGAGAAGGTCGTCGAGGCCGTGGACCTGGCCGGAACGGAGGCGACGGTGGTCGTCACCGGGGCCGGAGCCCCAGGCCACCTCCGTTTCGACGATCTCCTCGCCGGGTCGGCCCGGTTCCGGCCGGTGGACACCGCCGCCGACGATCCCGCCTTCCTCATCTACACCTCCGGGACGACGGGACCCCCCAAGGGGGCGCTCCACGCCCACCGCAGCCTCATCGGGCACCTCCCGGGTTTCGAGCTCTACTACGAGTTCTTCCCCCGGCCCGACGACGTGCACTGGACGCCCGCCGACTGGGCCTGGATCGGTGGCCTCATGGACGTCCTCGTACCCTCGTGGTATCACGGGCGTCCCGTGGTCACCGCCGATCACGACTTCGACCCGGCCTGGGCCCTCGACCTCATGGCACGAGAGCGGGTCACCTGCGCCTTCCTCCCGCCGACCGCCCTGAAGATGATGCGGGCCGCCGACGTCCGTTCCGACGGACTGTCCCTCCGGGCGGTGTTCACCGGCGGAGAACCCCTCGGCGAGGAGATGCTCCACTGGGGGATCGAGGCCCTCGGCGCCCACATCAACGAGGGCTACGGCCAGACCGAGGCGAACCTCGTGGTCGGGAACTGCGCGGCGCGCTTCCCGGTGCGGCCCGGATCGATGGGCCGGGCGGTGCCCGGCCACGAGGTGAGGGTCCTCGACGAGGACGGCCGTCCGGTGGTCGGCGAGCAGGGGGAGATCGCCGTACGCGGTCCCGATCCGGTCTTCATGCTCGGCTACTGGAACCGGCCCGACGCCACCGCCGCCAAGTACCGGGGGGACTGGCTCCTCACCGGCGATCTCGGGGTCGAGGACGACGACGGCTACCTGTGGTTCGTCTCCCGCAAGGACGACGTCATCACCTCTCGGGGATACCGCATCGGGCCGGGGGAGATCGAGGAGTCGCTCATGGGGCATCCGGCGGTGGCGATGTGCGCGGTGGTCGGGGTGCCCGACGAGCTCCGCGGACAGGTGCCCAAGGCCTTCGTCGTCCTCCGTGACGGCTACGAGCCCGGTCCCGACCTCGCCGCGGCGCTCCGGGAGCACGTGAGGACGCGGCTCGCCGCCCACGAGGTCCCCCGGGAGGTCGAGTTCCTCGACGACCTGCCCCGGACCACCACCGGCAAGATCCTGCGGCGGGCGCTCCGGGGAGGGTGAGGGGTCGCCGACGTCAGGGCCTCGCGGGCGGGAGGCAGTCGGCGACCGCCGCGGTGAGTTCGTCGAGGGCTCGGGGACCGAGGTCCGGATGCACGTACTCGACGGCGAGGCGACCGTCCTCCCAACCCAGGACCTCGAGCGAGTCGACGACCTCGGCGTGGGGAGCCGCGGCGACACAGGCGCGGACGTCGGCCTCGAGGTCGGGGTCGAGGTCCGTCTTCGCCGGGACGATCCGGGCTGCCTCCTCCTTCAGCTCCTCGATGCAGCTCCGGAGCGCGTCGTAGGCGCCGCCGCGGCCGGCGTCGAGGCGGGGCACGACGGCGTCGAGGTCCCGGAGGTCGCTCGTCGCCGTCGAGGCGTAGCCGACGCGCCCGTCGAGGTCGGCCACGAAGACGAGCGTCGCGGCGTCGAATCCCCGGGCCTCCATGCAGGCGCGCCCCCGGGCGGTGAGGGCGTCCGGGGCCTCCGGTCGGCGTTCCGCAGGGCCGGAGACCGCCCCGACGGTGAGCAACGCGAGTCCCAGGAGCGCTCCCCTTCGCAGGATCCTCCGCCGGTCGCCCACGCCGTCTGCCTCCTCGCTCCGCATCCACGCTAGCTCGGGGAGGCGCGTAGGTACCCTGGGGCCGTCCGGATCTCGGCGGCGGGGAGCCCGCCGCCGAAGGGTTGGAACGTGGAGGGCTCGCGGGACAAGGTATCGAGGATCTCCTCGAGACGAGACCACACCGTGACGGCGTCGGTCGCCTGGCCGTCGAGGGGGTGCGGCTCCGGGGGCGACGACGAGTCCCCGGCCCGGGGAGGTCGCGGCGTCCCTCCCGACACCTCGCCATGGAGGGCCGCCGGGGCCTTCGACGAGCCGCGCCGAGGGGTTCCCGACGAGATCGTGCGGCGGGCCACGGAGGAACGGCGATGATCACCTCGACCCTCTTCGTGGGGTTCGTGGCGGGGGTCTGGGCGGGGGTGGTTCGCAGCCTCCGTCCCGTGGTGGTGGGGCTCGTGGTCGGTTTCGTCGGCCGGCCGATCCTGCTGGTGGTGCCTCCGTTCTCGGCCGTCGAGGGTCCTGCGGGGGTGCGGTTCCTCCTCGAGGCCGGGTCGTCGGCGGCGGTGAACGCCCTGGTGGGTTCGGTGGTGGGGGCCGGGCTCGTCGGCGGCTTCGGGGAGGTGGCCGCGGGGCTGCGATGGCTTCGCCGCAGGATCACGGGTTGCGCCGGCGTCGAGCCCTGATCGTCGACCCCCGGGTGGGGTCGTGGGTCAGTGCCGGAACCGCTTGCCGGCCTCGGCGTAGTCCCTGAGGATCCCGGCGGCTTCGAAGCGAGGTCCGTGTTCGTCGGCGAGCCGGTCGAGGCGTTCGACGATCTCCCGAGGACCGACCTCGTCGACGTACCAGAACGGGCCGCCGCGGAAGGGCGGGAAGCCGAGGCCCATGACCGCGCCGACGTCCCCGTCCCGGGCCGACCGCAAGATGCCCTCTTCGAGGCAGCGTGCCGCCTCGTTGATCATCGCCAGCGCACAGCGTTCCTGGATCTCCTCCCGGGCGATCCGCTTGCGGGGTCCCACACCGAGGGTCTCGTAGACGGTCTCGTCCACGCCGTCCCGGTTGCCCTTCGCGTCGTAGTGGTAGAAGCCGCGTCGGTTCTTCCGGCCCTTCCGGTCGTCGGCGACGAGGCGTTCCATCATCGGCGGCCCGGCCATCCGGTCGCCGAAGGCGTCGACCATGATCTTCGCGATCTTCGCCCCGACGTCGATGCCGACCTCGTCCATGAGGAGGAAGGGTCCCACCGGGAAGCCCCACCGCACCATGGCCTCGTCGACGTCCTCGACCCTCGCACCGTCGGCGAGGAGGTGGGCGGCTTCGTTCGAGTAGGGGGCGAGGATCCGGGTGGTGTAGAAGCCGGGTCCGTCGTCGACGACGATGACGGTCTTGCCCTGGGCCTTGCCGTAGGCCACGGCGGTCGCCACCGCCTCGTCGGCGGTCTCGTCGGTGCGGATCACCTCGAGGAGCGGCATCTTCTCCACCGGGGAGAAGTAGTGCATGCCGACGACGAGCTCGGGATGGTGGGAGGCCTCGGCGATCGAGGCGATCGGCAACGACGAGGTGTTCGAGGCGAAGATCGTCCCCTCCGGGGCGACCCGCTCGACCTCCCGGACCATCTCCCGCTTGAGGTCGAGGTCCTCGAACACCGCCTCGACGACGAGGTCCACGTTCCCGAACCCCGTCCAGTCGGTGGTTCCGGTGACCTTGTGCAGGAGCCGTTCGGCCTCGAAGTCCCGGAGGCGGCGTCGGCGGCGATCCCGGTCCACGACCCGCCAGACGTACTGCAGGGCGCGGCGGATCGCGGCGTCGTCGAGCTCCTTGATCCGCACCGTCGATCCGGCTCGCCGCACCGACTCGGTGGCGATGCCGGATCCCATGAGCCCGCCGCCGAGGATCCCCACCTTCCGCACCGGCCGGGGTTCCACCGAGGCGTCCACGCCGGAGTCCTTCTTCAGCTCCTGGGTGGCGAAGAAGATCGAGCGGAGCGCCTTCGACTCGGAGCCGACGACGAGCTGGCCGAAGAACCGGGCCTCGGCCGCATAGCCCGCCTCGTGACCTTGCTCCACGCCGATCTTCACCGCGGCGAGGGCCTTGAGCGGCGCCGGGTAGTTGCCCTTCGTCTCGGCGAGGATCCGCTCCTCGGCCTTCTTGAAGAGGAGCCGCCGTCCCATCGGGTTCTGCTCGAGGGCGAGCTGCTGGAGGTGCTCGGGGGAGAGGAAGTCCTTGATGCCGCCCCCGTCGCTCTTCGCGGCGCGGGCCTCCAGGGCTCGGCTCCGGGCGACCTCGAGGAGGAGCTCCTTGGGGACGACCTCGTCGACGAGGCCGATCTTGCGGGCCCGGTGGGGTCGCAGCGACCGCCCGGTGAGGATGAGGTCGAGGGCGACCTGGATCCCGACGAGCTCGGGGAGGCGCTGGGTGCCTCCGCCGGCGGGGATCACGCCGAGCTTGACCTCGGGTTGGCCGAGGGTCGTGGCCGAGTCGTCGTCGGCGAGCCGCATCGAGGCGCAGAGGGCGAGCTCGTTGCCTCCGCCGAGACAGGCGCCGTGGATCGCGGCGACCACCGGTTTGCCGTGGACGCGATGGAGGTCTTCGAGCTTCGCGAAGATCCGGTGCACCTCGAGGATCGCCGCCTCGGCCGTGGCGGGGTCGTCGAGGGTCTCGAAGAAGCGGATGTCGGCACCGGCGAGGAAGTTGTCGGGCTTCGCCGAGCCCCACACCACGGCGACGACGTCGTCGTTCGCCGCGAGGTGGTCGGCGACCGCCTCGACGTCGGCGAGGACCTCGGGACCGAGGGTGTTCATCCGCTCGCCGGCGCGGTCCATGAGGACGGTGGCGACGCCGTCGTCGTCGATGTCGAGTCGGAGGTGGGTGAGATCCATGGTGCTCCTCATCGTTCGAGCACGACGGCGGCGCCGAGGCCGCCGGCCGCGCATTGGGTGATCAAGGCCTTGCCGCGGTCGCGTCGGGCGAGCTCCCGGGCCATCGTGAGGATCTGCCGGGCGCCGGTCGCCGCGAAGGGATGGCCGAGGCTGATCGAGCCGCCGTAGATGTTCAGCTTCTCGTCGGGGATCTCCCCGAGGGGCTCGTCCCGGCCCAGGTGGCGTTGCGCCCACTCGGCCGAGGCGAAGGCCCGGAGGTTCGACAGCACCTGGGCGGCGAAGGCCTCGTGGATGTCGACGAGGTCGAGGTCGTCGAGGGTCAACCCGGCGCGGTCGAGGGCGATCGGGGTGGCGAAGAAGGGCCCCATGAGGAGCTGCCAGTTCGGATCGAGGGCGGCGAAGCCCCACGATCGGAGGTAGGCGAGGGGCTCGTAGCCGAGCCGCTCGGCGGTCTTCTCCTCCATGACGAGCAGCGCCGAGGCGCCGTCGGTGAGGGGGCTCGAGTTCCCCGCGGTGATCGTCCCGTACCTGCGGTCGAAGACCGGCCGGAGGGCGGCGAGCTTCTCGAGGCTCGTGTCGGGTCGGGGGATGTTGTCGCGCGCGGCGGTGATCTCGAAGGCCGGCGGTACGTGGAAGTGCATGACCTCGTCGTCGTAGATGCCCTTCTCCCACGCCTCGACGGCCTTCTGGTGGGAGCGAAGGGCGAACTCGTCCTGCTCCTCCCTGGAGATGCCGTTCATGCGGGCCATCTTCTCGGCCGACTCGCCCATCGTCTCGCCCGTCGACCGCTCGGCGATGGCCGGGGGCTGGGGAGCGAGGTCCTTCGGGCGCAGCGCCGAGAAGGCCTTGACCTTCGAGGGGAGGTCCTTCGCCGAGTTCGCCTCCATGAGGGCCTCGACGAACCGCTCCGAGTAGAGGACGGGGATCTTCGACATCGACTCGGCGCCTCCGGTGATCACGATCTCGGCGTCGCCGAGGAGGATCGCCTGAGCTCCCGAGACGAAGGCCTGGGTCGACGTCGCACAGGCCCGGGTGACCGAGTACGCGTCGACCGACTCGGGCAGGTCGCAGGTGAGGACGAGCTCGCGGGCGATGTTCGGGGCCTTGACGTCGTGGATGACCGTGCCGTAGACGACCCGGTCCACCCGGGCGGGTTCGAGTCCCGAGCGCTGGAGGAGCTCGGTGACCACACCGGCGGCGAGTTCGAGCGCCGTGACGTCGCGGAGGTCGGTGCCGGCCTTCGTGAAGGGGGTGCGGAGGCCGTCGACGACGACGACCCGTCGACCGTCGACGCTGGCTGGGTTCGTGGCTCCCATGGGGGCTGCTCCTCGGTGGACGTCACCCCATAGTCTCGCGCGTGCGGCGGCCTTCGCCGCCGGGCGCGTCGAGGGGGCGACGCCTGGGCGCCGCCCCCTCGGGGAGCCTGCGATCCTCAGTCGAGGATCATCGCCTCTTCCTGGAGACCGAAGGAGGGATGGCGGAGACGGGCGAGGGCCCGCTTCTCCAGACTGCGCACCCGGGTGGGGCCGAGGTCGAGGTGCTTGCCGATCTCCTCGTGGGTCTTCGGGATGCCGTCCTCGAAACCGACCCGCATGGCGAGGATGTAGGCCTCACGCTCGGGGAGACGGTCGATCGCCTTCCGGAGCATCTCGATGACCGCGTTCCGCTCCGCCTCGGAGACGGGATCGTCCTCGTCGTCCTGGGCGACGAAGTCCCCCAGGGTGGCACCGTCCTCGCCCACCGGCGATTCGAGGGAGACCGAGTCGGCGACGAGCTCGGCCTCGAGCACCTGCTCGAGGGTGAGGCCGGACTCCTCGGAGAGCTCCTCGGGGGTCGGCTGGCGGCCGAGCTCGGAGAGGAGCCGGTTCCGGGTCCCGTTCAGGGTGAGGAGCGTGTCGTGGAGCGAGTTGGGGAGCCGCACGGTGCGCGACTTCTCGGCCACGGCGCGCTGCATGGCCTGACGGATCCACCAGGTGGCGTAGGTGGAGAACTTGAAGCCCTTCCGCCAGTCGAACTTCTCGACGGCCCGGATGAGCCCGAGGTTCCCCTCCTGGATGAGGTCGATGAACTCGATGCCGTACTGGCTGCGGTAGCGCTTCGCCTGGGAGACGACGAGGCGCAGGTTGGCGCGGATGAACCGGTCCCGGGCCTCCTTGCCCTTCCGGACGGCGCGTTCGAGCTGGGCTCGGCGGGCGCCCCGTACGGACACCTTCGCGAGCTCCTCCTCGGCCTCTCGCCCGGCCTCGATCGCCTGGGCGAGCTCCACCTCCTCGTCGGCGGTGAGGAGCGCGTGGTCGGCGATCTCGGCCAGGTATCGGCTGAGACTGTCGCCCACCTCGATGGGCGCGGTGCTGGTCTTCATGACTCCTCCAACGAAATCTCGGTCTCTCTCGTGAAAGTTTTCACATTCTAGGCCCGTGACGGCCACCGGCCCGGATGCACGGTGACGAGTCCCCTTCGACTCACCCTCTTTCAACGTTCGGCGGCCCGTCCGGGTTCCCCGAATCCTCGCATCGTTACCAACACCTGGAAGGCCAGAGATGTTCCCGGTCACCGGATCCGGCGTCCCGCCCGCAGCACCATCGTCGGTTCCAGGATCGTCTCGAGGCGTTCGAGGGGATCGGCGGCGACGAAGACCACGTCGGCCGACCGGCCGGGGGCGAGGGGATCGTCGACGCCGACGTACCGATGCCCGGCCGTCGTCACCGCTTCGAGGGCCGCCGCCGTCGAAAGCCCGAAGTCTCGGAGGGCGAGGGCCTCCACACCGACGCGTCCGTGGGGGACGGCGAGGTCGGTGCCGGCGAGCACGGTGACTCCGAGGGCCTCGGCGACGGGAAGGAGGGCCCGGAGGTTCTCGAGGCCCCGGGCCAAGAGACGCCCACCGCTCCGGTCGGGACCGAGGAACTCGACGATCGCTCGGGTGTTCGTCACCGTGGGGACCCACGCCCCGCCCCGAGCGGCGAGCGCCTCGAGCGACGTCTCGTCGAGGAACGTCCCGTGCTCGATGGAGTCCACCCCGGCGGCGACCGCCATCGGCGGCACCTCGGGAGCCATGGTGTGCACCGCCACCCGGGCGCCCGCTGCATGGGCCACCTCCACCGCGGTCCGCAGCGCCGCCTCCCCGAAGTTCGTCACCGGCCCGACCCCCTTCCGGGGCCAGTCGCCGATGATCTTCACCCAGCGGGCCGGTGGGCGGGCGGCCGCGGCGACGGCGTCGGCGAGGCCCTCCTCGTCGACCTCGACGCCGAAGGCCGCGTAGTACCCGCCGGAGTTCGCGATGATCCGGCCGGCCATCTCGAGGGCCGGACGTCGGGTCGGGTCGGCGTCGAGGATGCGCAGGGAGACGTCGAAGGGGCCGCCCTTGTCGAGGACGAGGAGGACGCCGCCTTCGAGCTGCATCCAGGCGTGACGTTCGAGGTTGTCGAGGACCCTCGCCTCGTCGGCGTCGGCGACCTCGGCGAGGGAGGAGAGGGAGAGATGGGCGTGGGCGTCTACGAGGCCTGGGATCGCCCACCAGCCGCCGGTGTCGAGTTCCTCGTCGATGGGAGACGCGTCCGGGTCGACGAAGCGTCCCTCGGAGACGGCGAGGGGGATCGGCTCGTCGGTGCCGGGGAAGCGGAGTCGGAGGAGCGTGGTCATCGGCGTTCGGCGGGGCGACCACCCTACCCGGTCGGCTCAACGACGGCGCTTTCGCTTCCGTTCCAAGAGCCGGTTCAGGGTCTCGGGTCGCGCCGGACTCGGCGCCGCGGCCGCCGCGACGTCCGCCTCGGCGGACGAGGGCTCGGGGGGTGGAGGACCGGCGGGTGGGCGCGCCGTCGGCTCGGGAACACCGAGGTCGATGCGGCGCACGGCGACGTCGGCGAGGAAGGCGAGGAGCGCCGCCGTCGCGAGCCACGGCCAGATCCGGCCCTGGGTTCGGGTCGAGACCGGCGCCGGGTCGAAGACCCGACTCGGCTCGGGGTCGAGTCGTCCTCCCGTCGTCTCGGTGATCGTCGCCAGCAGCGTCGGGTCCGGGGTTCGGGGACTGAACTCGATGGGGTAGCCGAGCACGGCGCCGGTGGCCCCCGCCGCCACGACGCCGTCGCGGCCCTCCACGGCGACCGACACCCAATACACCCCCTCGGTGGCCACCGGCGTTTCCGCCTCGAAGACGCCGAGACCGCTCCGGAACAGCGGGAAGCGTTTCGTCGTGCCGTCGGGTCCGCGGACCGAGGCGATCGCCGTCGCATCGTCGGGCGGGTCGTCGACGTCGAAGCGGATGCGCATGCTCCCACCCTCGATCCGAACCTCGGGAGCACGGTCACGCTGCTCGGGGATCACGTCGTCGACGACCCGGACCCAGAAGGGGGCGAACCCGTCCCAGGCCACCCAGTCGACGCTCCACCGGGCCGTGGCGTCGGAAGTCCACGCGGTGACCTTCCCGAGGCCCCGGCGCCAGGTCGCCAGCAGCGGGTCCTCCTCGGCGGAGACGAGCAGCGGGACGGCGGCCGCCACCTTCGGGGTCGTCAGCACGTAGCCGCGCAGCGGTGGCGTGGCGGTCAGGTCTTCGGTGAGGGGGGAAGCGCCGTTGAGGAGGGGTCGGAATCTCCCCTCCTGGACGACGTTGCGGGCCACGGTCATCGTCTCCTCGACGAAGATCTCCGGGATCTCCTCGAGGTCGGCGCCGTGGTAGTAGCGCCCGCCGCCGATCTCGGCCATTCGACGGAGCGTCACCCCCGGCCCCTCGCCGGTGCCGAGCACCGAGAGGGTGATCCCCTGGTCGGCGAGCTCGCGCACCGCATCGAGGAGTCCTCCTTCGTTGGGATCCCAGCCGTCGGTGAACAGCACGACGTGGCGGATCTGCTCGGGGGCGTCGCGCAGCTCCTCGAGCGCGGCGGCGAGCCCACGGGCGATGGCGGTGGTCTCCCCGAGGGGTTGGAGCGACTCGAGGGCCTTCCCGGCCACCTCGGGGTCGGGCTTCGGGCCGAGGGGGATGATCCAGTCGGTCCCCGAATCGAAGGCGAGGACGCCGACCCGGTCGGTGTCGGCGAGCGCCTCGATCGCCTTCGCCGCGCCGGCCCGGGAGAGGTCGGTCTTGTTCACGCCACCTTCGCTGAACTCGCCGTCGCGGCAGTGGCAGTTGGCCATCGAACCGGAGGTGTCGATGAGCAGGACCTCGGCCACCGGTTGGCGCCGGACGAGGTCGTCGGGATCGCTGCGGACCGGGAGGAGCTCTTCGAGGGCCGATCCCGAGTAGTCGCCCATCCCGAAGGCCTGGTCGCCGCCGACGACGACGAGTCCCCGTCCGAGGACCTCGACGAAGTCGGCGATCCGGTCGACCTCCTCGGCGGGTGGGGCGGGAACGTCCACGAGCACCAGCGCATCGAGCCCCGACAGGCGCTCGGCGGTCGGGATCCGGCCCGAGCGGGTGACGGCGAAGCCGGCGGCCTCGAGGGCCGCGGCGAGCTCGGTGCCCTCCCCCCGCTTGCCTTCGACCACGGCGACCCGGGCCGTGCCGACGACTCCGACGATCGCCCGGCCGACGTCGTTTCGCTCCTCGACGTCGCCCTCGGCATGGACCTCGACGTCGATGTCGACGACGTCGAGGTCGGGTACGGTCGCGGTGAAGGTGAACTCGGAGGTTCCCGCCTCGAGCACCACGTCGCTACGTTGGATCTCCTCGCCGATCCGCACCACGAGCTCCGCGGGCATCTCCTCGTTCGCCGCCACCCGTACGGTCGTCGACAGGAGCTCGTCGACCCGGGCGGTCGCCGGAGCCTCGACGCCGAGGACCGCGGCGTCTCGGCCGCGAGCCGTCGGGAGCGTGACGACGTCGACGGCGATCCCCAGGGCGGCGAGGTCCTCGATCGCGGCCCTGGTGCCGCCTCCGGTGACGAGCCCGTCGGTGAGCAGGACGATCCGGCGCGAACCGGCGCTCGGCAGGAGTGCGGCGGTCGCTCGGAGCGCCGAGGCGAGGTCGGTGGCGGAGTCGTCGATCGCCGCCCGAATCGGCCGGGGACGACGGTCCTGGGCGAGGGGCAGGTCGACGGCGACATCCCGACCGAAGACCACGACGCCGCTGCGAGGCTTCGGCCCGGCTTCGGCGAGGGCCGCGGCGAGGTAGTCCTCCTGGGCGGCCCGGGCGGCCGGCGAGACCGACGCCGACCGGTCGACGAGGAAGAGGACGCTTCGGTCGGTGCTACGGCCGGGAAGCACCGGGTCGGCGACGGCGAGCACGAGGAGGCCGACGACGAGAGACCGCAGGGCGAAGGAGATCCGACGGCGCCGCGGCGCCACGGTCGGCCGGCCTCGGTGGGCGATGAGCCAGAGGAGCCCGAGGAGGAGAGGGAGTCCGAGCAGGGCGGCGGGACGGAGGAGGGTCACGACGACACCGCCTTGGGACGCCGATGGCTCGCCCACCATTCGATCACGACGAGGGCGATGGCCGCCGAGAGGATCCAGGGAGCCCACTCCCGGAACGACAGGCCGGCCCCTGCCGTGCGGCGGGGCGGGGTCGTGGCGAGCTCGTGGACGGGGGTACCGGCTTCGTGCCGGGCGAAGGTGCGCACCGTGGTGGGTCCGGCGACGAGCGTGCCGTCGTCGAGGCGGAACTCGACCCGGTAGACGCCCGGGAGCGCGGTGTCGGCGTAGGTCGTCGTTCCCGGGCGCAGCTCGACCCGGTCGCCCGACGGGGTGGTGACGATGGGGGTCGCCCCCGCCGGCGGGACGAAGACGAGGGGAGCCCCGGCCTCCTCGGGGACGGGGTCGAGGCCGGCACCGCCGACGAGCCACTCGACGAGGCGGGCTCCGAGCACCGGGAAGGCCACCTCGACGGGGAGGTTCGACCGGGTGAGGTCGAAGGTGAAGTAGACCGCCCGGTGCCCGTCCACTTCGCCGAGGAGGACGAGGGGGACGTCACCGGAGGCCACGAGCGTCAGCCACTCGGGCGCTTCGACCCATTGCGCTTCGCCGACGACCACCCCCGAGAGATCGACGTCGTCGAGGATCGGTTCCGCGGGGCGCTGGTAGGTGACCGCGAGGTTCCGGGCGACGCCGCGGAGCTCGATGGTGTCGGGCAGCGCCGTGGGGGCGATGAGCCACATCGGGGTGTCGGGTAGCCGGTCGGCGCCGTCGACGATCGTCAGGTCCGCCTCCCCGACGGACACCGGCTCGAGCCAGGGGACCGAGGCGACGAGCGCGTCGAGGAACACCGATCCCCGTCCCTCGACGGCGACCAGATGGCGGTCGTCGCCGGGCATCACGAGCGAGGCGGTGTCGTCGAGGGCGTTCGAGTCGACCCAACCGCCCGAGTCCCCGGCGAGGCGCGCGGTGACGATCGACCCGGGCGGCGCGTCCAGGTCGAACGAGAGCCGGGCGTGTGCTCGAGGCTCGATGATCGCCGGGCGACGGGCCACGAGGCCGCCGTCGACGAGGATCTCGACGTTCGATCGCCGTTCGGCGTCGGTGAAGTTGGCGAGTTCGACGAGCACCCGCCGCCCGGAGGAGTCGGTGACGAGGCTGGTCACCGCGACGTCGGGTCCTCGCTCGTGGAAGGGGAGGAAGACGGCGTTGGGGATCGGCTCGTCGACGGGTCGATGCTCGGGATCGCCACCGTCGCTGAGGACGAGCAGGGTGGTCGGCCGGTCGGGCGTCTCCAGGCCGCGGGCGAGCCGGAGGGCCTCGGGCAGTGCGTCGACGCCCCCGCCGGCACGCAGCTCACCGATCGCTTCGGCGGCGGCGTGGGGATCGGCGGAGAAGGCGAGGATCACCCGCGGGACGGGGCCGGCGTCGACGATGGAGACGAGGTGCTGGTCGGAGGCCTCGGCGACCAGCTCGAGGGCCTGCCCCTTGGCGGCGTCGAGGCGTCCTGCCGCGGCCATCGAGCCCGAGGTGTCGACGACGATCACGGTATGGGGGCCGAGGAGCGATGCCTCGGCGGAGAAGGGGCGGGTCAGCGCGAAGACGAGGAGGGCGAGGATCCCGAGCTGGAGGGCGAGGAGGAGCGACCATCGTGGAGGCTGCCACGGCACCGCCGACGACGCCGTGGTGTCGCCGGTGCGCCAGAGCATCGTCGAGGGAACGACGAGGCGCCGCCTGCGAGGGCGGAGCATGTAGAGGGCCACGAGCGGGAGGGCGAGGATCGAGAGGGCGAGGGCGGCGGGGGCGAGGAGGCTCATCGGGCCGCCCCGCGCTCGACGAGGGATCGGACCACGTCGTCGACCACGCCGTCGGGGGAGGTGACGAGGCGGTGGACGAGGCCGGCACGTCGGGCGTGCGCGGCGACCTCCTCGACGAAGGCTTCGACTCGGTCTCGGTACGCCGCGAGCTCGGTGGGGGTGGCTGCGGCCTCGACGCTTCGACCGGTCTCGACGTCGACGAGGCGAACGTCCCCCACCAAGGGCGGGTCGAGCTCCTCGGGAGCGAGGACGTGGAGCACGAGACCGCCGCCGGCGATGCCGGCGCCGCTGATCGTCTGGGGCCACCGCTCCTCGAGCAGGTCGCCGACGAGGACGACGATCCCGGCGCCGGCCCGGTGGCCGACGATGCTCGGCAGGGCGGCGTCGAGGGACCCCGAGCCGGCGGCGTCGAGGTCTTCGAGCCAGTCCTCGATCTGCGGCCAGGCGGAGACGTGTCGACCCGTGGGACCCACGTCGTAGGCTCCCCGGAGCCCCGGGACCGCGTAGGTGAGCACCCGGTCGCCTCCGGCGAGTCCCAGGTAGGCGACGACCGCCGCGGCGAGCCTCGCGGTGGTGAGCTTTCCGTAGAAGCCCATCGAGGCGCTCCGGTCGATCACGAGCCGGACGGGGAGCTCCTCCTCGGTCTCGTAGAGGCGGACGAGGGTGACGCCGAGGCGGGCCCGCAGGTGATGGTCGATGCGCCGGTAGTCGTCCCCGAAGGCGTACTCGCGGTAATCGGCGAAGTCGAGTCCCTCGCCGAGGTGGTACGAGCGGTGTCGTCCCTTGCGGGCGGCCCGGACCCGATGTCGGGCGCGGAGGGTGAGGCGTGCGAGGCGTTGCCGAGTCTCGGCGTCGAGGAGCATCAGTCGGCGGTCGGGGCGGGATGGGCGGCGAGGACGGCGTCGACGAGCTCGTCGGGGGCCACCCCGTCGGCGAGGGCCTCGTAACCGAGGACGAGGCGGTGACGGAGGCTGGCGTGTGCGACCGCGCGGACGTCCTCGGTGGCGACGTTGGGACGACCGGCGAGGAGGGCCTCGACCTTGGCGCCGAGCACGATCGCCTGGGCGCCGCGGGGGCTCGAACCGTATCGGACGTACTTGCGGACCTCCGGGGGTGCGCCCGGGTCGTCCGGGTGGGTCGCGGCGACGAGGCGCGAGGCGTAGGCGAGGAGGTGGGTGGCGATGGGGACCGCCCGGGCCTCGCTCGCCATGGCCTGGAGCGTGGGCCCGTCGACGACGGGTTCGACGACGGTCTCGGTGGTGCCGGTGGTCTTGTCGAGGATCTCGACGAGCTCGGCGACCGACGGGCTCGGCACGAGGGCCTTGAAGAGGAACCGGTCGAGCTGAGCTTCGGGGAGGGGATAGGTGCCCTCCATCTCGATGGGGTTCTGGGTGGCCATGACGAAGAAGGGGCGGGGGAGGGGATGGGTCGCGCCGCCGAGGGTCACCTTGCGTTCCTGCATCGCCTCGAGGAGGGCCGACTGGGTCTTCGGGGTGGCCCGGTTGATCTCGTCGGCGAGGACGAGGTTGGCGAAGACCGGTCCGCGGTGGAACTCGAACCGGCCGTCGACGAGCATGTTCGTCCCCAGGATGTCCGCCGGCATGAGGTCGGGGGTGAACTGGATCCGGCCGAACTCCACCGAGAGGACCCTGCCGAGGGTCTCGAGCAGGGTCGTCTTGCCCAAGCCCGGGACCCCCTCGAGGAGCACGTGGCCCTCGCAGAAGACGCCCCGGAGGGTCGTGGCCACCAGTTCGCGTTGGCCGACGATGACCTTGGCGATCTCGTCGAGGATGCGGGTGTAGCGGTCGGCGAATTCCTCTGGGGTCATGGCTCCAACCTCGTGAAGTAGTCGGCGATCACGTTCCGGACGTCGGAGGGGAGGTTCGGGTCGTCGAGGGCTCGGGTGGCGGCGGCCAGGTAGTCCTCGAAGTGGTCGTAGTAGGGCGTGGTGGGCACGTTCTCGAGGCCGAGTCCTCGGATCTTCCCCAGGACCTCTCCGGGGTCGGCGCCGTCGATCTCGACCCGCTCCTCGGGACCGCCGCCGGCCAGGATCGGGTCGTAGATCTCCGCCCGTTTCGGGGTGGTCGCCGGGTCGTCCTCCGCCCGGGCGGTTCCCAGTCCGCCGTTGCCGACGCCGGGACCCGCGGCGGGTCCTCGGGCGCCACCGCCACCGACGTTCCCCTGGGGATTCGATCCTCGGCCCTGCGCTTGGCCTTGGCCCTGCCCTTGGCCTTGGCCCTGCCCTTGGCCTTGGCCCTGCCCTTCGCCCTCACCTCGTCCCTGGCTGCTCCGCAGCCCGGCCGCGGCGTTCCGGAGGGCGCCGGCGAGCCGCGTTCGGGCGTCGGCATCCGCGACCACCCCGGCGAGCTGCTCGAGCCGGTCGAGCGCGTGGCGGAGCTGTGGCGTGGCGCCGCCCGCCTCGAGGGCCGCCGCGGCATCCGTGAGGCGCTGGGCGAGGTCCCGGTCGGTCGCGGCGATCTGGTCGGCGAGGGCCCGGAGCCCGGCGGCGGCCGCGGCTCGTTCGTCGGGAGGGAGGCTCGCGGCCCGTTCGGCGAGCCCGGCGAGCTGCGCCGCGAGTCCGGCCTCGGGGCCGAGCGGGTGCGCCGTCGCGCTGCGCTCGAGCGCGGCGAGGCCGGTGCGGTACGAGAGCGCCGCCGGGTCGGCGCGGGCCTCGAGCTCCGCGGCGGCGGTGTCGAGCTCCGCGGCGGCTCGCTCGAGGTCCTCGGCGTTCCGGAGACGTTCGAGGATCTCGGCGAGCTCCGCGGCGACGGGTTCGGGGATCCCGCCGGCCTCCTCCTCCACCTCCTCGGCGGCGGTCTCGATGCGGTCGCGGATCTGCGCTCGTTCGGCTCGGAGGGTGTCGGCACGGGAGGGAACGAGCACGACGAGGGCGAGGCCGGCGAGGGCGACGAGGGCGAGGCCGACGAGCGGTCGCGACGGAAGCAGGCGGACGACGCCCCGAGGGCTCCGCTGGGCCGCCCAGGCCTCGGCGGCGTGGAGCTGGGCCTCCTCCCGATCGGTGCGGTGAGGTCGGGCGGCGAGGTCGAGGGCGGTCGACAGCCGGTCGAACCCCCCGAGGGCCCGGTCGGCGACGAGGGCTGCGGCCAAGGGGCTGGGACGGGCCACCGCCGACCACAGGGCCGCGCCGAGGGCCGCGGCGATCACGGCGCCGACGGCGACGGGCTCCGCCCAGGGGAGGACGAGGCCTCGGGCGATCCCGGCCAGCGAGGTCGCGCTCGCTGCGGTCACGCCGACCGCGGTCACGACGCGGCGAAGCCCGAGGGCGACGACGAGGCGCCGCCGGGTGGCCGCGACGAGGGCTCGGACGTGCTCAGGTGGCATCGGCGGGCTCCTTCACGCGGCGACCCCGGCGGGGTACGGTGACGTGACGGGTCGCGGCGACGAGGGCGACGACGGTGACGATGCCGTAGAGGAGGAGCGACCGGTGCCAGAGGAAGCCCCGGTTCACGACGAGCTCCTCGTCGGGTCCCTCGACGCCGAAGGCGAAGAAGAGCGCGTCCCGGAAGTTCACACCCTGGCGCCCGCCCTGGCGGCGGATGAGGAGCTCGTCGATCGCCTGGAAGGGAGTGGGCAGCCCGGCGCCGCGGGAGCGGATCGGCTCGTCGACGGCCGACACGAGGGCGACGTAGGGATTCGGCCACGCCGCGTAGAGCTCAC
>DRQR01000232.1 GCA_011371355.1 Actinomycetota bacterium
GCGGTCACCGTGGCCCGCGGCGGGACCGACGGCGCCGACGGACACGCCGACGGGGTCGGCATCGTCGTCGTGGTCGTGGTCGTCGAGGTCGTCGTGGACGTGGTGGTCGACGTGGTGGTCGAGGTCGTCGTCGACGTCGTCGTGGACGTCGTCGTCGGCGCTGCGACCGTCGTCGTCGTGGTCGGCTGGGTCGTCGACGTCGTCGTGGACGTCGTCGTCGGCGCCGCGACCGGCAGCGTCGTCATCGGGGCCGTCCCCCCGCCACAGGCGGCGACGACGACCATGAACCCTGCGATCCAGACCTTCCGCATGGTACGTCTCCTTTGCTCGGCGTCGAAACGACGACGCGTCCGGCGACGATCCATTACAGGTCTCGGCGCTACCTCAAGGGAGCTGAAGGGGTGCTTCCAACCCCGAGAGCGCCTGATCGACGGCCCGTCCCACCGTGAAGGGCCGACTGCCGACGAGGATCGACGCGCCCGCGGCCTTCGTGCCCTCCGGCAGTTCGACCACCGCGGTGACGACGTGGACCCCGGCGACGTCGTCGTCGGAGATCCCCACGAGGCGCGGCGCCCGACCACGGAGCCCGCCGACGGCCATCGCCACGGCCTCGAGGAGCGCCCGCTCCCCCTCGCCCTGGACGAAGACCGCCTCCTCCACCCCGGCGGCCGAGATCGCCCGGACCGTCACCCCCCGAGGTCCCTCCTCGATGGCGAGCCGGGCGAACCGGACCTCGGCTCGTCCCCTCCCCGGCCGTGCCTCGGCGGGCCCGGAAGACTCCACGGCGACGGGCAGCAGGGTGTCGAGACCCCGCCCCAGGCCCCGGCGGCCGTTGGGTCCCGCCGACTCGGCGACGGTCACCGTCGTCCGCTCCGCGGTGGCGACCGACCCCCCGGCCGACTCCGACCGCGGCACGGGACGGCGTCGATAGCCCTTGAGTCCGATCACGTGGTCGACGTCCCGCTGGACGTCCTCGGCGGGCCGAGTCCCGTCGAGCCAGACCCGAACGTTCGGCGTGGCGTCTCCGGTGTCGGTCACCTCCACCGATCCGACGCCGGGCACGACCGAGAGCGCAGCCCTCAGCTCATCGGCAGTCATCGTCTTCCCCCTGGATGTTGCCCCACCGGGCCCATCCTAGGCGGCCCCGTGAATAGGGCGAGTCGCCGCTCAGGTCTCCTTCCCCGGCTCCCGGAAGACCGCGACGACGGTGCGGAAGAGGATCACGAGGTCCAGCCGGAGGGACCGTTCGGCGACGTAGCGTTCGTCGAGGCGGGTCCGCTCGTCGAGGGAGATGGAGTCCCGACCCATGACCTGCGCGAGGCCGGTGACGCCGGGCCGCACCGTGAAGCGGGGATGGTCGAGCCCGACGAGGGCCGCCTCCTCGGGCACGAGCGGCCGCGGCCCCACGAGGGACATGTGGCCCCGCAGCACGTTCCAGAAGTTCGGGAGCTCGTCGAGGGACCACCGCCGCAGTCGCCGGCCGACCCGGGTGATGCGCGGGTCGTCGTCGATCCGGATCGTGTACACCTCGTCGCCGTCGGCCTCCCGGAGGCGCTCGAGGTGGGCCCGGAACACCTCCTCGTCGTGGTCGACGACCATGGTGCGGAGCTTCACCATCCAGAACTCCTTCCCGTCCTTGCCGGTGCGGGCCTGGCGGAAGAACGCGGGCCCCGGCGAGTCGAGCCGGACGGCGAGGGCGGCGACGGCGAGGATCGGCGCCGACAGGACGAGGGCGACCACCGACAGGCCGATGTCCATCGACCGCTTGGCGACGAGGTACCCGTGGGAGATCGCCCCCTCCTGGGGGTCCCGCAGCAGCGACATGCCGACGAGGGCGGCGAGGGCCACCGCCTCCCCGACGACGAAGGCCACGACGACCCGCAGCACCGGACCTCCCACCGGCAGGAAGAGCGTCGCCCCCGCGGCGACCACGGCGACGAGCCACGACGCGGCGAGGCGGTTCGCCCGACCCCGGGCGACGAGGACCTGCCCGACGAAGAGCCCCGCCCCGGCGAACACCACCCCGGCGGCCGACAGGGCGGCGACGAGGGGCTCGGGTCGGAACTCGGGACGGAACGCCACGGCGACGATCCCCGGACCCGCCAGCCAGCCGAGTCCCGCGGCGACGACCCCGAGCAGCGTCCCGGCGATCCCCAGCCCCCGGGCCCAGGCCCGCAGCTCGTTCCGCTCCCCCCGGGCCGCCATCTCGGTGAAGGGCGGCAGCACCCGGGCGAGGAGGTTGTAGCCGAAGGTGAGGGGCGCCCTGGCCAGCAGGAGCGTGGCGTAGAGGATCGAGAACTCCGCCGCCGTCGCCCCCAGCCCGCCGGCGACGAGGGGACCGGCCAGCAAGAGCGCCTGCGACGCCGCCGACGACAGGACGAGGCCCGTGAGGAGCCCCCGCTCGTCGACCGCGGCGATCTCCTCGGCGGCGAGGCGACCCCGGCTCCCCGTCGCGGGGCGGTCGGGCCGCCGGAAGGGCCGAAGGGCGAAGATCACGAGCGGCCCCAGGACGTGGGCCCAGGCGAACTCGCTCGCGGTGGGCCGGGCGACCACGGCGACGATGCCCACCGCCAAGGCGAGCCGCAGGAGCGACGCCCCGCCCGAGGCGATCCCATACTCCCGGAACCGCCGATACCCGGCCAGATAGCCCCGGCCGACGGCGAAGAAGAAGTGGAGGACCACGGTGGCGACGACGAACCCGACGAAGGCCCCGTTCCCCTCGAA
>DRQR01000233.1 GCA_011371355.1 Actinomycetota bacterium
CCCATCGCCTTGCCGGTACGGATCGCCTCGACGACCGGGGCGTTCTCCGCGGTGAGGGGCGTGCCGTCGGCGAAGCGGACGTCGAAGCGCCGCTGGCTCTCGACGAGGTCGTGGGGCCGTTCGATGTCGCTGGCGATGCCGAGCATCTCCCGCTCCCGGGCGTTCCAGTCGACGACGCGGGGCGGGTCGCCGGCGAACACCGAGATGGCGATGGGCAGCGACTCCATGACCGAGACCCGCAGCCGTCGCTCGTAGGCGGCACCGGCGAGGAGTTCGTGGCGATGGATGGCGAAGGCGGCGAGCTGGGCGAGGGCCTCACCGAGGCGACGGGCGCGATCGCCGGGGATCTTCCGCTGGTCCGACCAGCCGACGGCGAGGACGCCGGCGAGACGGTCGTCGTCGACGACGGGGATCACCATCGCGCACTTCGCCCCGAGGAGCTGACGCCAGTTCGTCGCTCGACCCCCGGCGAGGTCCCCGACGGCGACCGCCCGGCGGGTGCGGGCCGCCTCGAGGACGAGGGGATCGTCGAGGGGAACGTCCCCGGGCCGTTCGTCGCCGAAGGCACCGGCGGGGGTGAGGACGTCGCCGTCCCGGACGAAGAGGATGCCGGAGTCGGCGTCGAGGAGCTCCGAGTAGAGCCCCTGGAGACGGGCGACCATGCGATCGAGGGACCGTTCGGCGAGCACCTTCGCGATGTCGACGAGGAGCTGACCCCGAGGGGAGAGGGCGACGCGGGGGGCGTCGGCGGGAGCGGCCTCGACCGCGGTGGGGGGCGCGTCGGTGCTCGGCAGGATGAGGGCGAAGGTGGCGCCGGAACGAACCGGGTCGACGAGGGCGAGGTCCCCGCCCATCGCTCGGGCGAGCCGTCGGGAGAGCCGGAGTCCGAGACCGAGGCCCTTCGAGGTGTCGACCCCCTGGAAGATGCGTTCCCGGTCGTCGGGGGGAACGCCGGGACCGTCGTCGGCGACGAGGACCTCCACCCGTCCGTCGGCGTCCTCGACGCGGATCTCCACCTCCCCGGTGGGGGCGTAGCGCTCCACGTTCTGGAGGAGGTTCGTGAGGATCTGGACGACGAGTCCCGGATCGGCGAGGACGACGACGTCCTGGTCGCAGGCGACGTAGGTGCGCCGATGGATGTCGGGGAAGCGTCGCAGCGAGGCCTCGACGAGGTCGACGATCCGCACCGGACGGACGTCGGGGTCGAGGAGGTCCCGGGCGAGTCGGGAGGCCGAGTGGACGTTCTCGACGAGGTGGCTGAGCCGTTGCGCCTCGGCCTGGGCGAGGCCGATGAGCTCCCGGCGTTCTTCGGGATCGAGCGCGACGTCGGGATCGGAGAGGACCTCGAGGATGCCGACGACCGAGGTCAGGGGTGTGCGGAGCTCGTGGGACACCTTGCCGAGATAGGCGGCGGTGTCGTCGGTGGCTGCGGCGGGTCGCCCACGCCGTCGACGCGTGAGGACGGCCACGGCGGCGGCGGCGACGACGACTGCGCTGATGATGAGCTCGGGCACGTGGCCTCCGGTCCCCCTCGGGAAGGGGTATCGGCAGTTCGGGCCGGAGGTTGAGGGTCAGCCGAACTCGATGCCCTGGGCGAGGGGGAGCGCTCCCGACCAGTTGATCGTCACCGTCTGGCGTCGCATGTAGGCCTTCCAAGCGTCGGAGCCGGCCTCCCTGCCTCCGCCGGTGGCCTTCTCGCCGCCGAAGGCCCCGCCGATCTCGGCGCCGGAGGTCCCGATGTTCACGTTCGCGATCCCGCAATCCGACCCCTCGGCGGAGAGGAACCGCTCCGCCGAGCGCAGCGACTCGGTGAAGATCGCCGACGAGAGGCCCTGGCTGACGCCGTTGTTCATCGCGATGGCCTCCTCGAGGGTGTCGAACTCGACGAGGTAGAGGATGGGGGCGAAGGTCTCCACCTCGAGGATCGGGGCGTCGGGCGGCATGCGGATGAGCGTCGGCTCGACGAAGTGCCCCGGCCCGTCGAGGACCCGCCCTCCGGTGAGGAGCTCGCCGCCCTGCTCCTGGGCGATGGCCACGGCGGCGGCGAAGGTCTCGACGGCCGCCGCGTCGATGAGGGGGCCCATGAGCGTGTCGGGGTCGAGGGGATGTCCGATGCGCACCTGGCCGTAGGCGTCGACGAGCCGCTTCGCGACGACGTCGGCGACCCCTCGTTGCACGAAGAGCCGTCGCAGGGTGGTGCAGCGTTGCCCGGCGGTGCCGACCGCCGCGAAGAGGGCCGCCCGAACGACGAGATCGAGGTCGGCGTCGTCCATGACGATGATCGCGTTGTTCCCGCCGAGCTCGAGGAGGGAGCGACCGAGCCGTTTGGCCACCGCGGTGCCGACCCGTTCGCCCATCCCACACGAGCCCGTCGCCGAGATGAGCGGGAGACGCCGGTCGTTGACGAGACGGTCCCCGACCGTGGCGCCCTTGCCGACCACGAGCCCGAAGACTCCTTCGAAACCGGATCCCTCCATGACCCGCTGGGCGATCTTCGTCACCGCGACGGCGGTGAGGGGCGTCTTCGAGGAGGGCTTCCACACGAGGGTGTCGCCGCAGACGGCGGCGATCATCGCGTTCCACGACCAGACGGCGACGGGGAAGTTGAAGGAGGTGATGACGCCGACCGGTCCGAGGGGATGCCACTGCTCGTACATGCGATGGCGGGGACGTTCCGAGGCCATCGTGAGTCCGTAGAGCTGCCGAGAGAGTCCGACGGCGAAGTCGGCGATGTCGATCATCTCCTGGACCTCGCCTTCACCCTCGGCCTTGATCTTCCCCATCTCGAGGGAGACGAGGGCTCCGAGGGGTTCCTTGAGCCGGCGGAGCTCGTCGCCGAAGCGGCGGACGTACTGGCCCCGTTCGGGGGCGGGGACCATGCGCCACTGACGGAAGGTGTCGACGGCGACGGCGACGACCTCCTCGTAGTCGGCGTCGGTTGCCTCGGTGACCGCGCCGATGCGGGTCTCGGTGGCGGGGTCGTGGACCTCGAGGCGTTCCCCGCCGGTGTCGAGCCACCGGCCGGCGTAGGCGCCGGGTTCGACGTCGTCGAGGTCGAGGGCCCGGAAGATCTCCTCGCGTCGCATCGCTGCCTCCTGGCTCGGTCGCGATCGAAACCTAGCGTGCTCGGCGGGCGGCGATCGCCTCGATCTCGACGAGGAAGCCGCCGGGGAGGGCACCGGCCTGGATCGTCGACCGAGCCGGGGGGTCGTCGCCGACGTAGCCGGCGTAGACCGCGTTGACCGCCGGGAAGTCGGCGATGTCGGCGAGGAAGATCGTGGTCTTCACGACGTCGGCGAAGCCGAGGTCGAGATCGGCGAGGACCGCACCGAGGTTCTGCATGACCCGATGGGTCTGCTCGACGACGTCGCCGTCGACGGGCCGTCCGGTGGCGGGATCGACGGCGACCTGGCCGGAGAGGAACACGAAACCGTGTGCCTCGGTGGCGACGGCGTAGGGGCCGAGGGGCTCGGGAGCGCTCGGGACGCGGTGGACGATCTTCGGCACGGTCTCCTCCTCGAGTCCACCCCAGCCTAGGACCGGGGGTCGCCGGTCAGCAGAAGGACTGACCGCAGCCGCAGCCGCGTTGCTGATTCGGGTTGTCGATGGCGAACCCGGCTCCCTGGAGTCCCCGGTCCCGGAAGTCGACGACCGCGCCGGCGAGGAGGGTGGCGCTCTGGGCGTCGACGACGATCTTCACGCCGTCGGTCTCGGCCACGACGTCGGTGGGGTCCACCTGGGTGTCGAAGTACATCTCGTAGGTGAACCCGGAACAGCCGCCGGGCACCACCCCGAGGCGGAGGACGAGATTCGGGTCGCCCTCGGCCTCGATGAGCTCCTTCACCTTCGCGGCCGCGGCCGGGGTGAGGGTCGCGCCTCGGGTCGTCTCGGTCTGCTCGGTGGTCATCTCGATCGCTCCCTGTGGGGCTGGGACGAGTATATCCACTGTGGCGGTGTTGGGAATGCGCTTCGGGTCCTACCATCGGGCCGTGGCCGTGACCCGCGAGACGGTGCTCGAGGCCCTGAGGCAGGTGATCGATCCCGAGCTGGGATCGGACATCGTCGACCTCGGGATGGTCCCCCGCGTCGAGGTGGATGGTGGGAAGGTCACCGTCTCGGTGGCCTTGACCGTGGCGTCGTGTCCGCTGCGCAGCCAGATCGAACAGGACGTCCTCCGACGGGTGGGCGCCCTCCCGGGAGTGGACACGGTGGCCGTGGAGATCACGACGATGGATCAGGAGCAGCGTTCGAAGCTCATGGAACGTGCCCGCCTACGCGCTCGGGAGCAGGCCGAGCCGACGGCGATCTCCCCCACGACCCGGGCCCTGGCGATCTCGTCGGGCAAGGGCGGGGTGGGGAAGTCCTCGATCGCGGCGAACCTCGCCATCGCCACCGCCCGGGCGGGGCATCGGGTCGGCCTCCTCGACGCGGACATCTGGGGGTTCTCCATTCCGCGGCTCCTCGGCGCCCTCGACGTGCGGCTCGAGGCGGGCGACGACCGTCGGATCCGTCCCGCCGAGGTCCACGGGATCCAGGTGGTCTCCACGGGCCTCATCGTCGAGGACGAGACGACGGCGCTCATGTGGAGGGGGCTCATGCTCTCGAAGGCCCTCGAGCAGTTCCTCCGGGACGTGGCCTGGGATCCGGAGCTCGACTACCTGTTCATCGACATGCCTCCCGGGACCGGGGACATCCAGATGGCCCTCGCCCGGCTCCTTCCCCAGGCGGAGACCGTCGTGGTGACCACCCCGCAGCGGGCCGCGCAGCGGGTCGCGGCGCGGGTGGCCGACATGGCGCGCCGCTCCCACATGCCGATCCTCGGGGTGATCGAGAACATGGCGGGCTTCACCTGCGAGCACGGCACCCACTACGACCTCTTCGGGCGGGGCGGCGGTGAGCTGCTCGCCGACGACCTGGGGGTGCCGCTGTTGGCGCGGGTGCCGATCGACGCCGCCGTCGTCGAAGGCGGCGACGAGGGACGACCCGTCGTCGTGACCGATCCGGACGGTCCCGCGGCGAGGGCGATCGTCGCGGCGCGGGATCGCATCCTCGCCGTGCTGCCGCCGATGGGCATGGACTCGTGTTCGGCCCGGATCGCCGTGCTCGGCGAGCAGCTCGAAGCCCTCGACGCCGCCCGCGGCTGAGTCAGCGGCAGAGGCCGTCGACGAGGGGATAGGGGTTCACCCAGGCCTCTCCGGGCGGCGCGTACTGGAAGTGGAGGTGGGGGACGGTGTAGGAGGCGTTCCCGGTGTTCCCGACGATGCCGAGCGGCTCGCCGAGGGCGACCTCGTCGCCGGCGGCGAGGCCGGGGGCCCAGGCGTCGAGGTGTGCGTAGTAGTAGCGAGATCCCGAACGGCCGGTGAGATAGACGGAGATCCCGCCGAGGGTCGAGTTCGACAGCCGGGAGACCCGTCCCGCTTCGACGGCGACGAGGGGGGTCCCCCGGGGGGCGATCATGTCGACGCCCTTGTGCCTCCGTCCTCCGGATCGGGGCGCGCCCCAGGTGTCGGTGAAGGTCGTGGCGCCGTCCACCGGGCAGGTGCGCTCGATCCCTCCGGTGGGGACGGTGGTGGTGGTCGCGGCGTCGGGGGGCGTCGTGGTGGTGCTCGGGGTCGTGGTGGTGGTGCTCGGGGTCGTGGTGGTGGTCGTGGTGGCCCGTCGACGGGCCGCTTCCTCGGCCCGGCGTCGAGCCGCTTCCTCGGCCCGCCGACGGGCCGCCTCCTCGGCACGGGCACGGGCCTGGGCGGCCTCCCACGCGGCGACGACCTCGCGATACGCGGTCTCGGCGTCGTCGAGCCGGCGGGTGAGCTCGGCCTCGAGGGTCTCGAGCTCGGCGACGAGGGCCCGACGTCGGTCGAGGTCGGCGGCGAGGCGACGCCGTCGCTCGGCCCGTCCCGCCTCGAGGGCCACGAGACGTTCGAGGATCTGCGTCGAGCGCGCGGCGACGAGCCCCAGGTAGGAGGAACGGACCGGGACGTCGACGAAGGCCGTCGTCCCCACGATCGCGTCGAGCCGCCCGAACCCCGCCTCGACGTAGAGGTCGACGGCGATGCGCCGCGCCTCGCGGCGCAGCTCGGCGATCTCCCGTTCGGCCTCGAGGACCGCCGCGGTGGCCTCGGCGAGCCGGGTCTCGAGGAGCTCGACGGCCACCACGGCCGCCTCGTAGCGGGCGGCGACCGCCTCGAGGCGTCGCGCCGTCTCACGGCGCTGTCGATCGGCCGCCGCGACGTCCGCGGCGGAGACGTCGGTGTCGGCGGCGAAGCCGATCGCGCTACCGCCGACGAGGAGGACGGCGAGGACGACGGCGAGGAGCCGGGGGATCACCGGGGTCGTACCGACGTATCGGGCCCCAGGGGTTCGTCGCCGAGGACGACGAGCCCCTCGTCGGCGAGCTTGCGGAGTTGGACGCCGACCTGATGAGTGGCGGCGGGGCGGAGGGACGGCGGCACGTCGGGGTAGACCTCCTCCACGAGCTCGCCGATCGACCGGGCGCCACGGGCGACGGCGTCGAGGAGCTGACGTTCGCGCAGACGGCGGTGGGCGAGATATTCGTCGACGACCCGGCCGGCGTCGACCATACGTCGACCGTGCCCGGGTTCGAGGATCTCCACGCCGAGGTCGCGGACCCGCTCGAGGGATCGGAGGTAGGCGGCGGCATCGTCGATGACCACCGTCGATCCCTCCATGATGTGGTCGCCGGTGAAGAGCCGATCCCCGAGGAGGAAGCAGAGGTGGTCGGCGGTGTGGCCCGGGGTGTGGACGGCGACGAGCTCCCTGCCGCCGAAGCGGACGACGTCGCCGTCGGCGAGCCGGAGATCCGGTCGGAACTCCGGGCCCGGTGCGTGACCGAGGGCCGGCACGCCGAGCCGGGTGGCGAGGGGATTCGCCAGGGGAGCGTGATCGGGGTGGGTGTGGGTGACGACCACGGCGACGGGTCGATCGTCGCCGAGGGCGTCGACGATCGCCAGTTCGTGCTCGGGGATCGTCGGTCCCGGATCGATGATCACCGCCTCGCCGTCGTCGACGACCACGTAGGTGTTCGTGCCGGGTCCCGTGTAGGGGCCGGGGTTCGGGGCGAGCACGGTCCGGACGGTCATGGGCGGGAAGGAGGAATGGGCCGTCCGGGGTCGATCGCCGCGAGGACGCGGGCTCGGAAGGCCGGGTCCTCGGCGTACCCGGCCGCCTCGTCGTAGCCGGGCTCGCCGGGACGCAGGAGCCGAAGGCCGTCGCCGTCGGGGACGAGTCGGGGCACGATGGGCACGAGGGAGGCGTCCTCGGCCGCCGCCAGCACCGAGGCGACGTCGGGGAAGGAGGCGAGCTCCGCGAGCGTGGTCCGGGTGGGGAGGGCGAGCTCCCAGTCGCCCCGTTCCCAGGCGGCGAGGGCGTCGCCGGGCCGCACCCAGCGAGCGTCGACGAGCTCCTCGTCGATTCGAGGCTCGACCGGCTCGTCGACGGCGGCGACGTAGAAGCGGGCGTCGTAACGGATCGGGAGCACCTCGGGGGTCACCCATCGGGCCCAGGGAGCGAGGTCGTCGGTGGCGAGCTCGGCGACGTCGACGGGCTCGCGGGCGGCTCCGGTCCGAGTCAGCCAGATCCCCACCTCCTCACCGAGCTCCCGGAGGGCGCAGAGCCGCCACGGCAGGTCGGGGATCTCCGGGGCGATGCTCGAGGCCGCCTCGCGGTCCTCGGGGTCGAGGGTGCCGCCGGGGAACACCCAGGCGGAGGCCATGAACCGGGAGTCGTCGGGGCGTCGGGCCATGAGCACCCGTACGCCGTCGGCGTCGTCACAGAGGAGGCAGAGTGTGGCGGCCGGCTTCGCCGACGCCGTCACGAGATCACCACCCACCGGCGCGTCGCCCGGCGGGAGGCCCACCGGAGGAGGCCTCGGCGGAGGCCCGGGATCAGCAACGCGAACCCGACGGTGTCGGTGAGGAAGCCGGGGGTGAGGAGCAGGGCGCCGGCGAGCAGGATCATCGTCCCCTCGGCGAGGGTGTCGCCGGGGAAGACGCCCTCGAAGAGCTCTCGCTGGAGGCGACGCCAGGCGCTGCGGCCTTGGCGGGCCACGAGGAGGGAACCCCCGGCTGCGGTGGCGACGACGACGGCCACGGTCGCCGGGATGCCGATCCTCGACCCCACGGTGACGAAGAGGGCGACCTCGACGATCGGGACGACGAGGAAGGCCGCGAAGAGGGCCGTGGTGAGCCGCATGGGAGCGAGGATACCGCCGTCGGTAACCTGCGGACATGGGATTCCGCGACCTCCCGTCGGTCGACGTCCTCGCCTCCCGCCTCCAGGAGGCGCACGGCCTCGCCGCCCCGTTGGCGACGGTCGTGGCCCGAGACGCCGTCGAGGCGGCGAGAGCCGCCCTCGCCGGCTCGGGAAGGGCCGACGCCGCCGAGCTCGCGGAGGAGCGGGCGAGGGTGCTCGCCGCTCGGCGTCCGCGTCGGGTCGTGAACGCCACCGGGGTGCTCCTCCACACGAACCTGGGGCGGGCGCCGTGGTCGCCCGACGCGGCCGCGGCCGTGGCCGAGCTCGCCGTTCGACCCCACAACCTCGAGTTCGACCTCGCCACCGGGCGCCGCGGGGGTCGCCTCGGCTACGTCGCGGCCCTCGCCGCGGCGCTCGTGGACGCCGAGGAGGGGCTCGTCGTCAACAACAACGCCGCGGCCCTCGGCCTCGCCGTCGCCGCCCTCGCCGGACCGGGGGGGAGGGTGGCGGTCTCCCGAGGGGAGCTCATCGAGATCGGCGGCTCCTTCCGCCTCCCGGAGGTCCTCGGCTCGGTGGGTGTCGAGCTCGTCGAGGTGGGGACGACGAATCGGACCCGGCCCGCCGACTACGCCGAAGCCGACGTCGACGTCTTCCTCAAGGTCCATCCCTCGAACTTCCGGATCGTGGGCTTCGTGGAGGAGGCGACGTGGTCGGAGGTGGCCGACGTCGCCGCCCGCCGTGGCCTGCCCTTCGTCGCGGACGTCGGGAGCGGGCTCCTCGATGCGAGGGTGCCGTGGGTGTCGGGTCCCCCTCCGGGCTGGCTCGCCGGGGAGCCGGGGGTGCGCCAGGTGCTCCACGCCGGCGCCGACGTGGTGGTCTTCAGCGGGGACAAGCTCCTGGGAGGACCCCAGGCCGGGATCGCCGTGGGGACGGCCCCGGCGATCGAGGCCCTGCGGCGGCATCCCCTGGCGAGGGCCTTCCGCTACGACGGGGCCCGGGCCGCGGCCCTCGCCGCCACCCTCGAGGCCTACGCCGCCGGTCGAGGCCACGAGCTGCCGTTCTGGCGGATGGCCCTCGCCGATCCCGAGCTCCTGCGCCGGCGCGTCGAAGGGCTCCTCCCGGCGGCACCCGCCGGGTCGGAGATCGTTCCGGGGCGGGCGACCCCCGGGGCGGGCTCGGCGCCCGGGGAGGGGATCCCCGGTCCCGTGCTGCGGGTCGCCGGAGATCCGGAGGTCTGGTACCGGAGACTCCTCGACGCCGAGGTCCCCGTGGTCGGAGCCGTCCGCGAGGGAGGCCTCCACCTCGATCTGCGCAGCGTCGACCCCGCCGACGATCCACTGGTTCGCGACGCCTTGGAGGCCTGAAGTGCCGGTGGTGGTGACCGCCGGGCACGTCGACCACGGCAAGTCGACCCTCGTCCGGGCCCTGACCGGGCGGGATCCGGATCGCTGGGAAGAGGAGAAGCGGCGTGGGCTCACGATCGACCTCGGCTTCGCCTGGACGACGCTGCCGTCCGGCCACGAGGTCGCCTTCGTCGACGTGCCCGGCCACGAGCGGTTCGTCAAGAACATGCTCGCCGGGGTGGGCGCCGTCGAGGTGGCCCTCTTCGTCGTGGCCGCCGACGAGGGATGGATGCCCCAGAGCGAAGAGCACCTCGCGGTGCTCGACCTCCTCGACGTCTCCCACGGCGTCGTCGCCCTGACCCGGGTGGACCTCGTGGACGACGACCTGCTCGAGCTCGCCGTCCTCGAGGTGGAGGAGC
>DRQR01000234.1 GCA_011371355.1 Actinomycetota bacterium
GGCTGGCGAGACGAGCCGGGGAGCAGGTCCGCCGGCGGCTCGACGGCGGCCGCCGGCGCGGCGAAGGCCGCGACGAGGAGGCCGACGACGATCCCGATCCGCATCCACATGGAGGAGCTATCGGCACGTCGCCGGCGCGACTTCACCGTGGTGATACGATGGCGCCCCGCAGAGGAGGAGGCCGATGCAGCTCACCCATCGAGGAACGCTCACCACCCCGCTCCGGGTCCGGTCGGCGGCCGTCACCGTGGCGCTCGTGGTCGCCTTCGCGCTCCTCACGGCCCTCGCCGCCCAGATCCGCATCCCCCTTCCCTTCACGCCGGTGCCGATCACCGGCCAGACCTTCGCCGTGCTCCTCGCCGGGGCCGCCCTCGGCTCGTGGGCCGGGGCGGGCAGCCAGGCGCTCTACCTGGCGATGGGCTTCGCGGGGTTCCCGGTGTTCGCCGGCGGCGAGGGTGGCTGGGAGTACGCCACCGGCCCGACCTTCGGGTATCTCGTCGGGTTCGTCGCCGCGGCCTGGATCGTCGGCCTCCTCGCCGAGCGCGGCCAGGACCGCTCCCCCTGGACGGCGATCCCGGCGTTCCTCGCCGGCACGCTCGTCATCTACGTCTTCGGCGTCACCTGGCTCCTCCGAACGGTGCCGGCGATCGGCAGCCTCGGCGACGCGCTCGCCCTCGGGGTGGCCCCCTTCGTCGTCGGTGACCTCCTCAAGGCCCTCGCCGCCGGGGTCCTCCTCCCCGCCGCGTGGCGCCTCCGGTGAGCCTTCACAGGATTCTTACCTGACCCTCACCGGCGCCTGATCCCCACCTCCGATCCTGGGAACCAGCCCAGGAAAGGAGCGTCCATGCACCGAAGGTTCGTCGCGACGACCGTGGCGATCGCGCTCGCCGCGGCCGCCTGCGGCGTCGGTGGCGACGACACGGTGGTCGCCGACCCCCTCGTCGCCCCGGCGGACGACCGACCCGTCGAGGTCGCCGGAGCCCCGGGAACGACGGCGACGTCGCCGCCGGCCACCGACGTCGCGGCCGCCGAGGACGAGCGGTCGACGACGACCACCACCGTCACCACGACGCCGGCCGTCACCACGACGACGACGATCGCCGCCACGTCGTCGACCACCCTCGAACCACCCACCGTCGAGGTGACCCTCGACACCGAGGAGCTCGACGCGCTCGTCGACGAGCTCGACGACCTCCTCGACTCCCTGACCGACGCCATGAACGCCCAAGAGGAAGGAGTGTTCGGACCATGAGCACGAAGCAACCCCTCGTCCGTCGACTCGTCGTCCTCGGCCTCGCCGGGAGCCTGCTCCTCGGCGCGCCGACGGCGGCCCTCGCCCAGTCCACCGACGCCGCCGATCGGGTGGCGAAGGTCACCGACCGGCCCACCGACCAACCGCCCGTCGTCGACCTCGAGGCGGCCCGGCGCCGACTCCTCGCGGCGATCGACCGACGCCTCGAGACCCTCGAGCGGCTCACGAACGTCGTCACCGGTCACCCCCACGTCACCGACCGGCACGAGGCGAAGCTCCTCGCCGACTACGCCCGGGCGGCGCAGGGACTCCGGGAGCTGAGGACCCGAGCCGAGGCGGCGACGACCCGGGAGGAGCTCAAGGAGATCGCCGAGTCGATGGTCGTCGACTACCGGATCTACCTCGTCGTCGTCCCGAAGACCTACGGGGTCCTCTTCTCCGACACGGTCGTCGCCGCCGCCGACCGGATGGACGAGTTCGCCGATCGGCTCGCCGAGGCGATCGAACGCGCCGCGGAGGCGGGCTACGACGTGAGCGAAGCCCGACGGTGGCTCGTCGTCGCCCGCGACGAGATCGACGAGGGTCGCCGCGCCGGAGGACCCGTGGCCGACATGGTCATCGACCTCGAGGCCTCCGACTACCCCGAGCCGGCCACCTCGACCTTCGCGGACGCCAAGCGCCGCCTCGAGAACGCCCGCCTCGACCTCCGCGAGGCGAGGAAGGCCCTCACGAAGAGCCTGACGGCGCTCCGGGAGGCCATCGGGGGGAACGGCGGCTGAGCCTCCTCGGCCGTCCGGGAACCGGAGGGGAGGTCCGTCGGACCTCCCCTCCGGCGCGTCTACCCTGCCCGACCATGGACCGCGCCGATCGGATCCGGGAGCTCTTCGCCACCGACCCCTACGTCCGCCACCTCGGCCTCGAGCTCGTCGACACCGAGCCCGTCACCGTCGCGATGACCCTCGACGAGCGGCACGCCAACTTCCACGGCGCCGCCCACGGCGGTGCCGTCTTCTCCCTCGCCGACTGTGCGTTCTCCTTGGCGTCGAACGCGGCGAGCCCGGCGGTCGGCATCGACACCCACGTCGCCTTCCTCGCACCGGCGCGGATCGGCGACCGGCTCGTCGCCGTCGCCACCGAGGTCCACCGGGGTCGCACCCTCGGCACCTACGAGGTGGCCGTCAGCCGCGGCGACGACCGCCTCTGCGCGGTGTTCACCGGCACGGTCGCGATCCGCCCCTGACGCGGTTCGACGCCCCCGGGGGGAGAGGGGCGTCGAACCGTCGCGGTGGGGGGCCTACAGGCTGTAGCAGGGCTCGGTGAAGTCGAAGTCCTTCGCCGCATCCGAGACGAAGAAGTCCTTGAAGAGCACCGAGCCGGTCGTCCCGCCCTCCTGGGCCATGGTCTGATCGGCTCCGCCGGCCTCCATGTAGGCCGACAGCGTCGGCTTGTAGATGGCGATCTCCCGGGTCACCTTCTCGTTCGGGTCGCCGGCGTACCGCTGGTTCGGCGCCGAGCCGCCGAAGTCGATCTCCTCGAGGGAGTTCGCCGCGGCGACGATCCCGGCCCGAGTGAGGTCTCCGTTCGCGATCGCCCGCTTCAGCACCTCGTGGGCGATGACGCCCTCGTGCCATCCCTGGATGAACGAGTCGGAGGGTCGCCGGTCCGGATAGACCTCGGCGAGGGCGGCCATCATCTCGTCGTTCATCGGGGTCGACTCGCCCCACGGCACGGTGTAGAGCGACTGGTAGTAGCGGGCGTCCATGATCTCGGCCACCGGGGTGTCGAGCAGCCGGAAGTCGTAGGCCGGGAAGGCCCCCGACGCCATGACGTCGGCGCCCGCGGCGACGACCCCACCGAGGATCTCGGCGGTGGTGCCGGGGCTCGTCACGAAGTAGATCCAGTCGGCGCCCGAGTTGACGATCTCGGAGATCACCGGGGCCTGATCCTGGCCGGGCAGGACCGCACCCTCGCCGTCGTAGACGATCTCGAGACCCACGGCCTCGGCACCGATCCGGGCCCCCGCGGCACC
>DRQR01000235.1 GCA_011371355.1 Actinomycetota bacterium
CGGTCGATCCTCCCGCTGCGAGGATCACTCGAGTCGAGATGCCCGTCGGTTCGCGCGGGCCCGGCGGAGCCTGGGATGCGGGTAGGATCACCGGACCGGCGGAGAGGAGCACCGTGGGCACGGGCGGTATCGCCTACCTCTACCTGGAGACCCGTCGCCTCGACGAGTCGATCGGCTTCTGGCAGGCCTTGGGGTACGAGGTCGCCCTCCGGGTCGACGGGGCCGCCCGTCTCGTGCATCCGAGCGGCTCGGCCGTCTGGCTCCAGGGCTCCACCGGCGAGACTCCGCTGGCCTACGGCGTCTATCTCACGGCGACCGGAGCGCTCGTCGACGAGCCGCCGGTCGTTCCGGGCGGACCCGTCGTCGAGACCCACTGGGGGAGCCGCATTCGACCGGTCAGGGATCCCGACGGCCGGGAGTTCCTGCTCGAGGCACGGTCCGAGGTGGAGTGAGGTCCGGATCGAGGGCGTACCCGAGGAGATCCATTACTTGACATAACGAGGATTATGGGCGCTCGAGCCGGGACCCCGGGGTGGGCACGACCCCCGAGGAGGACGCGGCCTCGGACCCTCCACGCCGTCGACCCCGTCGAGGCGCTCCGAGCTCGAGCGGGATCGGGCCGGCGGCCGCCGACCCGATCCCGATCCCCGCCGAGCCTCAGCGCAGCGAGTGCGCCCCCGGGACGGGCTCGGGTGCCGGCACACCGCCGACGGTCCCGTCCTGGGCCCGCGCGTCGATGGCGAGCTCGAGCTCCTCGGTGTTCAGCCGTCGCAGGTCGTGGACGGGAACGCCGACGTTCGCCGCGCCCCGGCGCAGCAGCCAGAAGAGGAAGACGGCGAGGAGGAGCACCCAGACCAGGTAGATGATGCGCTGGGTGGGCTCGGAGTCGGGTGCGAGGAGTTGGTACCACTTGTACTCGTCGATCAGCACGGTGTTCTCGAGGAAGGAGGTGTGACCCTCGTAGAACAGCGTGAAGGGCAGGTAGCCGACGGCGAACCCGATGAACCCGATGAGGGTGTTCAGGTACCCCATCCCGAGGCGCATGTACGACCGGATCTCGCATCCGATGAGCATCACGGCCCCGAGGCCGAGGAGGAAGCCGCCGATGATCGAACCGGCCGTGAGCTGGTACTTCACCGACCCTTCGAAGCCGGGCTGGGCGCCGAGGCTCCAGCCGACCCAGATGAAGGCGCCCGTGACCACCCACGCCGCGGCGATCCCGATGACCGGCAGGTAGCCGCGCATGAGGGTCCGGGTGATCCGCGGGATACCGAGACGGGCGTAGAAGCCGTCCTTCTTCTTCATGGAGCCGGCCGCCTCGAGGCTCACGAGGGCGCACTCGGTCCCGAAGCCGCTCTTGGCCATCGCCACCCCGGCGACGATGCCCGCGAAGAGCGTCCCGAGGACGTAGAGCCATCCCTTGGCGGCCACGGACTTCGAGAAGGCGACGAGCTCCCCGCCGTCGAGGTGCCGGAGCCCCTCGGGGTCGAAGAGACCGCCGACGACCGCCACGAGGAAGAGCGCGACGGTGAAGGCGGCTCCCACCCAGTACCACGGGTTCCGATACCAGCGGTAGCCGACGTCGTAGGTCGGACACTCGCCGCTGTCGGTCGCCTCGCAGTAGGACCGCGTCTCCTGGTGCTTGAAGTACTTGCCGAGCCCGAGCTTCGTCATGAGGAAGAAGGCGGCGGCGCCTCCCAGGGCCATGAAGACGACGGTGACCGTCGAGTGGATGCTCATCATCGGGATGCCGCCGAGGAGATGGTTGAGCGTGCATCCTCCAGCCAACCTCGTCCCGTAGCTGAAGACGACCCCGCCCAGGAACGAGACCCCGAGGAGCCGCAGCGGATACTTGACCCACGAGCGGTGCTCCCGCTCGGCGAAGGCGACGATCGCTCCGCCGATGGCCATCCCGACGATGGGCCAGCCGATGCCCGGCACGAACGCCCCGCCGGTCGAGGCGATGCCGTCGGTGGTCGCTCCGTAGATCGACGTGTGGATCCCGAGGAGCTTGCCGACCGCGACCTCGAGGCCCCGGAACATCTTGCCGAGATCCGTGGTGACGGTGATGGGCTTGAGGTGCACTTCCTTGCCGGCGAGCGCGCTGTGGAGCCACAGCGTGCCCATGTAGAGGATCTGGGCGATTCCGAAGACCACGCCGGCCGCCAAGAACGACCACTGGCGTCTGGTCAGACGTTGCCACGTGGTCATCCCGCTTCGTACGGAGGTTGCCATATCTGCCTCCTCGATCGCTTCGGGCCGACCGTACCGGGAGCCTCGGCGCCGATACCATGAGGATTCGACAACCCCCTATGCGGGATCCTCAGCATGTCCCTCGAAGACGCACGCCGGAGCCTGGAGTCCGCCCGCGAGGCGCAACGTCGCCGTCCGAGCCTGTCCACCCAGCAGCTCCACCTCTTCGCCGAGGCGTACCGCCTCCGGTCCCTCAGCGATGCCGCCGACGTCCTCTTCATGAGCCAGCCGACGGCGAGCCGGACCTTGAAGGCGCTCGAAGATCGCCTCGGGGTGACGCTCTTCACTCGGACGCCTCACGGCCTCGAACCGACCGAGGCGGCAGACCGCCTCTTCCCGGGGATCGCCCGGGCCCTCGAGGAGCTCCATGCCGCGGTCGGTCTCGTCGCGGACCTCGGCCATGCCTCGGCCCTGCGGATCGGCGCCGCCCCGGAGATGCTCGTCTACGTCGCTCCGGCCATCCGGACCCTGGCCACCGAGCGGGAGGGCAGCCTGGGACACCTCCGGTTCCTCGACGGCGACGCCCTGGTTCGCGAGCTCCTCCATCACGAACTCGACGTCGCCGTCCTCCCTGCCGTCGCCGATCAGGTCCCCGAGGGCATCCATGCGGCCTCGGTCCGGCGAGTCCGATTCGCGCTCCATCGGCCGGCCCGGCCGGGGGCCCGGGCGGAGCTGCTGGCGATCCCGCCGGCGGGGAGTTGGGAGCGAACCGTCTTGGATGCACGGGTGGGACCCGATCATCCCGGTCCCTGGTTCGAGACCACCGGAGGGGCGGTGGCCAAGAAGCTCCTCGCCGAGGGGTTCTCCGTGTACCTGCCCCTCGCCTGCACCACCGATCTCACCGACGTCGTGGCCACGCCGCCGGTGTTCACGGTCGAGCTCCACGCGCTCACCTTGGAGTCGATGCGACCCGGGGACGACGTCACCCGGTTCGTCGAGCTCCTTCGATCCCTCGACCTCCCCGAGCGGGTCCCGACCTGAGCGTGGTGGGCGAGGCCGGGGCCTCGCCGGCGGGAGGTGTGATCGGCTCGGTCAACCCAACGAGACGAGGAGCAATCCGACGGCGACGAGCCCCAGTCCGCCGAGGAAGAGGGCACGCTCGTCGAGGCGGTTCGGCAGGAACCGGTAGGCGTCGGGATCGTCCGAGGCGACGAGGCCGGCGAGGACGAGACCGAGCATGCCCGCGAGGGTGAGGATGGCCCCGAGGACGCTCGTGGCGAAGTAGGCGACGAAGAGGGTTCCCACGACGGCGACGCTGGCGAGCAGCCAGCGGACGTCGGTGCTGCGGAGCCGCTCCCAGCCACGCCGCACCCCCTCGCCGAGGCCGCGACCGCCGCCGAGGGCGGGGTCGAGGGCCTCGGCGAGGTGCTCGGCGTCGGGGAGGATGAGGACGAGGTGATCGAGGCCGGCGTCGACGTGGAGGCCGTCGTAGCGGAGCTCGACGGTGAGGTCGTCGGTCCGCCAGCGGCCGACCTCGGTGGCGGCGACCTCGATGACGAGCTCGTCGGCGACGATCCGGAAGACCGCGTCGACGGTGTCGTGCGTCCCGGCGACGTGGAGCCGGCCGCGGTAGGACGATCCGGTCATCGACCTCGACATCGGTCGTCCGCTCCCCCACCTTGAGTCCCGGCCCGATTCCGTCACGGGTGACGGAACCAGCGGCGCCTATCCTGGCGCTCGGTGACCTTCCGGGAACTCGAACACACTGCGGACACCGGCCTCGAGGTCGAGGCGTCGTCCCTCCCCGAGCTCCTCGAGGCGGCGGCCGTGGGCATGTTCCGCCTCATGTACGACGTCCCCGGCGGCGGTGAGCGACGCCGACTCGAGTTCGACCTCCCCGACGAGGAACCCGCCGAGCTCCTCTACGACGTCCTCGCCGAGCTGCTCTGGCGCTCCGAGGCGGAAGGAATCGCCGTCGACGACGTCGAGGTCTCCCCCACCGACGGAGGTTGGAGGGTGACCGCCGAGGGTGTCGAGCCCGGGGGCGTGGCCCTCGCAGGTCCTCCGATCAAGGCCGTCACCTGGCACGGGCTCACCGCCGTCCCCCGGGAGGACGGGTGGTACGGCAGGGTCATCTTCGACCTCTGACGCGGGTAGCCTCGACGGCGTGGAGCTCGAACGGCTCGGCGAGGTCACCTGGCGGATCCCCGCGCGGGGCGGGATGCGGGTGCCGGGGATGGTCTTCGCCTCCGAGGAGCTCCTGGCGACCGCCGCCGAGGACCGGGCCCTCGCCCAGGTCGTCGACGTCGCCCACCTCCCGGGCATCGTCGAGGCCTCCTTCGCCATGCCCGACATCCACTGGGGCTACGGCTTCCCCATCGGAGGCGTGGCGGCGACCCGGACCGACGTCGGCGTCGTCTCCCCCGGCGGCGTCGGGTTCGACATCTGCTGCGGGGTGCGGCTCCTCGCCTCGAACCTCGACGCCGAGGACTTCGCCCGTCGTGCCGCGGCGATCATGGACCAGCTCGACCGGCGCATCCCCAGAGGCCTCGGCAAGGGCTCCCTCGCCGCCCGATCCCTCCTCGGGGACGTGCTCGCCCGCGGCGCCCGGGCCGCCCTCGACGCCGGCTTCGGGACCGAACGGGATCTCGAGCGCTGCGAGGAGCGTGGAACCTCTCCCGGTGCCGACCCGTCGGTGATCACCGGACGCGCCGTCGAACGGGGCGGCGATCAGCTCGGGTCCCTCGGCGCCGGGAACCACTTCCTCGAGGTCCAGGTCGTCGACGAGATCGTCGATCCCGATGCCGCGGCCGCCTTCGGCCTCCGGGACCGAGGGGTCTGCGTGATGATCCACTGCGGGAGCCGAGGGCTCGGCCACCAGACCTGCACCGACCACCTCCGGACGATGGGTGCCGCCATGGCGCGCTACCGGATCGAGGTTCCCGACCGGCAGCTCGCCTGTGTGCCGGTTCGCTCCCCCGAGGGCGAGCGCTACCTCGCGGCGATGGCCGCCGCCGCGAACTTCGCCTGGGCGAACCGCCACATCCTCGCCCACGAGGCCCGCGAGGCCTTCGCCGCGGCGCTCGGCGTGCCCTGGACCGACCTCGGGATGGACCTCGTCTACGACGTCGCCCACAACCTGGCGAAGCTCGAGGTCCACGAGCTCGACGGCCGACCGGTCGAGCTCTGCGTCCATCGCAAGGGCGCCACCCGAGCCTTCGGGCCGGGCCACCCCGCCCTCCCCGACGAGTTGCGGTCGGTGGGCCAGCCCGTCCTCGTGCCCGGCTCGATGGGCACGGCGTCGTGGGTGCTCCGCGGCGTGCCCGGGAATCCCGCCTTCGGTTCCGCCGCCCACGGCGCCGGGCGCGTGATGTCCCGGAAGCAGGCGCTGCGTCGGGAGCGGGGTCGGGAGGTCCGAGCCCGCCTCGAGGCCGCCGGGGTGGCCGTCCGCCCCGGGTCGGTGAAGCTGCTCAGCGAGGAGGCACCCTACGCCTACAAGGACGTCGACGCGGTGGCCGACGTCTGCGAGCGGGCCGGCCTCGCCGCGAAAGTGGCTCGGCTCCGCCCCGTCGGGGTCGTCAAGGGCTGACTCAGCGTCGGCGCCGCAGCCGGTGGCTCATCTCCCGGTAGGCATGCCGGGAGGCCCGCCA
>DRQR01000236.1 GCA_011371355.1 Actinomycetota bacterium
CTCCATGGCCGGGGACACCGCACCGGTGGAGGAGGTCATGGAGCTCGTCGATCGCCACCCCAACCTCTTCGTCTACTTCGACGACGCCCACGGCTTCGGCTGGGCGGGGCGGCACGGGCGGGGGGTGGTCCTCGACCGGGTGGGGTGGCACGAGCGGATGGTCGTCACCGCAGGGCTGTCGAAGGCCTTCGGTGCGATGGGCGGCGTCGTCGTCGCGGTCGACCCCGCCCTCGTCGAGCGGGTCGTGCTCTGTGGAGGGACCTTCACCTTCTCCGGGCCCATCCAGCCCGCGGAGCTCGCCGCCGGGGTCGCCTCCGCCGACCTCCACCTCTCCGAGGAGCACGCCGAGCTCCAGGCCGAGCTCCTCCGCAGGATCGACCGGGTGCGGGCCGGGCTCGTCGCCCGCCAGCTCCCCGTCCTCTCCCTCGAGGCGACGCCGATCTGGTTCCTCCGGATCGGCTCGCCGGACCGGGTCGTCGAGCTCGTCCACCGGCTCCTCGACGAGGGCTTCTACGTCAACCCCTCGGCCTTCCCCGCGGTCCCCGTGGGGATGTCGGGGATCCGGTTCACGCAGACCCTCCACAACGACGACGACCACATCGACGCCCTCCTCGACGCCCTCGGCCGGCACGTGCCCGAGCTCGTCGTCGACGACGCCGGGGTCGTCGACCTGCGCGGCGAGTCCTGAGGGGAACTCCTTCATCGGGCGCCTCCCGGTGCCGATGCATCGGGCATGGAGTCCACGGCAACCTCGGGGGATCCCCCGCCGATCTTCCCTGCGTGGGTGGCGGTCCTCGCCGCGGCGGTCGTCGCCGTCACGGCGATCGCCGAGCTCCTCCCCCCGGAACCCAAGGCCTTCCTCGGGGTCGGCGGGGTCGCGGTGGGCTTCCTCGTGGCCGGGGTGACCTTCATCCGCCGGGCCCAGACCGTCCCCGGGCCCGAGCGGCGGGCGTGGACGACGGTCGGGGCCGGCTTCGTCGTGGGCGTCCTCGGCACCTTCGTCATCGCCGGGATGCTCCTCGTCCGGGGCAGCGCCCCGGCCTACGGGGCGGCCGACCTCTTCTTCATCGTCGGCTACTTCGTCGCCCTCGCCGGGTTCGCCTCCCTCCCCCACACCTCGGGCTCCCGCTGGCATCGGTGGCGGGTCCTCCTCGACGCCCTCGTCGGCGCGGTCTCGGTGGGCATCCTCGCCTGGGTGTTCGTCTTCGAGCCCCTCGCCCCCCGGATCGCCGCCGCCCCCCTGTGGGAACGGATCGTCGCCACCCTCTTCCCCTTCCTCGACGTCGCCGTCCTCGTCGCCTTCATGACCGTCCTCGTCCGACGGTCGAGCTATCGGTTCGATCCCCGGATCGGGCTGTTCGGTGTCGGGCTTCTCTTCCAGACTGCCGGCGACGTGCTGTACCTGATCTCGGGGTTGGGGCGGGAGTTCGGTGAGGCGAATCCCAACAACGTCCTCTACGGGCTGGCTGCAGCGTGCTTCCTGGGCACGGCTGCGATGGTCGATCGCCTCCCCGCCGAACGGGAGTACGCCGAGCGGAAGACCCCCCTCTGGGCGATGGTGCTCCCCTACGGGACGGCGATCCTCATGAGCCTCGTCCTCGTCTTCCACCTCGTCTCCGCGCCCCTGAGTGCGAACCAACGCCTCCTCATCGGCGGCGCCCTCGTGGTCGTGATGCTCGTCGTCGCCCGGCAGGGGCTCGCCATCAAGGAGAACCGCGTCCTCCTCGAAGAACAACGTCGGGTCCTCGTGAGCTCGATCTCCCACGAGCTCCGCACGCCGCTCACCTCCCTCGTCGGCTTCCTCGACATCCTCACGAGGTCGGGCTCCTTCGACCCCGCCGAACGCGAGGAGCTCCTCGAGATCGTACGAGACCAGGCCACCTACATGGCCCGGATCGTCGCCGACCTCGTCATGCTGTCCCGGGGCGATCTCGGAGAGCTCGAGCTCCAGATCTCCCGGGTCCGGGTCGGCGAGCTCGTCGAGGCCGCCCTCGCCGCCTCGGGCATCGGCCGCACCTCGGTCGACCTCGACGTTCCCGACGAGCTCGAGGCCTTCGTCGATCGGGACCGGCTCGAACAGGCCGTCGTCAACCTCCTCACGAACGCCGCCCGCTACGGGGGACCGCGGCGCCTCGTCCGGGCCTACGGCGCCGGCGGCGGCGAGCTCGTCGTCGAGGTCCACGACGACGGTCCCGGCGTCCCCCGCCGTCACGAGCTCACGATCTGGGAGCGGTTCGAACGTGGACCCCACCGCTACGATGCCACGATCCCCGGCTCGGGGATCGGGCTGGCCATCGTCCACGCCGTCGCCGCCGCGCACGGCGGAACGGCCTCCTACCGGCGTTCCGAGCTCCTCGGCGGCGCCTGCTTCTCCCTCCGCTTCCCGGGCCGGGTCGCCCGGAGCGCCGTCGCGCCCGACCGGAAGACCGCCTGACCTCCCTCGGAGAGCCGGCTCAGGCCTTCTCGAAGTCGAGCTCGCCGTCCCGGACCACGACCCGGACGGTGTCGCCCTCTCGGAAATCGCCGGCGAGGACCCGGAGCGCCAGGGGGTCGGCCACGGTCCGCTGGAGGAGTCGCTTGAGGGGACGAGCCCCGTAGGCCGGGTCGTACCCGTGCTCGGCGAGCCAGTCCGCCGCCTCGGGGGTGAGCACGACGTCGATCCGACGCTCGAGGAGGCGCGCTCGAAGCCGTTCGAACTGGATCTCGACGATGCGCCGCAGATCCTCCCGCGAGAGGCGGTGGAAGACGATCACGTCGTCGATCCGGTTGAGGAACTCGGGACGGAAGTGCGACTGCACCACGCCCATCACCCGCTCCTCCACCGTTTCGTGCGGCAGGTCGGGATCGATGAACTCCGACCCGAGGTTCGAGGTCATGATGAGCACGGTGTTCGTGAAGTCCACGGTCCGGCCCTGGCCGTCGGTGAGGCGGCCGTCGTCGAGGAGCTGGAGGAGGACGTTGAACACTTCCGGGTGGGCCTTCTCGACCTCGTCGAGGAGCACCACCGAGTAGGGGCGGCGACGCACCGCCTCGGTGAGCTGACCACCCTCCTCGTACCCGACGTAGCCCGGGGGGGCGCCGATGAGCCGGGCGACCGAGTGCTTCTCCATGTACTCGGACATGTCGATGCGCACCATCGCCCGCTCGTCGTCGAAGAGGAACTCGGCGAGGGCCCGGGCGAGCTCGGTCTTGCCGACCCCGGTGGGGCCGAGGAAGAGGAACGAGCCGATGGGTCGGTTCGGGTCCGACAGGCCGGCCCGGGAGCGGCGGATGGCGTTCGCCACCGCCCGCACCGCGTCGTCCTGGCCGACGACCCGCTCGTGGAGGTGGTCTTCGAGGTGGATGAGCTTCTCGACCTCGCCCTCCATGAGCTTCGAGACGGGGATTCCCGTCCACCGGCTCACCACCTCGGCGATGTCCTCCTCGTCGACCTCCTCCTTGAGGAGCACCATCTCCGCGTGGAGCTCCTCGAGTCGGGCCTGGGCCTCTTCGAGCTGCTTGTGGAGCTCGGGCAGCTTGCCGTATCGGAGCTCGGCGGCGAGCTGGAGGTCGCCGGCCCGCTCGGCCCGCTCGGCCTGGTCCTTGACGTCCTCGATCTCCTGCTTCAGGTTCCGGATCCGGTCGATCGCCTCCTTCTCGAGCTGCCAGTGGGCGAGGAGCCGGTCGAGCTCCCCCTGGAGCTCGGCGAGCTCCTCCTCGATCGCCTGGAGCCGCTCGCGGGAGGCCTCGTCGGTCTCCTTCGCCAGGGCCTGTTTCTCGATCTCGAGCTGGCGGCGGCGGCGTTCGAGCTCGTCGATCTCCTCGGGCATCGAATCGATCTCGATGCGCAGGCGCGAGGCGGCCTCGTCGACGAGGTCGATGGCCTTGTCGGGGAGGAACCGGCCGGTGATGTAGCGATCGGAGAGGACCGCGGCGGCGACGATCGCCGAGTCGGTGATCCGCACGCCGTGGTGGACCTCGTAGCGCTCCTTGAGGCCCCGGAGGATGGCGATGGTGTCCTCCACCGAGGGCGGTTCGACGAACACCGGCGCGAACCGGCGCTCGAGGGCGGCGTCCTTCTCGATGTACTTGCGGTACTCGTCGAGGGTGGTCGCGCCGATCATGCGCAGCTCGCCGCGGGCGAGCATCGGCTTGAGCATGTTCGAGGCGTCCATCGAGCCCTCGGCGGCGCCGGCACCGACGATCGTGTGCATCTCGTCGATGAAGGTGATGATCCGTCCCTCGGACTCCTTGATCTCGTTGAGGACGGCCTGGAGGCGTTCCTCGAACTCGCCGCGGTACTTCGCCCCGGCCACGAGGGACCCGAGGTCGAGGGCGACGAGCCGTTTGTTCTTCAGTCCCTCGGGGACGTCGCCGTCGACGATGCGCTGGGCGAGGCCCTCGACGATCGCGGTCTTGCCGACCCCGGGCTCACCGATGAGCACCGGGTTGTTCTTCGTCCGGCGGGAGAGGACTTGGATGACCCGGCGGATCTCCTCGTCGCGGCCGATCACCGGGTCGAGCTTGCCCTGACGGGCGAGCTCGGTGAGGTCGCGCCCGTACTTCTCGAGGGGGGCATAGGTGTCCTCGGGGGTCTGGGTCGTGACCTTCTGCGAACCGCGTACCTCGGTGAGCACCCGGAGGATCGCGTCCTTCGTGATCCCGGTCTTCCGGAGGAGCTCCCCGACCTTCGTGTCCGAGGTGGCGAGGGCCATGAGGACGTGCTCGATCGAGGTGTAGGAATCTCCGAGGGCCGCGCGCTCCTTGTCGGCGGCCTCGAGGACCTGGATGGTGGCGGGCGAGAAGCTCGTCTCGACCGTGCCGTAGACCTTCGGGAGCTGGTCGAGGAGGTTCTCGAGGGGGGTGCGGACGTCGGTGACGTGCACGCCGAGCTTGCCGAGGAGGGGATAGACGATCGTCTCGGTCTGGCCGAGGATCGCCGCGAGGAGATGCTCGGGCTCGACGTACTGGTGGTTGCGCTGCGCGGCGATCTCACGGGCTTCGAGGATCGCCTCCTGGGATTTCTGGGTGAAGGTGTTGATGTCCATGTTCGCTCCTCCCGGGGATCGCCCCGAACAACGCCAACCGGGTAGTTCTTATGCCAAGAAACTTGAGTGCAATACTATAAGGTCCTCGGGTCTCCTCGACCGCTCCTAGGCTCCAGCCTACGCGAGGAGGAGCGACGCGTGGCCGGGTTCACCGAGCGGGGCGGCTGGTGGGTGGTGGCCCAGTTCGCCCTCTTCGCCCTCTACGCCGGGGCGCTCGTGGCGACCGAGCCGGTCTCGGAGGGCGTCGGCCTCGGATTCGCCCGGGCGGTCGGCCTCGTACTCGCCGTCCTCGGCGCCGGCGTGGGCGCGTGGGCCGTCGCCCTCCACCGGTTCCGGGTGAGCCCCTTCCCCGCTCCCGGGGACGAGGCCTCGCTCGTCACCGGTGGGCCCTACCGTTGGGTGCGGCATCCCATCTACTCGGCGGTGATCGCCGTCGCCCTCGGGGCTGCGCTCTGGGGCCTCAGACCCGCCGCCGTCCTCGTCGCCGTCGCCTTCGTGCCCTTCTTCATGGCGAAGACCGGCCACGAGGAGGCCCTCCTCGAGGAGCGGTATCCGGCCTACCGCGACTACCGGTCTCGGGTCCGGTGGCGGCTCGTGCCCGGTCTCCTCTGACGGCCAGATGGAACGCGATCGCCGCGGCGTGACCGACGTTGAGGGAGTCCACGCCCCGAGCCATGGGGATCCTCCTCCTGAGGGACGCCGCGGCGAGGGTGGCCGGGTCGAGCCCGGGCCCCTCGCTGCCGAGGACGAGGGCGACCGGGGAGGGGAGTGCGTCGAGCTCTGGCGCGTCCGGTCCCGGCGTCAGGGCCACCGTCGTGAGGCCGGACCGCTCCGCCCACACGACGAGCTCGGGTCCGGATCCGCCCCGCCGCCACGGGACGAGCGGCACCGTGCCCATCGACACCCGCACGCACCGGCGGCTCCACGGGTCGGCGCAGGTGGCGTCGAGGAGGAGCTCGTCGACGCCGAGGGCCGCCGCCGAGCGGAAGATCGCACCGAGGTTCTCGGCGTCGCCGATCCCCACGAGGATGCCGACGACGGCGGGAGGTGTCGTCGGAGCCGCTCCCCGGCGGGAGAACGCGCCGAGGACCCCACGGTGGACCGGGAACCCGGCGATCTCGTCGAGCCGGGCTCGCGACACCACCTCGACCACCGATCCGAGCCGAGCGACGAGATCGGGACGCGTCGCGGCGATGCGTTCGACGACGAGGGCCTCCAGCGGCTCGCAACCCGCCTCGAGGACCCGCTCGACGACCGGGAGGGTCTCGGCGACGAAGATCCCCTCGGCGGCCTCGAACCGCCGCCGGAAGCGGTGATCCCTGAGGTCGCGGAGGAGGGAGCGGGGGTCGGCCGACGTTCCGTCCATCGTCGAGATCTTCCCACGCCCCCTAGCCTGAGGTCCATGGGAGTCCCCGACGACCGGATGCAGCCCACCGCCGCCGTCCGCGGCGCCGGCGAACGTCGGCGTCGACTCAACGACGTCCTCCAGGCCCTCGAGACGGCGATCGACCTCCCCGCCTCCGATCCCCGGTGGCGCCAGGTCGTCGCCGGCCACCTCGCCGACCTCGTCGACGCCCTCGACGAACACGTCCGCGAGGTCGAGCGCCCCGGCGGCATGTTCGACGAGATCCTCGCCGAGGCGCCGCGACTCGAGCCGGAGGTGCGGTGGTTCATCGAGGACCACCGGCGCCTCGCCGAGCGCGTGGCCGAGCTCGCCGAACGGGTCCACC
>DRQR01000237.1 GCA_011371355.1 Actinomycetota bacterium
CCCGAGGAGCTCGTCGAGGTGGGCACCGAGCTCAACCAGCTCGCCGGTCGGATCCGCCGTCTCCTCCAGGAGGAGCGGGAGACGGCCGCGGACCTCTCCCATCGACTCCGGACGCCCCTGACGGTGCTCGGCCTCGACGTGGAGGCGCTTCCCGACGGCCCGGAGAAGGAGCAGCTCCTCGAAGACGTCGAGGAGCTGCGTCGGACCATCGACTTCGTCATCCACGAGGCGCGGCGTCCGGTGCGACGTGAGACCCAGGGCGCCTGCGACCTCGGCGAGGTCGCCGACGACCGGGTCGCCTTCTGGGGAGCGCTCGCCGACGAGCAGGGCCGCCGAGCCGACTCGCGCATCGAGGAGGGTCCCCATCGGGTGTCGATCCCCGAGGTCGACGCGGCGGCGATGATCGACGCGCTCTTGGGCAACGTCTTCGCCCACACGCCCGAGGGCACGGGGTTTCGGGTCGTCGTGCGGTCGAACGGCGATCGAGTCCAACTCGTCGTCGAGGACGAAGGGCCGGGGTTCGATCCGTCGCTCGTGGGTCGCGGGGAGAGCGGAGGGGCGTCGACGGGCCTCGGGCTCGACATCGTCCGCCGCACCGCCGAGTCGGTGGGCGGCTCGATCGAGGTGACGAGGACCGACGAGGGGCGTGCCGCCGTGGTGGTCACGTTGCCGACGGCCTGATCGGGTCGGAGACGGTGCCGCACCTCGGCTCGACATCCTGCGCCGGGCCCGTCGGCGTCGGCGGTCGGCGGCCGAGGTTCGTCTCGGAGATCCGTGGGGTCGGCGCTCCCGCCGCACCGGCCTCCGGTCGGGCTCAGGTCGGGCTCGCGTCGCCCTCCGGGAGGGCGTCGCCGGCCTTCGCCGCGGCGAGCTCCCTCGTCGAGTCGACGGCCGGCCGCTTCGACGGCCGCGGCCTGGCGCCACGGGCGCGGGGCGGCGGTGCCTGGGTCTGGAGCCAGCGGACGACGGTGAGGAAGACGACGAGGACCACGGTGACGGCGTAGCCGACGACGACGTAGGGATTCCCGCGGTCGGTGCCGGCGACCGCGCCGTGCAAGAGCGCGGCGAAGAAGGTCCCGAAGGCGAGATAGTGGATCGTCCGCCACGCCGACTGGCCGATCCACTTCTTCACGTAGAACGACGCGGTGATGAGGAAGAGCGCGTAGAACGCCATGATCCCCCACGCCACCGCCACCGGTTCGTAGGTCGACGCGCCCGGGAGGAAGAGCTCCTTCAGGCCGAACTCCACGTAGTCGTGGTCGGCGAGGACGACCATGTGGACGACCGTGGCCAGGAGGGCACCGATCGACAGGGACTCGTGGAACCAGTTGAGGGACTTCGTCTTGACGGCGCGCCCGAGGATGTTCGTGGACAGGAACAGGCCCCAGAGGGTGGCCAGGGCCAAGAGCGCGAAGGCGGCGAGCCCCGACCCGCGGATGACGAGCCACTCGATGCTCATGCCGCCACCTCCCAACCGACGGTCGCGTAGACCGAGCCGTCGTGCCAGACGACGAGCGCCGAGCGGATCCACGACTGACGCTCCGCCCAGGCGAGGCCGTCGGCGCCCCGGATGAGGATGGCCTTCGCCGCCGCCTCGGCCTCGACGGCGGTGGCCGTCCAGGCCGTGGCGCTGAGCACCGGGGTGTCGGCGGGCCGCCCGGTGCGGGGATCGATGAGATGGTGGGCGTCGCCCTGGTCGGTCGTCCAGCGCCGCCGGGTGCGGGAGCTCGTGGCGAGGGCGCCGCAGCCGATGGTCACGGTGAGCGTCGCCGCGTCCCACGGGTCGACGAGCTCGACCTGGGCCTCCGGATGGGCCGACCGGACGTCGCCGCCGGCCGAGGCCACCAGGGCGAGCCCCTCCTCGACGGCCAGGTCGCAGGTGTGGCCCTTCGCGATGCCGCCGAGGTCGAGGATCGTGGGGGTCGGACGGACGAGGAGGTCGCCGTCGATCCACCATCGGGGGACGGGCGACGACGTCGAGGACGCGCGGCGGCGGGTGCCGGCGATCTCGTCGAAGTCGGCGTCGTAGCCCCATCCCCGTACCGCCGCGCCCACGGCGGGATCCACGAGGCCGCCGGTACGGGATCGGAGCTCGGCGGCGAGCCCGAGGATCCGGGCCATCTCGGGATCCAGGGTGACCTCCTCGGACGGGTCTGCGTTGAGGCGGCTGAGGTCGCTGCGTTCGTCGAAGCGGCTGAAGCGACGCTCCTGGGCGGCGAAGAACCGACGGACCCGATCGATCGACTGATGGTCGTCGAGCACGACCGACACCTCGGTCCCCATGGCGCGGAAGGTGTGGAGCCTCATGATCCCTTGCTCTTCGTCTTCGGCTTGGACGTTCGGGTCCCACCCCCACCGCCACCGGACGGCGGCGTGGGCTGTGCCTTCACCGTCACCGTACGCACGATCACCTCGGGGGGCGGAGGTGGGACCGGCGTGTAGCGGACGACGACGAGGCCACGCTCGGGCGGTTCGGGCAAGGGGGCCGTCGTGGTCGTCGCCGCCTCGGCGACGGTGGTCGGCGGCGGTGGGGGTGGGGGTTCTTCGGCGCGGTCGGTGGCCGACTGCGTGGCGGCCTGGACGGCGAGCGCGGTGGTTCCCCAGGCCACGGCCGCGCCGGTCCATGCGGCGATCCGGGCCCAGCGGTTCGGGAAGAGTCGCTTGACGAGCATGCTCAGCCTCCTCGGTCGGTCGGTTCGGCGTCCTCGACGACGGTGAGCACCACGTCGCGTTCGATGAGCACTCGGAGGACGGCGTCGGGGAGGACCGGTTCGTCGCCCGGCTTGAGCTCCGAGGCGTAGCCGGAGGCCTGGAGCACCCGGGTGATCGACTCGGGGAGTCCGTCGACCTCGATCGGCGTCGGCGGGATCACGACCTCGACCGCCTCGGGAGCCGTGGACGACGTCGTCGTGGTCTCGAGCGTCGGGGCCACGACCGGAGCCGCCGCGTCGGGGAGGAGCAGGAGCAGGACTCCGATGGCCATCGCGGTGACGACGACGGCCGCGACCACCGACGCCGTGGTGGTGGCCCGATCGTCCTGGGCCG
>DRQR01000238.1 GCA_011371355.1 Actinomycetota bacterium
CACCGCCGCCACCTGGTTCGACCTCGACGACGTGATCGATCCGGCGGAGACCCGAGCCTGGGTCGCCTCCCTGCTCGCCACCCAGCCCGACGAGCCCCGTTGGGGACGGAGCGGGTTCGTCGACGCCTGGTGACCCCGCCCCCCTCCGGCGGCTGGCATCATGGGTCCATGGAGCGAGTCGACGTCGTCGTCGTCGGGGCGGGCATCGCCGGAGCTTCGGCCGCCTACGAGCTCGCCGCCCACGGCGACGTCGCCCTCGTCGAGCGGGAGCCCGTCGCCGGCTACCACACGACCGGTCGCTCGGCCGCCCTCTACACCGAGAGCTACGAGAAGGGTCCCGTGCAGCTCCTCACCCTGGCGAGCGGTCCCTTCCTCCGCGACCCTCCCGACGACTTCGTCGATCATCCGCTGCTCACCCCGCTCCCCGTCCTCTACGTCGCCACCGCCGCGCAGCTCGAGACCCTCGACCGGATCGTCGCCGAGGTCGCCGGGAGGACCGAGCTCCGTCGCCTCGGGGGCGAGGAGCTCCACCAGGCCTGTCCCGCCCTCGACCCCACGCGGCTCGTCGCCGGCCTCCTCGAGCCGGCCGCCCACGAGATCGATGTCCACGCCCTCCATCAGGGGTATCTCCGGGGCGCCCGGCGACGAGGCACCGCCACCCTCCTCGATACCGCGGTCACCGCCCTGCGGCGGCGCGACCGGCGCTGGGAGGTCCGTGCCGGCGAAACCGTCCTCGTCGCCGACGTGGTCGTCGACGCCGCGGGCGCCTGGGCGGACGAGGTCGCCGTCCTCGCCGACGTGGAACCCCTCGGCCTGACCCCGCTGCGGCGGACCGCCTTCACCTTCGGGGCGGAGGGCCACGACCTGACCGGATGGCCCATGGTCGTCGACGCCGACGAGCGGTTCTACTTCAAGCCGGAACGGGACCAGCTCATGGGGAGCCTCGCCGACGAGACCCCCTCCGAGCCCTGCGACGCCCGACCCGAGGAGATCGACGTGGCCCTCGCCATCGAGCGGATCACCGCGGTCACCGACTTCACGATCCGTTCGGTGCGCCGCACCTGGGCGGGCCTGCGGACCTTCTCCCCGGATCGGCTCCCCGTCGTCGGCTTCGAGCCCACCGCCGACGGATTCCTCTGGCTCGCCGGCCAGGGCGGGTTCGGCATCATGACGGCCCCGGCGATGGCCCGCCTCGCCGCGGCGATCGTCGCCGGCGGACCCCTCCCCGACGGCATCGATCCCGACCTCGCCGCCGCCGTGGCCCCGGGACGACTGCGATGACCGACCGGCCGGTGCCGGCGGTGGGCGCCGTCGTCGTCGACGACCGGGGCCGACTCCTCCTCGTCCGACGTCGCAGCGGCCCGCACCCCGGCCGATGGGCCGTCCCGGGTGGCAAGCAACGGTTCGGCGAGCCCCTCCGAGCCGCGGCCCGTCGGGAGGTGGCCGAGGAGACGGGACTCGAGGTGGAGGTGGGAGACCCGGTGTGGATCGGCGACATCCTCGGTCCCGGCTACCACTACACGGTCGTGGACTTCCTCGCCCGGCCCGTCGGCGGAACCCTCCGGCCCGGAGACGACGCCGAGGAGGTCCGCTGGGTGTCCCTCGACGAGCTCACCGACTATCCCCTCACCCCGACGATGGAGGAACTCGTCGCCGTGCTCGAGGCGCGGAGTCTCAGCAGACCTGGCGAACCGTCGGGTAGGGATTGACGAACCCGCCCCCGATGGGTCCCATCCCGAGGTGGAGCACGTAGCCGGTGGCGTTCCCGGTGTTGCCCACGTACCCGATGACCTGCCCCTTCTTCACCCGGTCGCCCGACGAGAGCCCCTTCGCCCACCGGCTCAGGTGGGCGTAGTAGTAGAAGATGCCGTTGTCGCCGTAGACGTAGACCTGCTTCCCACCGAGGTAGTGGGTGTTGACCCGCACGGTCCCCGAATACATCGCCACGAGCGGGGTCCCCGCCGCGGCGGCCATGTCGACGCCCTTGTGGGTGCGCCCCCCCGACCGGGGATCGCCCCACGAGTCCCGGAACCAGGTGCTCCCCTTCACCGGACAGATGACGCCCTTCGTCGCCGACGCCGGCAGCCCCTTCGCCGCCCCGGTCCGCCGCGCCGCGGCCGCCGCCGCGGCCCGACGCTGGGCGGCGACGTACCGGGCGTACACCTCCTTGTACTTCCGGTTCGCCTTGTCGAAGGCCGCCTGCGCCCGGCGTTGGAGCTCACCGAGCTCCTCGACGAGGGCTTGCTGCTCGGCCTCGAGGCGCCGCACCTCCTCGGTGCGCTCGCCGAGCTCCACGGTGAGCCGATCCATCTCTCGGCTCACCGCACCGAGCCGGTCGAGCGCGACGAGGTCGTGGACCGCGGCCCGGTCGATGAGGACCTGACTGGTGAGCACGTCCTGGAAGGACGCCGCCGCGAACATCGAGGTGAGGATCTGCGTGCTCCCGCCGGTCACGTACGCTTCGACGACGAGCTCCCGCACCTGCTCCTCGAGGCGTCGGGCTTCGCCCTCGTACTGGTCGATGCGGCTCTCGATCCGCTCGATCCTGCGGTGCAGGTCCCAGAGCTGCTCCTCGATGGCCTCGAGCCTCGCCACCGCCGCCCCGAGCTCCTCGTTCGCCTCGACGAGCTCCCGATAGGCGGCTTCCCGCTCGTCCTTCGCCCTCGAGACGTCGGACTTCGACTGGGCGCCGACCTCAGGAGCCAGGAGGCCGACGACGAGCGCGACGAGGGCGACGAACACCACACTCCGCCCGGTGGTGACCCGATGCATGCCCGCGAGGCTAGCTCCCGATGGCCGTAAGCCTCCAGCCGGGCGATACTCGGGACCATGGCCGACCCCACCCCGGAGTTCGTCGCCGCCCGCACCGCGATCCTCCCCCTGCGGGACGGGGGACGAATCCTCGTACGGCCCCTCGTCCCCGAGGATCGGGAGGAGCTCGCCCGTGCCGCCCGACGGCTCTCACCCCGCTCGGCCAGGCTCCGCTTCTTTCAACCCAAGGACCGGCTCAGCGAGGAGGAGCTCGACTACCTCACCCGCCTCGACTACCACGATCACTTCGCATGGGCCGCCTTCGACCCCGACGCGCCCGGCCGTCCCGGCGTCGGCGTTGCCCGCTACGTGCGACTCCCCGGCGAGCCCACGGTCGCCGAGCCCGCCGTCACCGTCCTCGACGACCACCAGGGTCGGGGAATCGGCACCCTCCTCTTCGGCCTCCTCGCCGCGACGGCCCTCGAACACGGGATCGAGACCTTCCGCGGCTACCTACTCGACCAGAACCTCCGCCTCCTCGACGGCGTCGCCTCCCGGATCCGGCACGACGAGCCGGGAGTCGCCACGGTGGAGATCGATCTTCCCCTCGACGACGCCCAGCTCGACCCCGCGGTCCGTCGGCTCCTCGCCTCCATCGCCTCGGGGGAGGTGCGACCTCGGGTGCGGATCCCCGCCGAGCCGCCGGGCGCCCGGGGGCTCACCGAACCGTGAAGGCGAGCTTCACCGCGGCCCGGTACTGCGAGATCCGCCCGTCGCGGACCTGTCCGGAGAGGTTCGTCACCTCGATGCCGGTGATCCCCCGAACCGACTCGGCGGCCTTCGCCACCGCCTGATGCACCGCGTCCTCGAAGCTCTCGGTGGACACCCCGATGACCTCGATGACCTTGATCGCGCCCCGTTCGATGTAGTCGGACATCACCACCTCCTCGCCGGGCATCGTACCGGGCCGGAGCACCCGGCTCGGTCGCCGTTCCTCGACGTGCCCTAGCCTGGTGGGGTGCATCGGGACCTCAGCTTCGCGGCCCGCAGCGCGGTCTCGCCCACCCTCGCGGGCGTCGCCGCCCTCGGCTACCCCCTCGCCCTGACCTTCCTCCTCCTCTCGACGGGCTTCCGGAGCCTCGGCGGTCCCGACGAGCTCGCCCGCTCCTACATCGCCACCCTGCTCTTCCTCGTCGCCGCCCCGACGGCCTGGATCTTCTCCCTCGACTTCATCGAGGCGTCCCGCACCACGATCCTCTTCGCCGGCATCGCCACGAGTTTCCCGATCTGGTACTTCGCCGGGCGCGGACTCGCCGCACGCAGCCGCCACTGGGCCCAGTGGTTACGTCGCTACGTCGCCGGCTCCATCGCCTGGACGGTGGCGACCTTCGCCTTCGCCGGGGTCCTCGCCCTGCCGGCAGGCTGAGACGACGATCATGGAGCAACCGACCGGGGAGGATGGAACCCGTGGATCTCTACGAAGCCCTCTACACGACCCGGGCCATGCGTCGGGTCGAGCCCGATCCGATTCCCGACGAGGTCGTCGCCCTCATGATGGACGCGGCGATCCGGGCCCCTTCCGGAGGCAACGCCCAGAACTGGCGCTGGCTCTTCGTCACCGATCCCGACCTGCGGGCGGCGCTCGCCGTCCTCTACCGAGAAGCGTGGGAGGAGCTCACGACCACCCTGTACGCCGGCCGCCTCGAACGCGCCGAGGCCGCCGGAGACGAGACGACCGTGCGGATCCTCCGCTCCTCCCAGTGGCTCGCCGACCACTTCGCGGAGGTGCCCCTCGTCGTCCTCCCCTACCACCGCAACGACCCGTCGGGCGCGTCGATCTACCCCGCGGTGTGGAACCTCATGCTCGCCGCTCGGGGCCAGGGCGTGGGCTGCACCCTCACCACGATCCTCGGGATGTTCCGTCACGACGAGGTCGCCGAGCTCCTCGGCGTCCCCACGGACCGGGGTTGGACGAACGCGGCGGCGGTCACCTGCGGGTATCCCCGAGGCCGATGGGGCGTCGCCGCCCGGGCTCCCGCCCACGAGGTCGCCTTCGCCGACCGGTGGGGCGAGCCGCCTCCCTGGAGGGTCGACCGGCCCCTCTGGCCCGACCGGATCCCCGAGCCCAGGCCCTGAGGGCCTCAGAAGAGGCGGGGCCGGAACCGTTCGTCGTGGCGGCGGATGGCGAACCGGTCGGTCATCCCCGCCACGTAGTCGACGACCTGGGTGAGGAGGTCGGCGTCGTCGTGGCGGTAGGTCTCGGGGATCTCGTCGGGATGGTCGAGGTAGTAGGAGACGAGGTCCCGAACGATCTCCCGGGCGCGGCGTCGGCGTGGTGCCGCGTCGGCCCGGAGGTAGACGTGGTCGAACATGAAGGCTCGAAGCCGATGCATCACCTCGAGACGGCCGGGATCCATCTCGATCCTCCCGGTGCGGTGCGACTCGACCACGACGGCCTCGATCATCGACGCCACCCAGTCCCGTCCCGGCTCCCCGAAGGTCTCGATCGCCTCGGCGGGCAGATCCTCCCGGCGGAGCACCCCCGCCCTGAGGGCGTCGAGGGCGTCGTGGGCGAGGTAGGCGATCCGGTCGGCGTACCGGATCACCGCCCCCTCGGGAGTCGCCGGCGGCTCCTCGATGCGCCACGAGTGGGCTCGGATGCCGTCGAGCACCTCCCAGGTCAGGTTGAGGGGCTCGAGGGCCTCGAAGATCCGCACGCTCTGGGCGGAGTGCAGCCAGCCGCCCGGGACGATCTCGGCGAGCGCCTCCTCGCCGGTGTGGCCGAAGGGGGAATGCCCCACGTCGTGGCCGAGGGCGATGGCCTCGGCGAGGACGGCGTTGAGCCCGAGGTAGCGGGCGATCGCCCCGCCGATCTGGGTGACCTGGAGGGTGTGGGTGAGCCGGGTGACGAAGTGGTCCCCTTCCGGGTCGATGAACACCTGGGTCTTGTGCTTGAGCCGCCGGAACGCCTTCGAGTGGAGGATCCGGTCCCGATCCCGCTCGAAGGCCGTCCTCCAGGGGTCGGGTTCTTCGGGACGTCCTCGACCGCGGCTGGCGGTGGACAGCGTCGCCGCGGGGGCCGCGGCGAGCTCCCGTTCCAGGCGCTCGGCGTCCTCCCGACGACGGAGGAGGAACTCGGCCATCAGACGAAGCGCTCTCGGAGCCGCGAACTGACGTAGTCCATCGTGGCGACGACGATGGCGATCGCGAGCATCTGGGTGGCCGCGGCCCGGTACTCGAGGAGGTTGATGTTCTGCTGGAGGAGGAAGCCGATGCCGCCACCTCCGGCGAACCCGATGATCGTCGACATCCGCACGTTGATGTCCCACCGGTACATCGTGAAGGAGATGTAGGGGGGGACGATCTGGGGAACGACGGCGTAGACGACGGTCTGCAGGCGGGTGGCGCCGGTGGCCCGGATCGCCTCGAGGGGTCCCGGCGAGATCGACTCGACCTGCTCCGAGTAGAGCTTGGCGAGGGCGGCCGTGGTGTGGAGGGCGAGGGCCAGCGACCCGGCGAAGGGCCCGATGCCCACCCAGACGACGAACACGATGACCATGACGAGGGGCTCGATGGAGCGCAAGGCGTTGAAGACCGTCCGAGCGAGGTAGTAGAGGACGAGGCCGACCCCGACGACGTCCCGACGGAGCGCTTGGAAGGCGAGGACGAGCCCGAGGCCCGCGCCGGCCGCGGCGGGGACGTAGACGGTCGCCACCGGGTTGCCGAGCTGGCCGAACCAGTCCACGACGGCCCCGATCGCCAAACCGACGAGGGCACCGGCGAGGGCCGCGGCGGGGACGTCGACGAGGGTGAGGGCGCCCCGGGAGAGCCTCGTGCGGAGCACGTAGCCGAGCCTCGTCCCGAGCTGGGCGAAGACCCCGGCGCCGACGAGGGCCGCGAGGAGGAACGTGAGGCGATCGGCGATCTCCCCGAGGGTGAAGACGAAGTTGCCGAGGAACCCGATCCACCGGACCAGCCCCGCCCCCACGACGATCATGAGATCGGCGAGGAGGTAGAGGACCACGAACCCGCCCGCCGCGGCGGCGACCCACATGGCGATCGCCGCCGCCCGGGCACCGAAGGAGCGACCTTCCTCCTCCCGGGCCTCGACGATGCGGGAGAGACCGAGGTAGATCGCCGCCGACAGGAGCACGATCCCGACGAGGTCGGCCCATCCACTGCCCTGGACGAGGCCGGCGACCCGTCTCGCCCACCGCGCCGCCTGGGTGAAGACGACGACGCCCACGGGCAGTCCGATGATCGCCAGGGAGAGGTTGATGAGCGGCACCTTGATGTCGGCCATGAGGTTCCTCGCCGCCACGAAGCTCAGGGGCACGGCGAGGAGGGTGCCCACGGTCGTCGCCAGCAGGGCGAGCATCACCGTCTCGATGATCCGGTCCCAGGTGTTCAGCGCGTTGTCGGACAGCCGCGGCGACAGGTCGATCCGATCGGCGAGTTTCACCGACTTGTACTGGCCACCGCTCTCGCCGTCGAAGAAGATGAGCGTCATCCCCTCCAACCCCGCACCCGGGGGACCGGCGATCTCCACCCGCGGATCGGCGGCGAGGGCGAGCTCGTTGATGAAGGGCCGGGGCTTCGCGACCCGGCGTTCGAGCACCTGCCCTTCGTTGAGCTCGCCGAAGCTCGCCGGTGCCGGACCCCGCCAGGTGAAGTCCTCGGGAGCGAGTCCCTCGCCGACTCGCTGGACCGACTCGCCGTCCTCCACCTCGAGGGGATCCGCTCCCAGGTCGACGCTCACGAGGCCCTTCGCGGTGCCCGTCGTCGCCTCGAAGCTGCCGCCCCAGCTCAGGAACTCGAGGGGATTCCCGTTCTCGTCCATGAGGGCCACGCCGCCGGGGGATCGGAGGTCGAACTCGGGGAGCGCGAGCACGGTGACGGTGAGGGGCTCGTCGGCGTCGGGCAGGCGGCCCTCGTCGCGCACGCCGTTCCGGTTCGTGTCCGTCCACACCTCGACTCGGTTGGTCCACGAGCCGATGGGGATCGCCACCACGGCTCGGACGAACTGGGGCTCGTCGGCGGGACGCTCGGGGACCTCGAACTCGAGGGTGAACTCGCCGGCCTCGTCGGTCTGGACGGTGTCGAGGGGAAGGGTGATGGCGAACTCGGACTTCGGGACGAAGGAGACCTTCACCTCGGCATCGGGACGGAACCCGACGCCACGGACCGTGACGACCTCGCCCGGCGCGGCGCAGTCGGGATCGAGTTCGAGGCGGGGGCTTCCCTCGGGGGTCGGCAGTGGGACGTCCGGGGCACAGGGCACGAGGATGGGGGCCTCGACGACGAGGTCCTCGGTGTCGTAGTGGATGAGATCGGGGTGGGCGAGGGCCCGGAGGATCCGATAGAGCTGCTCGCGGCGGGTCTCGGACTCGATCTGGTCGAGGGACACCTTCGTCGTCTCGAAGGCGAAGGCGTAGACGACGAACCCGACGACGACGGCGAGGACGATGATCGCCGCCCGGCGCAGCGGTCGCCGATTCCCTCGGGAGGGCGGCCCGTCAGCCAATGCGCTCGGCCTCCTTCCCGTAGATCTCCTTGAACTTGTCGTCGTCGATCTCGTCGGGGGACCCCTCGAAGACCACGACCCCCTCGTTGAGGGCGATGACCCGGTCGGCGTACCGATGGACGAGGTCGAGGTGGTGGAGGGAGCAGACGACCGAGGTTCCCTCGTCGTTGATCGCCTCGAGATAGCGCATGATCGAATGGGCGAGCACCGGGTCCAGGGAGGCGACCGGCTCGTCGGCGAGGACGAGCTCGGGTTCCTGGACCAGGGCCCGGGCGACCCCGACCCGCTGCTGCTGGCCGCCGGAGAGCTCGTCGGCCCGGTTGTAGGCCTTGTCGGCGAGACCGACCCGTTCGAGCTGCTCGAAGGCCTTCGCCACGTCCTCGGGCGGGAACCGGTTGAGGAGGCTGAAGAGGGGATTCACGTAGCCGAGACGACCGGCGAGGACGTTCGTGATCACCTTGGAACGGTGGACGAGGTTGAAGTGCTGGAAGATCATCCCGATCTTCCGGCGGATCCGCCGGAGGTCCTCCTGGCTGGCGGCGGTGACGTCGATCCCGTCCCACACCACCGTGCCCTCGGTGGGCTCGATGAGCCGGTTGATGCAGCGCAGCAGCGTCGACTTGCCCGATCCGCTGAGCCCGATGACGGCGAGGAACTCGCCGTCGGCGACGTCGAAGGAGACGTCGACGAGCGCCCTGGTGCCGTCCTCGTAGACCTTCGTGAGGTTGCGAACCTGGAGCATGCCGACGGCATTCTCGCCGGTCGGGAGTCCCTTTGCGATTCCGCGCCCGGACGCGCCGGAGGCGGGGCCGAAGCCCCGCCTCCGGAGGGTCGATCGGTCGGGCTCAGAGATCCTCGACGCTGATCCCGAGCTCTTGGACGAGCCCGCGGATGAAGTCGAACTCCGGATCCGAGGCCGGGGCGACGCCGCTCCACGAGTAGGCGTCGAAGGCCGTGGCGAACCCCTCGGGATCGTTCTCGGCGAAGGCGACGATCGCCTCGACGATCTGGCTCCGGAGATCCTCGGGGAACTCGGGCCCGAACGAGAGGGTGTCGTTCGGGATCGGATCGGAGAGCGCGAAGATCCGCACCTTCTGGATCACGTCGGGAGCCTCCTCCCGGAGGTTCCGCCGGGCGTCCTTGGGGATCCAGCCGTCGCAGTCGATGTTCTTGCCGTCCTCGGTGACCTTGCACTTGTCGACCTTGTCGGCGGGGACGTCGGCGGTCTCCAGGGTGCCGTCCCACAGGACGTTGCCCTCGGGGTCGACCGCCGGGGAGAAGAACACCGTGCCGAAGTCGGCTTCCTCGTTGTAGACGGCCCGAACGGTGGCGGTGTGGCCGCCCGCCTCGAAGGACTCCCCGGGCTCCACTCCGAGCTGCTTGAAGATGCCGGAGGGCACGAGGAAGCCGGAGGTCGAACCGGCATCCGGGTAGGCCCACTTCCTGCCGGCGATGTCCTCGAGGCTCTGGATGTCGGAGTCCCGCTGGGTGATGAACTCCGTCCAGTACTCCGTGTAGCCGAAGCGCTTCGCCTTCAGGGCCACCTCGACGCCGCAGAGCTCGTTGGCGAGCACGTACGCCTGGGCGGGGATGAAGCCCATCGTGTCCTGGGGCGAGGCGCACATCTCGTTGATCGTCGCCGCGTAGGACGTCGGCACCGACACCTCGAAGGTGAGGCCGGTCGCCTCGGCGAGGGTCTCCTTGAGGATCTCACCGCCGGCGATGATCTCCTCGGCGCTCACCGAGGGTACGAAGAGCACCTTGATGGGGTTGTCGGGGGTGCCGATCTCGGGCGCGGCCTCGGTCGTGGTCGTCTCGGGCGGCGGGGCGGTCGTCGACGTGGTGGTCGTGGTCTGCTCTCCCGCCTCGGTGGTCGTCGGCTGGGCGCCGCCGCTGCAGGCGGCGGCGACGAGCGCGAGGGCCGCGAGCAGCGATAGGAGGGTCTTCTTCATTGGGTCAGCTCCTTGTGAGCGAGTTGCGCAGCGAGCCTGCGCACGTTCCCGTCGAGGAGAAGGTTACCGGCCCCGAGGCGCCGGTACGAACCCGATCAGGATCCGAGACCCTCGACGAGCTCGACGAATTCGTCCCAATCGTGGACGTCGCGCACCCCGGGGATCGGGGCGTTCCACGGCCGCACGAAACGGCAGGTGAGTGCTTCGGGCCGGTTGCGATGGAGCTCGACGAGCTGGTGGGGGGCGTCGTCGAGGTAGACGTCGCAGGGGACCCGCCACTTCGCCTCGGTCATGTGGACCTCCCGGGTGGGGATCCGGTGGTCGGCGATCCAGGCGAAGGTGTCGTGGATCGCCCAGCGGGGTTTCGTGGTGACGATCACGACCTCGTGGTGGCGTGCGAGCCGCTCGAGGGCGGCGACGGCTCCCGGATAGGTCTCGAGGTGCCGGAAGATCGAACCGCCCTCGCCCTCGCGGGCCCACTGCCAGAAGGCCGACATGTCCTCGAAGTGGGTGAGGTCCTCCGCGGCGTCCCAGGTGCGGACGGCGTCGGGAGTGAGGTGGGCTCCGAACTCCCGGTTGTAGCGCTCCACCCAGCCCCGGTTGAAGTCGGCAACGACGCCGTCGAGGTCGATTCCCAGTCGCATGGTGGCGGGAGGGTACCGTCCCTCCGACCGGTCAGTCGGAGATCACCTCGCCGTCGAGGAGATCGGCGACGAGTTCGGTGGGGTCCACGTCGGCGTCGTCCCCGGCCTCCTCGAGCTCGTCGGGGTCGGGGGCCCGGGTCGGCGGCTCCGGGGAGTCGGCCGCCTCGGCCCCCGGGCGGAAACGGAGCCCGATCGGTCCCCCGAGGAGCTCGGCGGCGATCGCGACGAGGTGGTCGTGGAGCTCGGCGTCGGCGGCGAGCTGTTCGAGGTGGAAGTGGAGGTGGCCGGGTACCTCGAAGACGACGACGCCGTCTTCGACCGCGGCCGGCGTGGCCTCCTTGAGCAGGGCGTGGCGTCGCGGGCCGACGTCGCTGCGAACCCGCGCGACGATCGCGGGCCAGACCGCCTCGAAGCCGGCGAGGGTGAGGTCGATTCGCCGGGGCTCGCGATCGGCGGTCTCCTCCCGGGGAGTCTCCGGCGCCGGGGGCGCCTCCGGGGCCGCCGGCGACTCGGCCGGCGGGGTCGCGGGCGGCGTCTCGTCCTCCATCGGCGCCGTCGGGTCGGAGGATGCCGGGGCGGGTCTCGGGGCGGCGCCGGGGCCGGCGGTCTCGAGCTCGGCGACGCGGCGTTCGAGACGATCGAGGCGAGCGAGGAGCGCTCCGGGGTCGGTGTCGAGATCCGGGCGGGCGAGTCGGAGAAAGGCGAGCTCGACGACGAGCCGTTCCTCTCGACCCCGACGCAGCTCCCCGAGGGCCTCGCCGAGGAGGTCGATGGTCCGCAGCACCTCGGCGGTGGAGAGTCGCCGAGCCTGGCGACGCCACCGGGCGAGGGTCTCGGCGGGCTCGTCGACGACCTCCTCGAGATTCGCCGCGTACTGGGCCAGGAACACGCCTCGGAAGTGGCCGAGGGCGTCGGCGACGAACCGCCGGAGGTCGGCGCCCCGCCCGGCGAGGGCGGCCACGAGCTCGAGCATCGCCGGAGCGTCCCGGCCCGAGATCGCGTCGGCGACCCGGTCGAAGGCCTCCGCCTCGGCGAGCCCGAGGGCTCGCATCACGCCCTCGGTGGTGACTCGACCTTCGCCGAGGGCGGCGACCTGTTCGAGGAGGCTCATCGCGTCTCGCACCGAGCCTCCCGAGTGGGCGACGACCGCGGCGAGGGCTCCGTGGTCGGCCTCGAAACCCTCCGCCCGGGCGATCCGCTCGAGGTGGGCGATGAGGGTCTCCGAGGCGACGGGATGGAAGTCGAACCGCTGGGTGCGGGAGCGGATCGTGTCGAGGAGCTTGTACGGCTCGGTGGTGGCGAGGACGAAGACGACGTGGTCGGGCGGCTCTTCGAGGGTCTTCAGCAGGGCGTTCCCCGCCGCCCGGGACAGCATGTGGGCCTCGTCGAGGATGTAGACCCTCCTCCCCTCCCCGACGGCCACGGTCCCGACGTTGACTCGGATCTCTCGGACGTCCTCGACCTTGTTGTGGGAGGCCGCGTCGAGCTCGATGACGTCGAGGGAACTGCCTTCGGTGATCGCGACGCAGGACGGGCACTCGTTGCAGGGCTCGCCCTCCGGGCTGCGGTCGGGGCAGTTGAGGGCCTTGGCGAGGATCCGGGCCGTCGTCGTCTTGCCCGTCCCGCGGGGACCGGTGAAGAGGTAGGCGTGGGCGATCTTGTCGTCGACGACCTCCCGGGCGAGGGTGCGGGTGACGTGATCCTGGCCGACGACCTCGGCGAAGCGTTGGGGGCGGTGCTTGCGGTAGAGGGCCTGGTACTGCATCTCCTCGGAGGGTAGGAGGGTGACGCCGGGAAGGTCGAGCCGGGGCTACCCTGGCGCCATGAGCCAGATGCCCAGGGACATGCGCAAGCTCCTCGCCCAGGCCCAGGAGATGCAAGCCCGGCTCCAGCGCGCCCAGGAGGAGCTCGCCGAGCGCACCTACGCGGCGACCGCCGGTGGGGGTGCCGTCGAGGCCGTGGTGCGGGGCAGCGGCGAGGTGGTGTCGGTGCGATTCGACCCGGCCGTCCTCGACCCCGACGATCCGGAGATGGCGGGGGACCTCGTCGTCGCCGCGGTGAACCAGGCGCTCGCCGCCGCCCAGGAGGACGCGGCACGATCGATGGGAGGCCTCGCCGGAGGGATGGACCTCGGCGGCCTCCTCGGCTGATGTTCGAACCCCCGATCCAGCGGCTCGTCGACGAGCTGGCCCGACTGCCCGGGATCGGGCGCAAGAGCGCCCAACGCCTCGCCTTCCACCTCCTCAACACCGAGGAGGCCGACGCGCTCCGCCTCGCCGACGCGATCGTCGAGATGCGTCGCTCGGTCCGGCTGTGCAGCCGGTGCTTCAACGTCACCGCGGACGAGGAGTGTGCGATCTGTCGGGATCCTCGACGAGACCCGTCGATCCTCTGCGTCGTCGAACGGGCTCAGGACATCCCCGTCATCGAACGGACCGGTACCTTCTCGGGTCGCTACCACGTCCTCGGCGGAGCCATGAACCCGATCGCCGGGATCGGTGTCGAAGAACTGCGGATGCGTGAGCTCGTCGGCAGGGTCGAGACCGAGCACGTCGCCGAGGTGATCGTGGCGACGAACCCGACCCTCGAGGGGGACACCACCGCGATGTACATCTCCCGACTCCTCAAGCCGGCGGGGGTTCGGGTCACCCGGCTCGCCAGCGGTCTCCCGGTGGGAGGCGACCTCGACTACGCGGACGAGGTGACCCTGGGTCGCGCCCTCGACGGCCGGAAGGAACTCTGAGCCGGGTGCGGGTCCTCCTCGTCGAGCCCTATCACGGGGGATCCCACCGGGCCTGGGCCGAAGGGTACGCCGCCCGCTCCCGCCACGACGTGCTCGTCGTCACCCACGAGGCACGCTTCTGGAAGTGGCGGATGCACGGGTCGCAGGTCACCCTGGCGACCGCCGCCGAGGCGGTCCTCGGCGGGTGCCCACCCGACGTGGTCGTGGTCTCGGCGATGACCGACGTCGCCGGGTTCGTCGGGCTCGCCCGGCGCTGTCTCGCCGGGGCCCCGGTGATCGCCTGGTTCCACGAGAGCCAGTTCTCCTATCCCCCCTCGCCGCGGGATCGGCCCGACCTCTCCTATCCGCTCGTCAACTGGACCTCGGCGGTCGCCGCCGACGCCGTGGTCTTCAACAGCGAGTACCACCGGCGGGACTTCCTGGCGGGGGCCCGACGACTCCTCCGCCGGTTCCCCGACCACCGTCACGGCCATCTCGTCGACGCCGTCGGCGACCGGTCCACGGTGCTGCCCGTCGGCATCGACCTGGCTCGGTTCGCCCGGGCCGAGCCGCGGGAGGCCGGGGAGCCTCCCCTCGTGGTGTGGAACCACCGCTGGGAGCACGACAAGGACCCCGACGCCTTCGTCGCGGCGATCGAGGCCCTCCGATCCCGAGGCGTGAGGGTACGCGTCGCCGTGATCGGTGAACGATTCGTCTCCACCCCGGCGTCCTTGGCCCGGCTCCCCGGCCTCCTCGGTGAGGACCTCGTCGAGTTCGGGTACGTCTCCGACACCCGATACGCCGAGCTCCTCCGCTCCGCCGACGTCGTCGTCTCCACCGCCCGGCACGAGTTCTTCGGGGTCGGGGTGGCCGAGGCGATCGCCGCCGGGGCCTTCCCGGTCCTCCCCGACCGCCTCGTCTACCCCGAGCGGATCCCCGAGCCCCTCCACCGCCGGTGCCTCTACCGGGACGAGGAGGAGCTCGTCGAGCTCCTCGCCCGGGCGGTGACCGAGCCGCCGTCGCCCGAGGAGCGTCGTGCCCTCCACGACGCGGTCGTCGACCTCGACTGGTCCCGGGTCGCTCCCCGCTACGACGCCTTCGTCGAGGACGTCGTCGCCGCGCGAGGCGACGACCGGGCGCGTCGTCGCGACCCGACGAATCGATCGCAGCACTCACCCTGAGCGAGCGATTCGCTAGGTTGGGAGCGGACCGACGCCACGTTCGTTCAGGAGTCTGGGATGGAGCATCCTCACGTCGACAGCCCGCCGCCGGGAGCCGAGAGCCGAGTCCTCCTCGCCGAGGCCGCCCGGCTCATGCACCGGAGCTTCGGACCGGACCAGTCGGTGCCCTTCGTCCTCGATCACAAGGAGGGATGGTTCCTCCACGACGTCGACGGCAACGCCTACATCGATCTCGTCACGGGCTGGGGGAGCACCCCCCTCGGGGCACGGCATCCCGACGTCGAGGCGGCGGTCGTCGAGGGATGGCGTCGCTACACCCTCGAGAACACCGACTACGTACCGGCCACCCCCCTCATCGACCTGGCGAGGCGCCTCGTCGAGCTCGCTCCGGCCGGCCTGCGCCGGGTGGCCTACGAGGTGAGCGGGACCGAGGCCGTCGAGACGGCCCTCAAGCTCATGCGGGAAGCCACCGGCCGCCCCTTCGTCATCGCCTTCCACGGTCAGTACCACGGGGAGAGCTACATCGGACAGTCGCTCTCGGCCCAGCGGTCCGACTTCACGCCCCGGATGCGCCACCTGACCCCCGGCGTCCTCCACGTGCCCTTCCCGCACCCCTTTCGCTGTCCCTTCCGGCACGGGCCGGAAGGCTGCGACGGCACCTGCGTCGTCGACTACATCGAACACCACCTCACCTTCCACGTGGTCGCACCCGACGAGATCGCCGGGGTGTTCATGGAGCCGATCCTCGGCGAGGGCGGCGTGCTCGTCCCTCCCGACCCCTTCTGGCCGGCCCTCGAGGACCTGTGCCGGCGCAACGACTGGCTCCTCTGCCTCGACGAGGTGGAGACGTGCTTCGGCCGCACGGGCACGATGTTCGCCGCCGAGCACTGGGACCTCGAGCCCGACCTCATGTGCCTGGCGAAGGCCCTCTCGGGCGGCGGGCTCCCCATCGCCGCCGTGCTCATGACCGAGGAGGTCGCCGAGGCGGCCGAGGCCGTGAACACCGGCGGCACCTGGGCGGGCCAGCCCGCCGCGGCCCTCGGGACCCTCGCCGCCCTCGAGGTCTACGAGCGCGACCGCATCCTCGACCACGTCCGGACCCTCGCCTCGGTGGCCGAGGAGGTGCTGCGGCCCCTCGAGGCGCTCGACATCGTCGGGGAGGTGCGGATCAAGGGCCTCTACCTCGCGGTGGACTTCGTCGCCGACGGCCGCTCACTGCGCCGGGCGCCGCACCTGGCGACCGCCGTGCACCGTCGCTGCGTGGAAGCCGGGGTGGTCGGGATCGAAGACGGGGTGAGCCACTATCGGGCCCTCCCCGCCCTCAACATGCCCGTGGAGCTGTTCACCGAGGCGATGAGGACGATCGCCGAGGCCACCGTCGCCGTGGACGCCGAAGCGAGGAGCCGCCGATGACCCGTCTGACCGACCGTCCGGTCCCCGAGGGCGGGACCCCGACCGCCCAGCTCGACGAGATCGACAAGATCCTCATCGCCGAGCTCCAGCGCGACGGCCGGGCCTCCTTCGCCTCCCTGGGACGCACGGTGGGGCTCTCGCCGGCGGCCACCCGGGTTCGCGTGAACCGGCTCCTGGACCTCAGGATCATCGAGATCGTCGCCGTCACGAACCCCCTCGCCCTCGGCTTCGACACCATGGCCCTCCTCGGGATCCAGGCCGAAGGCGACCTCCGGGCCGTCGCGGCGGCCATCGATCCCCTCCCCGAGGTCTCCTACGTGGTGTTGACCGCCGGCCGATACGACCTGCTCGTCGAGATCGTCTGCGCCGAGGCGGCCGACCTCCTCCCCTTCGTCAACGACCGCATCCGGACCATCGACGGCGTCGGACGGGTGGAGATCTTCACCTACCTCGAGCTCGAGAAGGAGACCCACACCTGGGGCGTCCGTTAGCGGTTCGCTCGCGGTTTCCGCCTCTCGACGATCGATTCGGTTGCAAAAGTCGGGGAGGGACGGGCATACTCGGAAGGCGGCGCCTCGGCCGCACCGAGCAGAAGGGGTGAGACCCATGCGACGAAGCGTCATCGCGATCGCGACCATGGCCCTCGTCCTCGCCGCCTGCGGCGGCGGGACCACCACGACGACGGCCGCCGAGTCGGCCGGGACCTCCGGCGGCGGCACCGTGGTCTTCTTCGGCTACGAGGACTCGTTCCTCCCCGACGTCCTCGAGCCCTTCGAGGAGGCCACCGGCATCGACGTCAAGACCCCCGCCTTCGCCGACGAGGACGAGACCGAGGCGAAGCTGCGGGCCGGCTTCGAGGCCGACGTCGTCGAACTGTGCTCGGGCGAGGCCGGCTCGATGATCGAGGCCGGGCTCCTCCAACCGGTGGACACCGGCCGCATCGACGACTGGGACGCCATCTTCCCGTCCTTCAAGGAGGGCGAGGACGTCGTCGACGAGGAGGGGAACGTGTGGATCGTCCCCCTCCAGGGAGGTCCCTTCGGCATCGTCTACCTCGCCGACGAGGTCGAGCCCATCACCTCCTACCAGCAGCTCTTCTTCGGCGAGTTCGAGGGCGACATCGCGGTGAGCGAGGAGCCCGTGAGCACGATCTGGGACATGGCGATGGCCCTCGGGTACGGTCCCCGAGTGGACGAGATCACGAACGATCAGGTCGTCGAGGCCGTCGACGCCCTCATCGCCCTCGACCGGATCCGAACCACCTGGTCCGAGGACGGCGACCTCATCCAGCTCTTCGCCACCGGGGAGATCGTCGCCGCCGCCCACGCCACGCCCGACATCGCCGCGGCGCTCCAGGAGGAGGGCATCGACGCCGTCTACGTCGCCCCCGCCGAGGGTCAGATCCTCTGGAAGTGTGGCCACGGGCTCGCCGCGAACGCGAAGAACCTCGACGCCGCCTACCGCCTCATCAACCACTACCTCTCCCCGGAGATGCAGCTCGTCTTCGCCGAGGAGTACGGGTACCTCGCGTCGAACTCGAAGATCCTCGACGTCGCCCCACCCGAGCTCGTCGAGGAGCTCCGTCTCGACGACCCCGGCGCCGTCGATCAGGTCACGATCCCCGAAGGGCTCCCCGACGACGAGGAGTTCTGGGACGACCAGTGGCAGAGGTTCGCCGGCTGAATGGAGACCGTCCGTGTCGACGTCGGCGTCCGGGAGCGGTCCACCGGGGCCGCTCCCGGACCCGCGTTGACGATCACGGCCCGCCGCCGGATCACCCTCGCCCTCCAGGCGGCCTTCCTCCTCTTCGTCGCGTTCGTACTCTTCGGCCCGGTCGTGATCCTCGCGATCTTCAGCTTCAACGACTCGATCGTCCTCGGGTTCCCCTTCAAGGGCCTCACCCTCTCGTGGTACGCGCAGGCCTGGGGGGAGCCCAACCTGTGGGGCTCCCTCGCCGCCTCCCTGAAGGTCGCCGTCGTGGTGACCCCCGTGTGCCTGATCCTCGGCCTCGCCTCGGCCTTCGCCCTCACCCGGTTCCGGTTCCGCTTCCGCGGCGCCGTCGGCGGCTTCGTCGCCCTCCCCCTCGTCATCCCCTGGCTCATCATCGGGGTCGGAGGGCTGCTCTTCTTCTCCTCCGCCGGCGTCCGGCTCGGCCTGCCGACCGTCGGGATCATGCACGTCGTCATCGCCTTCCCCCTCGTCACCGCCCTCCTGTCGGCCCAGCTCTTCCGCCTCGACCCCCACCTCCACGAAGCCGCCCTCGACCTGGGGGCCGACGAGCGGACCACCCTCAGGCTCGTCGTCCTCCCCCTGCTCCTCCCCACCCTCGCCGCCTCGGCGATCTTCGTGTTCAGTTGGTCCTTCAACAACTTCATCGTGTCGTTCTTCACCGCCGGGTTCGACAACACCTTCCCCATCTGGGTCTTCTCCACCCTCCGACGAGCCCGGGACCTCCCGATGGTCAACGCCATCTCCACCCTCATCTCGGCCGCTCAGGTCCTCGTCGTCGTCGTCGCCTGGCAGCTCCTGCGTCGGGCGATGGAACGACGCGGCCAGGACATCCGCGACATCGTGGCGGGTTGACGTGGTGACGTCGCCACCCCGAGACGCCGAGCGCCAGGTCGCCCTCGAGACGACCTACGCCGGCCGCAGGCGGCGCCCCGGCCGCTGGGCCCCGTGGGTGTATCTCTCGGCGCCCGTGACCATCCTCCTCGTCTTCTTCGCCGGCCCCCTCGGCATCCTCGCGGTCTACTCCTTCCAGGAACGATCGAGGACCGGCGACGGGAGCTGGACGTTGGCGAACTACGCCGCGGCCCTCCAGCCCCGGTACCTCGAGACCGCGGCGAACACCGTGGTGATCGCGGTGGTGTCCATGGTGTTGCTCCTCGCCATCGCCTACCCCCTCGCCTATCTCATCGCCTTCCGCGTCGGGGCCCGATGGGAGGTGCCGCTCCTCCTCGCCCTCGCCCTCTCCGACGAGCTCAACCCCCTCATCCGCATCTACGCCTGGCGGACCGTTCTCGGCCGCAACGGGCTCGTCAACACCGCCCTCGAAGCCCTCGGCGTGATCGACGCGCCCCTCGACTGGCTCATCTTCACGAAGTTCTCCGTCGTCGTCGTCCTCACCGCCTCCTGGCTACCGTACGCGGTGATCCCCCTCTACGCCGCGATGAAGACCATCGATCCCCGAGTCCTCGAAGCAGCCCGAGACCTCGGCGCCGGCTGGTGGGTCACCTTCCGCAAGGTCGTCTTCCCCCTGACCGCGGCCGGGTTCCTCGCCACGATCGTCATCGTCTTCATCCCGCTGATCTCCGACTTCGCCGCCCCCGCCCTCGTCGGAGGCACGAGCGGGCGGATGTTGGCCTCGGTCATCGAGGACCTCTTCCTCGGCCGGGGACAGTGGGGCGTCGGCTCCGCCCTGACCTTCGTGCTCCTCGCCGCCTCCGGCGTCGTCGTCTGGCTCTCCTACCGCATCGCCGACATGAACAGCCTGGACACGAGCCGATGAGCTACGCCCTCGAGCTCCGCGGGGTGACGAAACGTTTCGGCGACGTCACCGCGGTCGACGCCGTCGACCTGGCGATCCCCCACGGCGAGTTCTTCTCCCTACTCGGTCCCTCCGGGTGCGGGAAGACCACGACCCTCCGGATGATCGCCGGGTTCGAGGAGCCCACCGAGGGGGAGCTCCTCCTCGACGGTCGGCCCGGCACCACGATCCCCCCCTTCCGTCGCAACACGAACCTCGTCTTCCAGTCCTACGCCCTCTTCCCCCACATGTCGGTCTACGACAACGTGGCCTTCGGGCCGCGTCGAGCCGGGGTCCCCCGCGACGAGGAACGGCGCCGGGTGAACGCCGTGCTCCGGACGGTCCGGATGGAGGCGTACGCCGATCGGCTGCCCCGGGCCCTCTCGGGAGGTCAGCGTCAGCGAGTCGCGCTCGCCCGGGCCCTCGTCAACGAACCCGCCGTCCTCCTCCTCGACGAGCCCCTCGGAGCCCTCGACCTCAAGCTCCGCAAGGAGATGCAGATCGAGCTCAAGCACATCCAGCGCGAGGTGGGGATCTCCTTCGTGTACGTCACCCACGACCAGGAGGAGGCGATGACGATGTCCGACCGCATCGCCGTGATGAACGAAGGTCGGATCGAGCAGATCGGTCCTCCCGAGGAGGTCTACCACCGCCCCGCCACCCGCTTCGTCGCCGAGTTCATCGGCGCCGCCAACCTCCTCGAGGTCGAGGTGATCGCCGCTCCCGGGGGCAAGCCCACCCGGGCGCGGTTCCCCTCCGGTCTCGAGACCGCCGTCGCCTCCGCCAACCGCACCGACGCCACCGTGGGCAGCCGCGGCGTGCTCGTCCTCCGTCCCGAACACCTCGTCCTCCACGCCGCGCCCCCCACCGACGAACCGGCCGTCGAGACCACGATCGTCGAGACGATCTTCCAGGGATCGGTGGTGCGCTTCGAGCTCACGACCCCCGACGGAACCCACATCACCGCCCTCGAGACGACGCGCCGACCCGCACCGGGAGGGCCCGGCGACACCGTGTGGATCACCTGGGCCCAGGAGCGAGCCCATGTCGTCCTCGACTGACGCCGTCACGGACCGGCCGCTGTGGTGGGACGACGTCGAGCTCCCTCCTCGTCCGTCCCTCGAGGGGGATCTCGACGTCGACGTCGCGGTCGTCGGAGCCGGGTACACCGGCCTGTGGACCGCCCACCACCTCCATCGTCTCGACCCGAGCCTCCAGATCGCCGTCGTCGAAGCCGAGCACGTCGGCCACGGCGCCTCGGGCCGCAACGGCGGCTGGGCCTTCGACGGGTTCGCCCCCGGACTCGTCCGGGTGGAGCGGCGAGCCGGCCTCGACACCGCCCGCCGGTTCGCCCGCGTCCTCCGCGACGCGATCGACGACCTGGCCCGCTTCGCCGCCGAGCACGGCATCGCCGAGGCCGTCCACGTCACCGACGGGATCGACTTCCTCCGCAACGGCGCCCAGCTCCGGCGGGCCGAGGAGGAAGTGGCCGAGGCTCGTCGCTACGGCATCGGCGAGGAGGAGCTCCGCCTCATCGGCCGGGACGAGACCCTCGAGATCGCCCGCGCCGCCGACGTGATGGGGGGACTCCTCTCCCGGCGCCACGCGGCGGTCCATCCCCTCCGTCTCGTCGCCGGCCTCGCCGACGCCGTCGAGGGGTCGGGGATCCGGATCTTCGAACGGACCCCTGCCCTCGAGGTGGCCCCGGGCCGAGTCCGCACTCCCCGCGGAACCCTGCGCGCCCGATTCGTCGTGCTCGCCACCGAGGGCTACACCGCGTCGCTGCCGGGGCTGCGCCGCCGTCTCGTCCCCCTCTACTCGGTGATGGTGGCCACCGCACCGATCCCCGACGCCCTCTGGGAGGAGATCGGGCTCGCCGACCGACAGCTCTTCGCCGATCTCCGCCACCTCGTCGTCTACGGCCAGCGGACCGTCGACGGCCGCATCGCCTTCGGCGGTCGAGGCGCCCCCTACCGCTACGGTTCCCGGATCGACACCCGGGTCCACCCGGGCGATCGGGCCTTCGACCGCGTCCACGAGACCCTCCTCGAGATCTTCCCCCAGCTCGCCGACGTGCCCGTCACCCATCGGTGGACCGGCGTCCTCGGCGTGGCCCGGGACTGGGCACCGACCGTCTCCTTCGACCCGGCGACGGGCATGGCCTGGGCGGGCGGCTTCGTCGGCTCGGGCATCACGAACACGCTCCTGGCGGGCCGTACCCTCGCCGACCTGCTCCTGGGGAGGACCACCGAGCTCACCGGGTTCCCGTGGGTGCGGTCCGCCCCCCGCTCGTGGGAACCCGAACCCCTCCGGTGGCTCGGCATCAACGCCGCCCTCCGCATCATGGGGTCCGCCGACCACGTCGAGGAACGCACCGGCAGGCCGGCTCGCCGCGCCGGGCTCGTCTGGCGGCTCCTGGGTTGAAGATCAGTCGATCGCCCCGACCTCGTGGAGCCAGTCGTCGCGGTGGATCGACTCGACGAATCGGATCGTCCCCGAGCTCCCCCGCATCACCACCGAGTGGGTCCGAACTCGGGCGCCGCCGAACCGCACTCCGGTGAGGAGAGCCCCGGAGGTGACCCCGGTGGCGGCGAAGAAGGTGTTCGTCGTCCCCACGAGGTCCGACATCGTGAGCACCTGGTCGAGGTCGAGGCCGTGGTCGAGGGCGAAGGCGCGCTCCGACTCGTCCCGAGGCCAGAGCTTGCATTGCAGCTCGCCGCGGAGCGCCACCATCGCGCAGGCCGCGGTCACCGCCTCGGGGGAGCCCCCGATGCCGAAGAGGATGTCGATCCCGGAGTCCTCCTTCGCGGTGGAGATGACCCCCGAGATGTCCCCGTCCCCGATGAGGGCGATGCGCGCCCCGGCCTCCCGGACGGCTCGGACGTACGGTTCGTTCCGGGGTCGGTCGAGGATCACCGCGGTGACCTCCGAGACGTCCTTCCCCTTCGCCTTCGCCACCTGGGCGAGGTTGTGGGCCACCGGCGCCTCGATGTCGATCCTCCCGGCGGCGGCCTCGCCGACGGCGATCTTGTCCATGTAGACGAGGCTCCCCGGGGCGTACATGGAACCTCGCTCGGCCACCGCGAGCACGGCGAGGGCGCCCGGCATCCCCCTGGCGGTGAGCCGGGTGCCGTCGACCGGATCGACCGCCACGTCGACGACCGGCGGGGTGCCGTTGCCGACCCGTTCCCCGTTGTAGAGCATCGGTGCCTCGTCCTTCTCGCCCTCGCCGATGACCACGATCCCGTCCATGTCCACCGTGGCGAGCATCTTCCGCATCGCGTCGACGGCCGCCTGGTCGACGGCGTGCTTGTCGCCCCGTCCCTGCCAGCGGGCGGCGGCGATCGCCGCCGACTCGGTGACCCGGACGAGCTCGAGGGCGAGGTTCCGGTCCGGTCGGTCGGCCACGTCGGTCCTCCCCCTCACGGCACCCGCAGCACGAGGGCGTCGCCCTGGCCACCACCGCCGCAGAGGGCGGCGCCGCCGAGACCTCCTCCTCGACGGGCGAGGGCGTTCACGAGGGTCACCACGATGCGGGCCCCGGTGGCGCCGAGGGGATGGCCCAGGGCGACGGCCCCACCGTGGACGTTCACCCGGTCGTGGGGGAGCTCGAGCATCCGGGCCGACCAGAGCGCCACGGCGGCGAAGGCCTCGTTGATCTCGACGAGGTCGAGCTCGGCGGGCTCCACCCCCGCCTGCTTCGCCGCCGCCCGGAGCGCCTCCGCCGGCCGTTCGTGGAGCGTCGCGTCGGGTCCGGCGACCTGGCCGTAGCCGAGGATCTCGGCGAGGATCGGCAGGCCCTCGGCCTCGGCGCGCTCCCGATCGGCGACGACGACCGCCGCGGCGCCGTCGGAGATCTGCGAGGCGTTCCCCGGGGTGATCGTCCCCTCCGCGGTGAAGGCGGGACGAAGCGCCGCGAGTCCCTCGACGGTGGTGTCGGGTCGGATCCCCTCGTCTCGGTCGACGACCACCGGCGCTCCTCGGCGCCGGGGTACGGCGACCGGCACGATCTCGTCGGCGAAGGCCCCCTCCTCCGTCGCCGTGGCGGCCCGCCGATGGCTCGCCGCGGCCCACTCGTCCTGTTCCCTGCGGCCGATGCCGAGCGCGGCGTTCTTCAGGTCCGAGGACTCGCCCATGAGACAGTGATCGAAGGCGCAGAACAGACCGTCGTGGGTGAGGGAGTCGAGGAGGGTGGCGTCCCCCAGCCCGAGACCGCGGCGGGCGCCGGGAAGGACGTGGGGGGCGTTCGACATCGACTCCATGCCTCCGGCGACGACGAGGGACGCCCATCCCACCCGGATGTGGGCCGCGGCCTCGGCGATCGCCGTCATCCCCGACAGGCAGACCTTGTTGATCGTCGTGGCCGGCACGGTCATCGGGACGCCGCCCTTCACCGCCGCCTGGCGGGCGGTGATCTGGCCCTGGCCGGCCTGGATGACGTGACCGAAGAGGACCTCGTCCACCCGCCCACCGTCGACGCCGGCCCGTTCGAGGGCTCCGGCGATCGCCGCGCCGCCGAGCTCCATGGCCGTCAGCGGCGCGAAGGCGCCGTTGAACCTCCCGATCGGGGTTCGGGCGAGACCGACGATCACGGGCGCACGCATACGATCCTCCTCCTTCGTCTGCGATCCTACCGACCGCGGCTCACGCCTCCGTCGGCGGCTCCACCGACGGCTCGATCGCCCAGGGTCGAGCGTCGTAGACGTGGGAGGGCAGCGGCGCGGGGACCTCCCGGGGCCGGGACCAGACCACCCAGGCGGGCTGCTGGGGCGACGTCGGGGGACGGGACCGGCTCGCGGCCTCCTCGAGCTCGACGTGGGCGATCACCGCGGCGATCGCGGCGGCGACGTCGGGGCCGGGATCGCCGGCGATCTCGATCACGCCTCCACCTCCACCAACTCGACGAGGGTCCCGCCGAACACCTCCGGATGGACGAAGGCGATCCGGTGGCCGCCGCCGCCGAGCCGCGGCTGCTCGTCGACGAGTCGAGCGCCGGTGGCTCGGAGGTGCTCGAGCGCCGCCTCGAGGTCCACGACGGCGAAGGCGACGTGGTGGAGGCCCTCGCCGCGACGCTCGAGGAACCGGCCGACGGGCGAGTCGGACGACAGGGGCTGGAGGAGCTGGACGTGAGACCCGCCGATGGGGAGCATCGCCTCCTCCACGCCCTGGTCCTCGATGCGCTCCCGACGGATCGGCGTGACGCCGTAGAGCTCCTCGAACCGGGCGAGGGCCGCGTCGAGGTCGGCGACGGCGATCGCGACGTGGTCGAGGTTGTACGGGAGCATCACGCCGAGGCTAGCGGGACCCCGGGGACCTCACGAGACGGGTGAACGGTCGGCGACGGCACCGCCGGCGGGTACGTCCCTGCCGGCGACGAAGGGAACGGTGAAGCAGAAGCGCGACCCCCGGGGGAATCGATGCTCGTACCACAGGTCGCCTCCCATGGCACGGGCGAGCTTGCGGGCGATCGGAAGGCCGAGCCCCACCCCCTGCTGGAGCCGGGCATCGCCCTTCGAGAGCTGCTCGAAGTGGGCGAAGATCCGCTCCTCGTCGCCGACCGGCACCCCCGGGCCGTTGTCGGCGACGACGACGAGATACCGACTGCCCTCGACCCGCTCGCCTTCGACGAGGACCTGGTCGCCCCCGTACTTCCTGGCGTTCTCGCAGAGGTTCCGGAGGATCTGGCGGAGGCGCACCGGATCGGCGAACACCTCGACGTCACCGGGCACCTCCACCGCGTAGTCCCGATGCCCGTCGAGGGTGGCCCGACAGACGTCCTCGACCACCTCGAGCAGGTTGAGTCGCCGCGGCTGGAGACGCAGATGGCCGGCCTCGAGCCGGGGGATGACGAGGATGTCCTCGACGAGGTTCGAGAGGTGCTCGGTCTCGGTGCGCATGATCTCGAGGAACTCGTCGATCTCGTCGGGGGGCAGGACGCGCCAGTTCTCCCGCAGGGCATCGGTGAAGCCGGCGATCCCGGTGAGCGGGGTCCGCAGCTCGTGGCTGACCATCGAGACGAACTCGTTCTTCAGGGCCACGGCGCGCCGCTCGGCGTCGAGGGCCTCCTGCTGGCGGGCCTGGACGCGGACGAGGGCCCGCATCGCCCCGTGGAGCAGGGAGCCGACGGTGACCACGTAGGTGAGGGCCACGGTCACGTCGACGACGACGGCGAGTTCGTCGGTCCGCCGCGGGTCGACCACGCCGGCACCCCCGTTGAGGAGGGCCGCGGCCTCCATGAGTGCGGCGTAGAAGGCGATCCCGGCCGCCGCCGGGGATGGGAGCAGGAGCAGGGCCGCGGAGAGGAGATAGAGGAACGACGCCACCTGCACGGCGGGGCTGTATCCCCAGAAGAAGAGACCGATCCCGACCGCGGTGGCGTCCACGACGAGCGAGGGGATCGGGGAGCCGCCGCGACGACGCCGGAGGAGCCCGTCGCCGGCGACGACGGCGGCGACGATGACGAGGGGACGGACCTCGACCCCGGTCGCCACCCCGAGGACGACGAAGCCGACGAGCGCGGCGGAGGCGGCCACCGCCCGGACCGTGTGCCACGTCGAGCGGATCTCGAGGTAGTCGATCGGTGCGCCGGCCGTCGCCGCCGACCCGCTGGTCATCGCGCCTGCCCTTCCCGGCTCCCTGCGGAGCCCTTCCTACGGTATCGGCTCGGTCCTCAGCGGGGTGAAGCGGCTTTGGGACGTCGGGCGCGGAGGGCGACGAGCACCTCGTCTGGAACCCGGAGGTCGCCCCGCCCCACCCCCAGCCGAACGCCGGGCTTCCCGGCCCCGTGGTAGTCGGAGCCGCCGGTCGGTACGAGGTCGAGGCTCGCGCAGATGTCCCGCAGCGCTGCGCGGAGAGCCGGGTCGTGCTCGGGGTGGTCGACCTCGATGCCCACGAGTCCCACCCCGGCGAGGCTCCGAAACAGATCGGCGTAGCCGGCGCGGTTCGCCGAGATCGTGGAGGGATGGGCCACCGCGGCGACCGCGCCGGAGGCCGCGGCGAGTTCGATCGCCTCGACGGCCTCGAGGCGCCGCCGTTCGACGTAGGCAGGGCC
>DRQR01000239.1 GCA_011371355.1 Actinomycetota bacterium
ACGATCCGGTCGGGGACCGCGGTGTAGGTCCACGCCGCCATCCCCATCGCCAGGTACCCAGCGACGAGGCGCCGGGCCTCCTCCCGGTGTTCCCCGCCGAGCTCCTCGGCGGGCCGACCGAAACGGGCGGCGAGGGCCGGTCCCGAAGCGAGCCCCTCGAGGCAGTCGCCGTGGGCGGGACAGACGCCCTCGAAGTCGTCGCCGGGGAGCCGGGCGACCGGGATGTGTCCCATCTCGGGATGCCCGGGGCCGCGGACGAAGACGCCGCCGGAGAGCATCCCGGCCCCGATCCCCGTCCCCACGGTCGCATAGAGCAACCGCCGGGCGCCCCGGCCCGCACCCCACCTCCCCTCTCCGAGGGCGGCGGCCTCGACGTCGGTCGCCAGGGCGATGGGTGCCTCCGTGACCGCCTGGAGCGGTCCGAGGAGGTCGACGCCCCGCCATCCCGGCTTCGGGGTCTCCAAGAGGGTCCCGTAGCGGGGGTGATCCCGGCGGAGCTCCACCGGCCCGAAGGTCCCGACGCCCACGGCGGCGACGTCCCGACCGGCGAGGAAGGCGGCGACCGCGGCGAGGGTCTCGTCGGGATCCCCGGTGGGGATGCGTTCGACCTCCTCGAGGTCGTCGGGCCCGGTGCCGACGCCGCAGAGGACCTTCGTCCCGCCGAGCTCGACCCCGGCGACGATCATGGGGCCGTGGCGAGGAGCCGGACGTCGGCGAGGAGCGGCTCGCGGTAGACGGCATCGCGGCGGGAGGCCTCCACCCCGAAGATCGGTTCGCCGGGATGGAGATCGGGCGCGGCCGAGGCGTCGGCCTCCTCCCGGAGTCGAAGGAGGGCCACCATGACCTCGAGGCCGTCGAGGTCGGCCGCCCGGAGGCGCCGGATCGCTACGGGGTCGGGGGGGACGTGCACGACGCCGACCCTACCTCGCCCCCGGCGCCGTCCTCACCAGGTCGCGGGAAGCTGGGCGAGGGACCGGAACTCGTGGCCGACGGGCCGACCCGCGTCGAGCAGGCGGAGCCCGGGAAGCCGATCGAACAGCACCTCGAGGGCGACGGCACCCTCCATCCGGGCCAGGGGCGCCCCGATGCACAGGTGCGGTCCCGAGGCGAAAGAGAGGATCTTCGGCATGGGCGGGCGGTCGAGCCGGAACCGATCGGGCTCGGGGAAGGCCGCCGGATCCCGGTTCGCCGCTCCCAGCAGGCACCACAACCGATCCCCGGCTCGCAGCCTCGCCCCACCGAACTCCACGTCGACGGTGACGTGACGGGTCGCGGTCTGGACCGGAGACTCCCAGCGGAGGGTCTCCTCCACGATCCGACTCCACGGGGGCGACTCGCCGGCGACGAGGTCCCACAGATCCCGGTCGCCGATGGCCCAGAGGGCGTTGACGATCGTCGCCGTGGTCGTCTCGAATCCCCCGAAGACCGTGATGGCGACGTTCGAGGCGATCTCGGCGGCGTCGAGGGGTGGCTCGGCGAATCGGCTCATGCGGCGGAACGGCGCGTCGTCGGGAGCTTCGGCGACGAGGTCGGCGAACTCGGCGAAAGCCCGGCGACCCGACGCGGCGACCTCGGGATCCCCCGCCTGATTGGCGAAGGCGGCGGCGACGGCGTCGAAGATCCCGAAGAGCCGCTCGTCCCAGGGAAGGCCGAGGTGGGCGACGACGACCCGCATCGCCAACGGCCGAGCGTAGGCCGCCCGCAGGTCGGCCTTTCGGTCACCGGCGAACCCGTCGATGAGCTCACCGGCGATCTCCCGGACCGTCGCCTCCATGCCCGCGGCGCGCAGGGCCGGGAGGTGGAGGGGCTTGGCGAAGGGCCGCCGATATCGCTTGTGGGGCTCTCCGTCGACGCTGAGCATCATGCGGCCGATCGTGGCCTCGAGGATGTTGTCGTCGGCCTCGACGGTGAAGGTCGTCGGATCCCCGAGGACCCTGCGACACGCCTCGTAGCCGGCGACGAGCCACACGCCGAGCCGCTCGGCCCACACGGCCTCCCCCAGGGTGCGGAGCCGTTCGAAGATCGGATGGGGGTCGACGCTCAGCGCGTCGAGGTCGACGAGCTCGTCACGAGGCGTCCGCTCCACCATGGCGGGAGCATACCGACGTGCTCGAAGGCCGGGCGGACGGGGGCCGACGAACCCTCCGGCGTCGTTGCCCGAGGTCCCGGAATGCGCGACCACCCGTCGGCGGTTCCCCAGGGGAGGAGGAAGCATGCACGGACTTCGATCGGCCACCTTGGCCCTGGGCCTCGCCCTCGTGGCGGCGGCCTGCAGCACCTCGGGCCGGGACGACACCTCCTCCCTCCCGTCGACGTCCTCGACCACCCCCACCACGACCGAAGCCGCCGTCCAGGCACCCGGGAACCTCCCCACCGGACCCTCGGCCCTCGCCGACCGCTTCCATCCCGACCTCCCCGAGCCCCTCGTGGATCCCTCCGAGATCCGTTCCGGCGGTCCCCCGCCCGACGGCATCCCCCCGATCGACGACCCGACGTTCGTCCCCGTCGCCGAGGCCGACGCCTGGCTCGCCGATCCCGAACCCGTGATCCTCCTCGAACTCGAGGGCGAGGCGCGGGCCTACCCCATCCAGATCCTCATCTGGCACGAGATCGTCAACGACACCGTCGCCGGCGTTCCCGTGGCGGTCACCTACTGCCCGCTCTGCAACTCGGGAATCACCTTCGACCGGCGCGTACGCGGCGTCGAGACGACCTTCGGCACCTCCGGGATGCTCTACAACGCCAACCTCGTGATGTACGACCGGGCCACCGAATCCCTGTGGAACCAACTCGACGGTCGGGCGGTGGTCGGCGTCCTCACCGGCGAACGTCTCGACCGCCTCCCCTCGGTCGTGGTGTCGTGGGAGGAGCTGCGACGAACCCGGCCCACCGCGGCGGTCCTGAGCCGGGACACCGGCTTCCGCCGCGACTACGGACGCAACCCCTACACCGGCCTCGACGATCCCGACGGCACTCCCTTCCTCTTCTCGGGACGCCTCGACGGTCGCGCCAAGGCGATGCAGCGGGTCGTGGCCGTCGACGACGGGGACCGCGCCGTGGCCTGGACCCTCGAGGCGATCTCCGGGTCTGGGCCGACGGTCACCGTCGGGGAGATCGGCGACGAGCCGATCGTCGTCTTCTGGCAGCCCGGTCAGGCGTCGGCGCTCGAGACCGACGACGTCTCGGGTGGCCGGGACGTCGGCGACGTCGGGGTGTTCACGACGACCGTGGACGGCCGGGTGCTCGACTTCGAGGTACGGGACGGGGCCTTCGTCGACACCGAGACCGGCTCGACGTGGAACGTCCTCGGCGAGGCCGTCGGTGGTCCCCTCGCCGGTACCCGGCTGGAACCGGTCACCTTCGTACGGACCTTCTGGTTCTCCTGGGCGGCGTTCCGCCCCGACACCCTCCTCGTCGACGCCCCGACCTCCTGAGACCCCCGGCCTCGCCCCCTCGAGCCCGTCGCAGCGCCGGGGCCTTCTCCCTAGACTCGACCCCGGGCTCGGACGGGGGCACGGCGTGGGTGAAGAACTCACCGTCGACGGTACGACGGTCTACGTCGCTCGACCCTCGACGCCGCCCGCCGCCGGCGTGCTCGTCCTCCACGAAGTGTGGGGCCTCAACGACGACATCCGTCGCATCGCCGACCGCTTCGCCTCGATCGGCTACCTCGCCGCCGCCCCCGACCTCGTCGACGGCGGCCGCC
>DRQR01000240.1 GCA_011371355.1 Actinomycetota bacterium
CCGCGGTCGACGAGGCCCTCGTGACCGGGGAGCCGATCCCGGTGGAGAAGATCCCCGGCGACGACGTCATCGGCGGCTCGATCAACCAGACCGGCACCCTCCTCGTCGAGACCACCCGAGTGGGCGACGAGGCGTTCTTGTCCCAGGTCGCCCGCTCGATCGACGAGGCGAGGAGCCTGCGGCCCGGCGTCCTCCAGCTCGTCGACGCGATCTTGCACTGGTTCGTCCGGGGGGTGCTGTTCGCCGCGGCCTTCGGCTTCCTCCTCTGGCTCCTCCTCCCGCTCCTCGTCCGGGGCGCTCCCGACTGGAACCGGGCGCTCCTCGCCGGCCTCGCCACCCTGGTCATGGGCTATCCCTGCGCCCTCGGCATGGCGACCCCGCTGGCGACGATCCGGGGCGGTGGAGAGGCCGCCGAACGCGGCATCCTCATGCGCTCGGGCGAGGCCTTCCAGGTCATGGGCGAGGTCTCGGTGGTCCTCCTCGACAAGACGGGAACGATCACCCGGGGGGCGCCCACCGTCTCGGCGGTGGTCCCCGCCGCGGGCTGCGACGTCGCCGAGGTGCTCCGGGTCGCGGCGGCGGTCGAGGCGAACTCCGAACATCCCCTCGCACGGGCCGTCGAAGACGCCGCCGAGGCCCGAGGTCTCCCCCTCGCCGACGCCGACGGCTTCGCCGCCCACCCCGGCCACGGCGTGGAGGCCACCGTGGAGGGAAACCGGATTCTCGTCGGCAAACCCGAGTGGCTCGCCGCCGAAGGCGTCGACCTCGGGAGCCTGGAGGACGAACGCGTCGCGCTCGAACACCAGGGCGTCACCGTCGTGGCCGTCGCCCGGGACGGTGTGGCCCTCGGACTCGTCGGCATGGCCGACATCGTCGAGCCGGATGCCGCCGAGGCGGTGGCGCGGATCCGGGCCGCCGGCCTCACCCCGGTCATGATCACCGGCGACAACCCGTCGACGGCCGCCGCGGTCGCCGCCGAGGTCGGCATCGACGAGGTGATCGCCGGCGTGGTCCCCGACGAGAAGGCCTCCCACGTCCGCGCCCTCCAGCAGGAGGGCCGGCGAGTGATGATGGTGGGCGACGGCATCAACGACGCCCCCGCGCTCACCCAGGCGGACGTCGGGGTCGCCGTCGGAGCCGGGACCGACATCGCCCTCGAGGCCGCCGACGTGGTGATCATGAACGACCGCCTCGGGGCGGTGATGGACGCCTACGAGGTGGCCGTCGCCTCGTACCGCAAGACGAAGCAGAACCTCGCGCTCGCCTTCGGCTTCAACGGGATCGGGGTGACCGCCGCGGTGACGGGCCTCGTGAGCCCGGTGTGGGCGATGGTGGCGATGGTGTCGTCGGTCACCGCGGTCCTCGCCAACTCCTTCGGAGGACGGTTGATGCGCGGCGAACGTCCGAACCTCGGGTTCCGAACCCCGCCCGGAGACCGCCACGACGTCGCCGACGGAGACGGGACCGGCGACGTCGGCGCCTACGTCGCCGAACGAGTCCCCTGGTGGAGCCTCGAGTTCGACGGTCGCTCCCTCGCCTGGTGGGCGACGGTCGCCGCCGCGATCACCCTCGCCGTCGGCGTCGTGGCCTCCCTGGCGTGATCCGACGCCGCGACGGTCGGTATCGTGAGGGCGTCCACCACCGAGAGGCCGCGATGCGATTCCGAACCCACCAGATCCACGGCGCGGTGGAACCCGACCCCGCGACCGGGGCGATCCTGACTCCGATCCACCAGGCGACGACCTTCGTCCAGCCTTCGGTCGGTGAGTACATGGCGAAGGGCTACTCGTATTCCCGCACCGCGAATCCCACCGTGCGGGTCTGGGAGCGGAAGATCGCCCTGCTCGAGGGAGGCGCCGACGCCGCCGCCTTCGGGACCGGCATGTCGGCGATCAACGCCGTGTTCATGGCGTTCCTCGACGCCGGGAGTCACGCCGTCGTCTCCGACGTCGCCTACGGGGGCACCTACCGGTTGGCGACGAAGATCTTCACCCGCTTCGGGGTCGAGTTCACCTTCGCCGACACCTCGGACGTCGGCGCCGTCGAGGCGGCCCTCAGGCCGAACACGCGGCTCGTCTTCACCGAGACGCCGGCGAACCCGACCCTCAAGTACACCGACATCGCCGCGGTGTCCGAGGTGGCGAAGGCCCACGGCATCCCCCACGCCGTCGACAACACCTTCCTCACCCCCTACTACCAGCGGCCCCTCGAACTCGGCGCCGACCTCGTGATCCACTCGACGACGAAGTACCTCGACGGCCACAACGCCACGGTCGGCGGTTCGGTGGTCTCGGCCACCCCGGAGCTCCACGAACGGGTCGCCTTCGTCCAGAACGCCACCGGGTCGATCATGTCGCCCTTCGTGGCGTGGCTGACCCTCCAGGGCGTCAAGACCCTGTCCGAACGCATGGATCGTCAGTCGGCGACCGCCCTCGAGATCGCCCGGTTCCTCGAGGCCCACCCGAAGGTGACGACCGTTCGCTACCCGGGGTTGGAGTCCTTCCCCCAGCACGACCTCGCGAAGCGTCAGGCCTCCGGGTTCGGGGCGATGCTGTGGTTCGAGGTCGAAGGGGGCAAGGAGGCCGGGATCCGGATCATGGACGCGGTCCGGCTGTGGAGCCTGGCGGAGAACCTCGGGTCGGTGGAGTCCCTCGTCACCCATCCGGTGACGATGACCCACGCCGACGTCGACGAGGCCGAACGGGCCCGGGTCGGGATCACCGACGGCCTCGTCCGCCTGTCAGTCGGCCTCGAGGACGCCGAAGACCTCATCGAGGACCTCGCCCAAGCCCTCGAGAAGGCCTGAGGGGATCAGGCCTCCTCGTCGAGGAGGCCCTGTTCACGCATCCAGTCGTCGTCGAAGATCTTGCCCAGGTAGTTGCGACCCGAATCGGGGACGACGACCACCACGAGCTCGTCGGGGAACTCCCGGGCGACCCGCAGCGCGCCCTCGATCGCCATCCCCCCCGAGCCGCCGACGAGGAGCCCCTCTTCCCGGACGAGCCGCCGGGTCATGGCGAAGGCCTCGGCGTCGGTCACCTGCTCGTAGCGGTCGACGATCTCCGGGTCGAAGGTCTCGGGCCAGAAGTCCTCCCCGACTCCCTCGGTGAGGTAGGTGTGGACGTCCTCGTCGGACTCGGCGGTGTAGATCGAACCCTCGGGGTCGACGCCGACGACCATCACCTCCGGGTTGCGCTCCTTGAGGTAGCGGCCGACGCCGGTGATCGTCCCGCCGGTGCCGATCCCGGCGACGAAGATCCCGATCTCTCCGTCGGTCTGCCGCCAGATCTCGGGTCCCGTCGTCTCGTACTGGGCCTGGGGGTTCGCCGGGTTCGAGTACTGGTCGGGCCGGTAGGCGCCCGGGATCTCCCGGGTGAGACGATCGGCCACCGAGTAGTAGGAGCGGGGATCCTCGGGGGCGACGTCGGTGGGGCAGACGACGACCTCGGCACCGTAGGCCCGGAGGAGGTCCTGCTTCTCCTTCGACTGCTTGTCGGCCATGACCGCGACGAGCCGGTACCCCTTGAGCGCGGCGACCATCGCCAGGCCCACTCCGGTGTTGCCCGAGGTCGGTTCGACGATCGTCCCGCCGGGGCGGAGCAGCCCGAGTCGCTCGGCGCGTTCGATCATCGCCAGGGCGATGCGGTCCTTCGACGACCCGCCCGGGTTCAGATACTCGAGCTTGGCGACGAGGTTCCCGGGCGGATGGAGACGGCGGAGGCGGACGAGCGGCGTGTTGCCGATGGCGGCGACGACGTCGTCGTGGATCTCCATGCCGGCAAGGCTAGGGCGTACCGCCACGTCCGATGGTCGACCTCGTCGCCCCAGACGAGGTAAACGCGGCGGTCGACCCGTACGTTGATGGGACGATGGTCGACGACTTCGAGACCTTCTACCGGCAGAGCAAGGACCGCTGCTACCGCGCCCTGCTCGTCCTCGCCGGGAACGAGGCCGACGACCTCCTCGCGGAGGCCTACGCCCGGGCCTGGGGGCGGTGGTCGTCCCTCGCCGACCACCCCCGACCCGAGGCCTGGGTCATGCGGACCGCGATGAACCTCCATCGGGACCGACGTCGACGCGAGCGGCTCGCGCGACGGTTTCGGAGACGACCGGATCCCGTTCCGGGTCCCGAGCTCCCGATCGACCCCACGGTCCTCGCCGCGCTGCGCCGGCTCCCCGAGCGACAGCGCCACGTCGTCGCGCTCCGGATCCTCTTGGATCTCGACACCACCGAGGCGGCGGAACTCCTCGGCATCTCACCGGCCACCGCCCGAGTGCACCTTCATCGCGCCCTCGGCGCGTTGCGAAGGACCCTCACCCTCGAACCGGAGGACCTGCCATGAACGACCCCTACGACGACGTCATCGCCGCGGTGCGCCGCGCCTTCGAGGACGTGACCTACCCGGGCCCCTCTCCGGCCGTAGTCGGGCTCGCCCCACCGAAGCGGCGCCGGCACCCGTTCGTCGTCGCCGGGCTCGCCGTCGCCGTCACCCTGGCCCTGGCGCTCCCGCTCGCCGTCCTGCGAACCCCGCGCTCCCCCGTCGGGCGTGCCTCCCCCGCCGGCCGGGAGGTCACCCCCACGGTTCGGTCCACCACCACGGCCGAGAGCGCGCCCGACGAGGCGCCCTGGCGCTGTCCTCCCACCGAAGCCGGCGACGACACGGTCCTCGCGGTCACCGATCCCGAGGTGCCGGCCGATCTCCGACTCCGGATCCCGCCCTCCCTCCCGGAACCCCGCGAGGTCTTCGTCGTCGACCGGGGAGAGGTCTGCGCTCGACCTCCGTCCCTGGTCCTCCTCGCCACCACGACGACGCCGACCGGGCGACGGATCGAGGCGTCGATCGTCGTCTGGGTCGAAGCACCGACCGGCCGAGGCTCGGCGATCCCTCCCCGCCCGGAGGGATCCCCGGGACCCGTGGAGAACTTCACCTTCGTCGAACACGCCGACCGGCCTGGCCGGATCGAGGCGGTGGGAAACGTCGACGGCCTCCCGGTGTGGGTCGAGGCGCGAGGAGTCGAGGCGGACGACCTGGCGGCGATCCTGGCGACGATGCGAGCCGACGTCGCCACCGGCGAGGTCACGCTCGACGCCGTGACCCCACCCTTCGAGCTCCGTCGCCGTGGTCCCGTGGAGGCGGCCGTGGTCCGTGCGGCGGAACTCGTCGTGAGCTGGCGCTTCGACGACCTGGCCTACGACCTCGAGGTGTGGCGCGTCCCGGAGGGCGCTCCCTTCCTCCCCGGATGCGAGCTCGGCAGCGTCGCGAACACCGAGGTCGTCTCCTGCCGGGGCGACCGAGGGGTCCAGCTCATCTGGAAACTGCCGTCGGGGAACCTCGCCGTCCTCGGAACCGACGCCGACGCCTTCGACGGCTTCGCCGAGGTGTTGGTCCGGGAGCTGGGGGCCGGGTCTCCTCAGGCGAGCCGTCCGTAGCGTCCCCCGAAGAACAGGAGCGGCTCCCCACCCGAGGCGTCGGCCTCGACGACCTCGCCGACGAGGACGAGGTGGTCTCCCGCCTCGTGGGTGTCGACGAGCCGACACTGGAGGTGGGCGAGGCAGCCGG
>DRQR01000241.1 GCA_011371355.1 Actinomycetota bacterium
ATTGCGATACGCGTTGAACGCCGCAACGTTCTGATTGATGCGCACGACTGCACCTCCTTGTTGCCTGTGCCTGCCCCCAAACCGACAGGGGCACCGTCGACCTCCATGTCGACACCCACCCCGTCGGCAACCCCACCCCCCACATGAGCGGTCCTCGGGTGACCATCGGGGGTGACCATTCGGTGATTAGTCATTTATCCCCCCGCCCCTCCGGCCGACACCGAAAGGGAACGTCGAGATGCCCCGCGGGGCGACCAATCGAGGAGGTCGAGGCTTCATGTCCGGGCGGACGAAGGCGAACCCACCGATCGACACGTCGAATCGGCTCGTCGTCGATCACCTCGACCTCGTCGGCAAGGTCGTCGGCCGCGTCGCGGCGATGTACCCCAAGCACGTCGACCGCGGCGACCTGTGGAACGCGGGGGCGCTCGGACTCGTCGAGGCGGCCCGTCGCTTCGATCCCGACGCCGGGATCCCCTTCGAGCGCTACGCGTCGATCCGGATCCGGGGTGCGATCATCGACTCGACCCGGACCCGGGACTGGGCCTCCCGCTCGGTGCGGCGACGCTATCGCGAGCTGACCCGGGAGGAAGACGCCTTCACCGAGCTCGAAGGTCGGGCACCCACCGACGAGGAGCTCGCGGAACGGCTCGGGATCGACGTGGCGGAGCTCGAGGCGATCCGTTCCCGATCGCGCAGCTCGATGCTCCTCTACCTCGACCACGAGGGTGACGGGGAGGGCCCGACCCTCAAGGAGTCGATCGTCGACGACGACGTCGCCGGGCGTCCCGACCTCGCCCTCGAGCAGCGGGAACTCCTCGGTACCCTCCGTGAGGCCGTCGAGAAGCTGCCCGGCATCCACGGTGAGGTGATCCGCCGCTACTACTTCGAGGGTCATCTCCTCCAGGACATCGCCGAGGAACTCGGCGTCACCCAGGCGAGGGTGTCCCAGATCCGCACCGAGGCCCTGAACTCGGTCCGGGCCTGGTTCGGCGCCCTCTACGACGAGGTTCCCGAGGTGGAGGATTCCCTGCCGGGAAAACGGGCTCGCCACGCCTACGTGGCGCAGATGGCGGAGCAGTCGACGTGGCGGGGACGGATGGCCGCGGCCGACCGGGCGGAGACGCCCAGGGCGGTGGGTGGCTGAGGTTCTGGCTCGGTCGGTTCGCCCCCGGCCGCGTCACTCCCACTCGATCGTCGCCGGCGGCTTCGACGACACGTCGTAGGCCACCCGGTTGATCCCCGGGACCTCGTTGATGATCCTCGACGAGATCCGCTCGAGGACCTCGTAGGGCAGCCGAGCCCAGTCCGCGGTCATCGCGTCGTCGGAGGTGACGGCCCGGAGCACGAGGGGGTAGGCATAGGTGCGTTCGTCGCCTTGGACCCCCACGGTACGGACGGTGGGGAGCACCCCGAAGGCCTGCCACAGCTCCCTCGTGAGCCCGGCCCGATGGATCTCCTCGAGGATGATGGCGTCGGCCTCCCGGAGGATCTCGAGGCGCTCCTCGGTCACCTCCCCGATGATCCGCACGGCGAGGCCCGGCCCCGGGAAGGGTTGGCGCCAGACGATCTCGGCGGGGAGACCGAGCTCCTCCCCGATCGCCCGCACCTCGTCCTTGAAGAGGTCCCGAAGGGGCTCGACGAGCTCGAACCGCAGATCGTCGGGGAGCCCCCCGACGTTGTGGTGGGATTTGATCTTCGCCGCGTCCTTCGTCCCCGACTCGATGACGTCGGGATAGAGGGTGCCCTGGACGAGGAACCGGGCGTCGGAGAACTCGGCGGCCACCTCCTCGAAGACCCGGATGAAGGTCTCGCCGATGCGCTTCCGCTTCTCCTCGGGGTCGGTGACCCCGGCGAGGGCGTCGAGGAAGCGCTTCGCGGCGTCGATCGCCACGAGCCGCATCCCGAAGGTCCGCCGGAAGGTCTCGTCCACCTGCTCGGCCTCGCCCTTGCGGAGGAGGCCGTGGTCGACGAACACGCAGACGAGCTGGTCCCCGACGGCCTTGTGGACGAGGGCCGCGGCCACCGCCGAGTCGACGCCGCCGGAGAGCCCGCAGATGACCCGCTCGTTCCCCACGGCCGTCCGGATCGCCTCCACGGAGCGCTCGATGATGCCCACGTGGGTCCAGGTGGGCCGGGCACGGCAGACGTCGTAGAGGAAGTGCTCGAGGATCTCCCGGCCCCGGGGCGTGTGGGCGACCTCGGGATGGAACTGGACCCCGTAGAGGCCGAGCTCGGGGGCCTCCATGGCCGCGACCGGCGCGTCGGGGGTCGACGCGGTGACCAGGAACCCCGGGGGCGGGGCGACGACGGCGTCCCGATGGCTCATCCACACCTCGAGGTGCTCGGGCAGCTCCCGGAACAGGACGCTCGCCGAGTCCGCTTCGAGGGGGGTCCGGCCGTACTCGGCGGTGTCGGTCCGAGCCACCTCGCCCCCCAGAGCGGCGGCGATGACCTGATGGCCGTAGCAGATCCCCAGGATGGGGATCCCGAGCTCGAAGATGGCCGGATCGAGTTCGTAGGCGTCCTCGGCGTGGACCGACGCGGGCCCTCCGGACAGGACGATCCCCACCGGCGATCGGGCGGCCACCTCCTCGGCGGTGACGTCCCTCGGGACGATCTCGGAGAAGACGTGGGCTTCGCGGATGCGTCGGGCGATGAGCTGGGCGTACTGGGCGCCGAAGTCGACGACGAGGACCCGGTCGAAGTCGCCCGAGGAGGCCTGCCCGTGGGACGCCGTCATCCCATCCCGACCTGCTGGGAGCGCTGGAGCTGCTTGCCTTCCGTCTGGAGGGCGGGGGCGACCATGACCTCTGCCTTCTGAAACTCCTTGAGGTTCGCGTGTCCGGTGGCGGCCATGGCCCCCCGGAGACCGCCGAAGAGGTTGCGTCGACCGTCGTTCTCGTGGGCGGGGCCGAGGAGGATCTCCCGCAGGGTGCCGAGGCGACCGACCTCGACCCGGGATCCCCGCGGCAGCTCGGGATGGAAGGTGGCCATCCCCCAGTGGAAGCCCCGTCCTGGAGCCTCCTCGGCCGCCGCGATCGGCGAGCCGAGCATCACCGCGTCGGCACCCACCGCGATGGCCTTGGCGATGTCGCCGCCGGTGCGCATCCCGCCGTCGGCGATGACGTGGACGTAGCGCCCGGACTCCTCGAGGTACCGGATCCGGGCCCCGGCGGCGTCGGCGATCGCGGTGGCCTGGGGCACCCCGATCCCGAGCACCCCGCGGGTGGTGCAGGCGGCACCGGGTCCCACCCCGACGAGGATCCCCACCGCGCCGGTCCGCATGAGGTGGAGGGCGCCGGCATAGGAGGCACAGCCGCCGACGATCACCGGCATCTCGATCTCGCGGATGAACCGGTAGAGGTCGAGGGGCTCGACCCGGGTCGAGACGTGCTCGGCGGTGACGACGGTTCCCTGGATGACGAGCACGTCGAGCCCACCGGCCTTCGCGGCGTCGACGTAGCGCTCGACGTGTTGGGGGGTGAGGCTGCCGGCGGTGACGATCCCGGCCTCCTTCATCTCGGCCACCCTCCGGGTGATGAGCTCGGGGTCGACCGGCTGGAGGTACAGCTCCTGCATCCGCCGGGTCGCCTTCTCCTTCGGGAGGGAGGCGATCTCCTCGTAGACGGGAGTGGGATCCTCGTAACGAGTCCAGAGACCCTCGAGGTTGAGGACCGCGAGTCCGCCGAGCCGTCCGATCTCCTTCGCGGTGGCCGGGCTCACCGCCGAGTCCATCGCCGAGGCCATCATCGGGATCTCGAAGGTGAAGGCATCGAGCTGCCAGGTCAGGTCGATGTCCTCGGGGTCTCGGGTCCGGCGCGAGGGGACGATCGCGATGTCGTCGAGGCCCCAGGCGCGGCGACCCGACTTCGCCATACCGATCTCGATCTCCACGGCTCCTCCCTCGTCGACGCCAGCGGGGGTCAGGGTAGTGGCCCGGAGCGCCGTGGCGGGTCGCGCCGCCCGGCGACGGGCTCAGAACGCGTCGATGCCGGTGGCGGCCCGCACCTCCGCCTGGAGGGCCTCGGCCCGGCTGCGGGCGTCGAGGGCTCCCTTGGCGAGGATCCGGGCGACCTCGCGGTCGTCGAGCCGCCGGTAGGCGGTGCGGATCGGGGCGATGGTCTCGATGATCGCCTCGGCGACCGCCTCCTTGAACCGCCCGTAGCCGGCGTCGTGGTACTCGGCGACGAGGTCGTCGATCGACCGGCCGGTGCATGCCGCCATGATCTCGAGGAGGTTCGAGATCCCCGGCTTCGCCTCGGTGTCGTAGCGGACCGTCGGCTCGGAGTCGGTGACCGCCGCCTTCACCTTCTTGAGGATCGCCTCGTCCGAGTCGAGGAGGAGGATCCGCGACTTCTCCGACGGGTCCGACTTCGACATCTTCGAGGTGGGATCGGTGAGCGACATCACCCTGGCCGCGGTCTCGGGGATGAGCGGGTCGGGAACGGGGAAGGTCTCCCCGAACCGGTGGTTGAACCGCTCTGCGAGGTCCCGGGTGAGCTCGAGGTGCTGCTTCTGGTCCTCGCCGACGGGGACGAGTTCGGCGCGGAAGAGGAGGATGTCGGCGGCCATGAGCACCGGATAGGAGTAGAGGCCGAGGTTCGCGGGCGCCCCCGAGGCGAGCTTGTCCTTGTACTGGGTCATCCGGTTCAGGGCCCCGGTGGGGGTGATCGTCCCCAGGATCCAGGCCAGTTCGGCGTGCTGGGGCACCTGCGACTGGAGGTAGAAGAGCGACCGATCCGGATCCACGCCGATGGCGAGGAGCACCTTCGCCGTCTCGAGGCGGACCCGGCGGTAGTCGTCCGGGTCGTAGGGCACGGTCATGCCGTGGAGGTCGACGATGCAGTAGATCGTCTCGTAGCGCTCCTGGAGCGCGACCCAGTTGCGGAACGCCCCGAGGTAGTTGCCGAGATGGACGTTGCCGGTGGGCTGGACGCCCGAGAACACTCGTCGCCTGGTGTCGTTCGTCTCCACGTTCGCTCCTCCACGAGAAAACGCCGGGGCCCGAGGCCACCGGCGGTTCCGTTCGTCGACTCGGCGCGCGGCGGCCTAACGCTGCCGCCACCACCAGGAGCCGACGAGTTCCATCACGACGCCCAGCCTACCAGGAACGAGGGACCCGTCTTGACGAATCGCGCCGTGGAGGGGATACTCACCTCCGATGCGAACGACGCCGTCCACGATCATCATCATCGCCTAGGCACACACGCCCCAGGCGTGTGTGCCCTCGACCCTCCGCCCGGCGGAGGGTCTTTGCGTTGGAGGACCCCATGCACGTCGAGATCTACGACACGACCCTGCGAGACGGAACCCAACAGGAGGGGATCTCCCTCACCGCGTCGGACAAGCTCGCGGTGGCCCGCCTCCTCGACGAGCTCGGGGTGGCCTACATCGAGGGCGGATGGCCGGGTGCGAACCCGAAGGACGACGAGTTCTTCCGGCGGGCGAAGACGGAGCTCGAGCTCGAGCACGCGACCCTCGTGGCCTTCGGCTCGACCCGACGCGCGAACCGGCGTCCCGACGACGACGAGCAGCTCGCCGCCCTCCTCGAGGCCGGCACCGAGGTCGTCTGCCTCGTCGGCAAGGCCTGGTCGTACCACGTCGAGCACGCCCTGCGGACCAGCCGCGACGAGGCGGTGGCCATGGTCGCCGACTCCGTCGAGTATCTCCGCAGCCGGGGACGGCGGGTGTTCTTCGACGCCGAACACTTCTTCGACGGCTATCGGGACGATCCCGGCTTCGCCCTCGCCGTGCTCGAGGCGGCCCTCGCCGCCGGCGCCGAGCGTCTCGTGCTCTGCGACACGAACGGCGGCTTCCTCACCCACGACGTCGAGCGGGTCGTCGGCGAGGTCACCGACGCCCTCCCGGACGGGGTCTACGGCTGTCACTTCCACAACGACACCGGCCTGGCGGTGGCGAACTCCCTCACCGCGGTGCGGCTCGGCGTCCACCAGGTCCAAGGTTGCGTCAACGGCTACGGGGAGCGCACCGGCAACGCCGACCTCTGCTCGGTGATCCCGAACCTCACCCTGAAGATGGGACTGCCGTCCATTCCGGAGGATCGGCTCCCCCGTCTCACCTCGATCTCCCACCACGTCGCCGAGGTCGTCAACCTCACCCTCGACCCCCATCTCCCCTACGTCGGCACCTCCGCCTTCACCCACAAGGCGGGGCTCCACACCTCGGCGCTCGCCCGACGTTCCGACGCCTACGAGCACCTGCCCCCCGAGACGGTCGGCAACACCACCCGAGTCGTCGTCTCCGAGCTCGCCGGCCGTTCGACGGTCCTCGCCAAGGCGAGGGCGAGCGGTCTCGACCTCACCTCGGAGGAGGCGCAGGTGGTCGTCGAGCGGATCAAGGAGCTCGAGCACGAGGGCTACCACTTCGAGGCCGCCGACGGGAGCTTCGAGCTCCTCGTCCGAGCCGCCCAGGGCTGGCGCCAGCCCTTCTTCGACCTCGAGTCGTATCGGGTCTTCGTCGAACGGAGAGACGGGGAGGTCGTCGCCGAGGCCACGGTGAAGGTGCACGTGGACGGGGAACGGATCGTCTCGACCCGGGAAGGCGACGGACCGGTCGCCGCGCTCGACCGGGCCCTCCGCGCCGCCCTCGCGCCGTCCTATCCCCAGATCGACCACATCCGGCTCACCGACTACCGGGTGCGGGACCTGGACTCCGCCCACGGCACCGCCGCCCGGGTGCGGGTCCTCTGCCGCCACGAGGACGGCGAGGGAGCCTGGGGCACCGTGGGGGTCCACGAGAACATCATCGACGCCTCCTGGAAGGCGGTCTCGGAGGGGCTGATCGTGGGGTTGCTCCGGGCCGGTCTCGACGACGACGCCTGAGCGCTATCGTCGCCGCCGTGGGACGCCCCATCACCCCCGACGATCTCTGGGCGCTGCCCCGAGTCGGCCAACCCGAGGCGGTGTCGCAGACCACGGCGGTGGTGCCCGTCGTCGCCTTCGACGAGGACCACGACGAGGGGATCTCCCGACTCTGGCTCGTCGACCTCGCCGGCGAGCAGCGACCACTCACCCGTCCCGACCGCCACGCG
>DRQR01000242.1 GCA_011371355.1 Actinomycetota bacterium
CGAGGTGGAAGTCGGCACCGACCCGACCGATGGCCTCGAGGACCCGCCGAGTTCGGGAGGTGGCACCGAGGTCCCCGGCGGCGGTGAAGACCACCTCCCCGGGCGGCGGGAGATCGTCGGGGAGCCCGAAGTCGCCGGCCACCGGTAGCCATCCGGCGGATCCCCAGGGAACGACCTCGTCGGCGACGCCCTGGGTGTTTCGGTGCCGGAGGTAGAACGAAGCCGTCGAGGGTCGGAACACCCCCGGAGTGTCGACGCCGTTCCCGGTCCAATCGGCGGCCACGAAGCGGTCGCCCGGGTTCCCGAAGTAGAACTCGACGTCGGCGACGCCGGGGGCGTGACGGTTGCGGAGGTAGACGTAGCCCGTCGACGCCCGATACAGGCCGATCGTGTCGACGCCGTCCCCGTCGAAGTCCCCGGCGAAGGGAACGTCGCCGGGATCGCCGAAGTAGTAGGAGCGATCGGCCTCACCGAGGCCGGCGCCGTCGTCGCCGAGCCGGTCGACGACGTAGACCTTGCCCTCGGAGACCCGGTACACCGACACGGTGTCGCAGCCGTCGCCGTCGAAGTCCCCGGCGATCGGGACGTCCTGGGGGTTCCCGAGGAAGAACCGACGGTCGGCGACCCCGGGCGAGTTGTCGTTGCGGAGGTAGACGTACCCGTCGCTCCGCCGGTACATCCCCGGGGTGTCCACGCCGTCGCAGTCCCAGTCCCCCACGAGGGGAACGTCGCCGGGGTCGCCGAAGTAGAAGGACACCTCGCCTCCGGCGGCGGTGCGGAGATGCCACCTGCCCTGGTCGGGGTCGACGAGCCCGACGGTGTCGGCGGCCCCGGCGGGCGTGGCGAGCGCGACGAGGACCCCGAGCGCGACGAGGGAGCCCGCCGCGGACCGTCTCATCGCCGTCCTCCTCCGAGCCGCTCCGACGGCGGCCAGTGGATGGCCGGGCGGATCGGAACGGCCACGGGCCGCTCCACGGCGGGGTCGAGGTCCCGACCCGCGAGCCCGAGGATCGTCCGGCACCGATCGGTCCACGAATGCTCCCGCAGGGCCTGCTCCCGATCGACCGGCGGGCCGACGAGCGCCGCCCGAACCGCGTCGACGAGGTCGTCGGCGACGTGGACGCCGGCGATGCCCTCGAGGGCCCGCAGCGGTGGCGCCGCGACCGGCACCCCGGACGCGAGGTACTCGTAGACCTTGAGGGGGCTTACCGCGTGCGACACCTCCGAGACCACGAAGGGCACGAGTCCGACGGCGAAGCGTCGCAGGTACGCGGGGAGCTCGGGCTGGGGCCTCGGGCCGAGGAGATGGACGTTCCCGGGGAGTCGCGGGACGTCAGGGGGGACGTCGCCGATCACCACGACGGCCCCGTCGGGGAAGGCCTCGGCGACCCGTCGCAGCGCCTCCCAGTCGAACCACGGGCCGTAGAGGGACCCGTGGTAGCCGATGAGCGGCCCCTCCGACGCCGGCAGGTCCGAGGGAAGATCGGCATCGGCGCCGCCGAAGGCCGCGTCGTCGACGGCGTTGGGTACGAGCACCGCCGATGGGTTCGGGAGGAGATCGGGAGCGCTCGCGACGACGGCGTCGGCCGAGGCCACGAGCGCCTCCTCGACCGAGGCGTCGTACCAGTCCCAGCCCAGCGAGGGATCCGCCCACCGATCGATGACGTCGTAGACGACGGGGTAGCCGGCCGACCGCAGCTTCCCGGCGACGGCGGCGAACTCGGAGACCGGGGCCTCGACGAGGACCATCGCCGGGTCTCGGGCCCGGGCGACGAGCTCGGAGGGCTCGAAGTCCCAGAGGTAGCGCTGGTCGAGGTCGGGGTGGACGAAGCGGAGGCCGAGGTCGGTCCCCATCGCACCGTGGGCGGCGACGAAGGTCACGTGGTGGCCCCGGCGAAGGAACTCGACGGCGAGCCGGGCGCCTCGGGAGCCTCCGCCGACGTCGTGCATCGGAACGAGGGAGCAGACCACGACCGAGGGCCGGGCGATCGGGTCCCGACGCACCGGCCGAGTGGCTCGACCCGGGACGGGAACGAGCCCGAGGCGCCGACCCGCCGCCCAGAGCCCGTCGAAGACGGCGACGACGTCGCCGTCCGACCGGCCGATCTCGGCGATCGCCTCGCCGGTCGCCACGACGCCGACCGGGTCGACGAGGGGCTCCTCGACGATCGTCCCGAACCGACGCCGGGCCACCCGTGCCCACACCACCGCGTCGACGTCGGGGAGGGTGGGCGCGACGGGGGCGAGGTCGTCGACCACCTCGACACCGACGGGCACCGGCCCCCGGTGGGCCGGCACGACCCGGAAGGTGTCGGGGGTGCGGGCGAGCCAGGTCCGGGCGTCGTCGGTGGCGACGTCCACGTTGTTCCGGGACGCCGCCCGGTACCGGGCGATCCGATACCGACCCACCACGGCCCTCGGCACCAGACGACGAAGCATTCCACGAGCAGCCACCATCGCCGTAGCCTATCGGCGCCAGCTCTCCCGCCGAGGCCATGACCCGCGACATCCTCCTCGTCACCACGACCCCCCTGCTCCCGACCGACTCCGGCGGCCGGATCTACACCTGGGGGACCACGGCGCCGCTCGCCGACCGGTACCGCTACCACCTCCTGGCAACGGCGACCCCCGCCGAGCGGACCCAGTTCGAGGCCGACCGGGATCGTCTCGACGCCGAGTACCGGCGGGTCTTCGCCACCTACGCCTTCGTCGACCGACCCCCGATCCCCGCCGACCTACCCCGTCGCGAGGTCCTCCGTCACCTCCTCTTCCACGCCCGCCACGGCCTCCCCCTCATGGACGTCTCCTACTACTCCCCTCTGCTCGTCGCCCTCGCTCGTGAACTCGTCGCCGCCCACGACATCGACCTCGTCGAGGTCGACCACCTCCAGATGGCCTTCGTCCGACGTTTCCTCCCCGACGTCCCGGCGATCCTCGTCAACCACAACCTCGAGAGCGAGCTCCATCCCTTCTGGATGACCGA
>DRQR01000243.1 GCA_011371355.1 Actinomycetota bacterium
CGCTTGGTTTCATGGGCATCGTGCGGGAGCAGTACATCCATCTCTACCGGGCGATCGGGGCCCCCTTCCCCGTCGTCCGAACCCTCTTGGGCTCCGACCGGCCGAGGCTCCTCACCGCTCCTCGGCGTCTCCACCCCCGGGAGGCGTCCTGGCGCCGAGATCCCGTCCTCGACCTCCACGTGCCCGGTCTCCGCCTCGCCGACGAGGTCGAGTTCGTCGCCGAGCCCGCGGTCGACCTCCCCGGCCCACTGCCCTTGGTGCGCCGACGGCTTCGATGGGTTCCCCTCGACCATCGGGAGATCCATCCCGTCGTCGAGGCCGACCTCGAGGCCGAACCCATCGACGATCGACGCACGATGCTCTCGCTCCTCGCCTCCTACGTGCCTCCCATGGGCAGGCTCGGCACGGCGGTGGACCGGGTGGCACTCCACCGTGTGGCCGAGGCGGCGCTCGAGCGCTACTTCGACGCGCTCGTCGCCGAGCTCCGCCACCTGGCGCGTGGGCAGCCGGTGACCCCCGACATCACCGTCCCGGAAGCGCCGTCGTGACGATCAGGACCCACCCTCGTCGAGGCCGAGCCGAAAACGCCGAAATCCTCGCCCCTTCGACTCGACCTTGAGGATCCGCACGGACCCGACCTCGTCGGTGGCCGCCACGTGGGTGCCCGCATCGGCCTGACGATCGAGGCCCACGATGTCGACGACCCGGACGGTGGTCACCTCGGGAGGCAGGAGGCTGACCTTGGTTCGGATGAGGCTCGGGTCCCGGTCCGCTTCGGCCCGAGGGAGGAAGCTGATCTCGACGGGTCGCCGACGAGCGAGCTCCTCGTTGAGGGCCCGCTCGAGCTCGGGACGGTCCTCCGGATCCCAGTCGGGGAGCTCGAAGTCCAGCCGGCCGCGGCCGGGCTCCATGTTCCCTCCGGTGACCGGGCTCCCGTAGCGCGCCCAGATCACCCCGCAGAGGGCATGCATCGCCGTGTGGGTCCGCATGAGCCGATACCGCCGCTCCCAGTCGATGACCGCCTCCACTTCGGTACCCACCTTCGGGGGAGCCCCCTCGAGCCAGTGCCAGACGCCGTCGGCGTCGGCCGTGACCCGGACGACCTCGAGGAGGTCGTCCCCGATCCGGAGCACACCGAGGTCGTGGGGTTGGCCGCCGCCGCCGGGATAGAAGACGGTGGCGTCGAGGAGGACTCGCCGGTCGTCCGCGTCGACCCCGACCACTCGGGCGACGTGGGAGCGTCGGTACGCGTCGGTGGAGTAGATTCGGAGGGTCATCGTCTCAGAATCTACTGCGCCGAGGAGACCATGCCCGAAGCCCTTCCCTACACCCACGATCCGGAGGCGAACCGCCTCCTCGCCGAGAACCCCTTCGCGCTCCTCGTGGGCCTCGTGCTCCAGCAACAGGTCCCCGTCGAGCGTGCCTTCGCGGCGCCCGCCGAGCTCGAGCGGCGCCTCGGTGGGCTCGACGTCGACCGGGTGGTCGCCACGTCACCCGAGGCCCTCCAGGAGCGCTTCGCCGAGAAGCCGGCCCTCCACCGCTTCCCGGGGACGATGGCGAAGCGGGTCCAGGAGGTGGCGCGGTTCCTCCTCGATCGGTACGACGGCGACGTTGCGGCGCTCTGGCGCGACGTCGAGGACGCCGACGAGTTGCTCCGGCGCCTCGAGGAACTCCCCGGGTTCGGGGAGTACAAGGCGAGGATCCTCCTCGCGATCCTCGCGAAGCACTTCGGCGTGCGACCGCGGGGGTACGAGCGTTGGCTGCCCGACTGGCCTTCGATCGCCGACGTGGAGCGTCCCGAAGACCTCGAGGAGCTCAAGGTACGGAAGAAGGAGTGGAAGGCTCGGCAGGGCTGACCCGGCGGCTGCGTCGCCACACGAGCACGGGGAACCCGGCCACCACCACCCCGGCGAAGGCGAACCACTGGATCGCGTACCCGAGATGGGGGCCCTCCGACACGGTGGGGGGCGGCAGGGGTAGGGGAAGCTCGCCGGGCTGGGCGGGTCGCTGGGCGACGAGCGCCACCCACAGGGGCTCCACCTCCAGGCCCAGCGCGGCTCCGATCGCCTCGACGTCGATCCGGCCGACGCGGCGGAGGGGACGCTCGTCGATCGGGCCCAGGGGCCCGAAGTCTTCGCTCGGTCGCAGCACGCCTTCGACGACGACGGGGCCCTCCGGAGCCCTCGCCGCGACCGTCTCGACGTCGAGGGGCAGCCAGCCTCGGTCGACGAGGAGGATCCGGCCCCCGTTCGTCTCGAAGGGGGTGAGGAGCTCGTTGCCGCTCCGACCGTGGAGGCTCCTGGCGAGCACGACGACCTCGTCCTCCCGGAGGTAGCGTCCGGCGGCCTCGATCCGGCGGTAGGCGTCGTGGGCGTCGAGGGGGCGTCCCAGCGCATCGAGGTCGAGGGGCGGGGCGGCAAGCCGCTCGGCGACGCTGCGCCGGAGCTCGCGCTTCTCCTCGAGTCTCCGGAGCTGCCACCGTCCCAAGGCGACGAAGGTGGCGGTGGCGACGACCGCCACGACGAGGCCGACGAGCCAGATCGGGCGGCGGAGGAGCCTCAGCATCGTTCCTCGGCGCGTCGGAGGAGCTCGTCCACGTCGACGGTGGGCAGCTCGTCGTCGGCGGCCCCGTCGTTCCAGGCCCGCACCGCGGCGGCGAGCGCTTCGAGCCCCGCGCGGTCGCGCCGGGCCACGAGCCGGGGGAGCTCCCGGCGAAGTCGCCGAAGGAGCTCGGCGCGCCGCTCGTGGCGACGTTCCTCCTGGAGGGTCCGTCGGGCCCACCAGCCGGGCCCGGTGTCGGCGAGCTCCAGTGGTTCGCCGCTGCCGGGCAGGGCGTCGAAGTCTCCTCGGTCTCGGGCTTCCTCGAGGAGGCGCTCGACGAAGAGGTATCCCATGGCTCAGTCGACCCCACCCGTCGCCGTCGCACCGGCCCGACGAGGATCGGCGACGCCGAAGAACCCCGTCGCCGGATGCCAGAGCGCGGCCTGGACGCCACCGAAGTACATCGACCGGTCGGGGAAGCGGCGCACGGAGTAGCCATCGAAGGGCTCGACGGGGAGCCCGGGCTCGTAGGCGATCGTGGGGCGTCCCTCGAACCGCTCGACGTGGAGCCTGGGATGGTGCACGGCCTCGGTGAGGGAGAGACCGAGGTGGACGAAGCCGAGGAGGACCGTGGCGAGGGCGGTGGTGATGCGATCGGCTCCCGGAGACCCCACGGCCAGTACGGAGCCGTCCTCGCCGCGGGCGACGGTCGGGGCCATGTTCGAGACGAGGCGGGTTCCGGGCCGGAGCCCGTGGAAACCCCGCTCGGCGAGCTCGAGCTCCCCGAGGGAGTTGTTGAGGGCGAACCCGGTTCCCGGGACCACGGCTCCCGAGCCGTAGCCGGCCGACACGGTGATCGAGCACGCGAGGCCGTCCGAGTCCACCGCGGAGGTGTGGATGGTCGCGGCGGAGCGGCGGATCCCGGGGAGATCACCGCCGGCGGCGAGCCGGAGGAGTTCCTCGGCGGCGCGGACCCGGTCGTCGGGATCGGAGAGCCGGACGCGTCGATACTCCCCGACCGCGGCGAAGGCCTCGACCGCACGTCGAACCCCCGCCGCGGTCCAACCCTCGAACCGATCGCCGAGGAGGAGGAGCATCGCCGCGAGGGCCACGCCACCCACGGCGGGTGGCGGGTTCGTGGCGACCTCCCAATCGTCGAGACGAAACCGGGTCGGCGTTCGGACGACGGGCTCGTAGGCTTCCAGGTCGGCCCGGCCGAGGAGCCCACCACCCTCGTCGACCGCGGCCGCGAGGGCCCGAGCGAGCTCTCCCCGATAGAGCGTCTCGGCGCCCTCGTGGGCGAGCCGCTCGAGGGTGGCGGCGAGCTCGGGGATGCGGAGGCGGTCCCCCGCCGCCACCGGCCGCCCGTCGGCGCGGTGGAGGAGGCGACGGCTCTCGGGATGCCACCCGAAGATCACGCGATGGGCGTACCCGAGGTAGTTCGCGGCGGATTCCGACACCGGGAATCCGGTGCGGACGGCCTCGACGGCGGGCTCGAGGAGCAGTCGCCAGGGTGCCTCCCCGAAGCGCCGCCAGGCCAGATCGAACCCGGCGAAGGCTCCGGGGGTGGCGACGGCTCCCCACCCCACCATCGTCTCCATGCCCCCGCCATAGTCCATGTGCACCCGCCAGGCACCCGAGCCGAAGCGGTCCCGCGGCGCCTCCCGGCCCGGCATCTCGGCATAGGCGTCGACGACGAGGGGCTCCCCGGTCGGCGGCCAGATGGCGAGGAACCCCGACGCACCCGGTGCGATGATCCCGGGCTCGGTGCACATCGCGGTGACCGTGGCGGCGATGGCCGCGTCGACCGCGTTGCCGCCTTCGTCGGCGATCCGGGCGCCGGCGTGGGCCGCGAGCTCGGTGGGAGCGGCGATGAGGGTCCGGCGCATCCCGTGGAAGGCTAGCGAGCCGCGGGTCCTCGCAACTCGACGTCGTGGACGACGAGCTCGACGCCCCGGGACGGTGCTTCCCGGCCGCGCTGCGCTCGGAGCCATCCGGTCATCCACACCGACGCCCCCGCGCCGGCGCCGGCGACGACGTCGAGGTTCGGCTCCGGCCATACGAAGGGGATCGAGTCGACGCGCCGCCGGGGGCGGACGAGACGAACCTCGAGCTCGCCTTCGACGCGCCTCAGTCCGTCGCCGTTCTCGACGAGCCGGAGCGGCCCGGTCGTCCGGCCCGAGAGGACGACGAGGTTCAGGTCGTGGTCGCGGGTCATGGTTCGCTCCCTCCCGCTCGGGGAAGCACGGGAGGATCACGGTAGGGGGTGGCTACGACGTTTTCGCGCCGCCGGCTCGGCGGATCTCCCGTTCCAGCTCGTCGATGCCGGGGAAACCCGGATCGGCGACGACGATCGCATCGGCGATCTTCCTCGCGGTCGCCGCGTCGCCGAGCGCCGCCGCGGCCCGGGCCGCCACGTACCAGGTGCGCAGCTCCGAATCGGAGGGACGGGCGACGAGACGCCGGGGGGCGACGAGCTCCCACGCCTCGCGAGCACGCCCGGCGTCGAGGAGGTACGACGCATAGACGACGGCACCCTCTCGCCGTACGCTCGTCCGCGCATCTCGGTGCTGGAGCTCTCGCCAGCTCCGTTCCACCTCCGCGTCCCGTCCGAGGGCCCGGAGGACGTCCATCTCGACGGGGAGATGGTCGGGCTCGCCGGTCATCCGCCGATAGGTCCGGAGTTCCCTGAGCGCGGTCTCCCACTCCCCCAGGCGATAGGCCGCCAGTCCGAGGGTCTCCCGCACCGTGGCATCCCGTGGTGCGAGATCCTTCGCCCGCTTCCCGTGGCGATAGGCGGCGTGGAACCGGCCCTCGGCGAGCGCCGCCGACGCCGCGCCGAGGGCCTCGAGGGCGGCGGCGACCCGGTCGGGCGGTGTGACGCGCTCGAGCGCCTCGATCACGAAGTTCGGGAGCCCCGCCGCGCGCCCGCGCAGGTCCCGTCGTCGCCGACCACCGCGGGAGCCGGCGGCACCCTTCCGGCGGCTCCCACGGCCGCGACCTCGGCTCCGGGCCTCGGGGTCTCGCCGCTCCCGCTTCCGACGTTCGTGGCCGTCGGCCATGTCGCCTCTCCTCGTCCGAACGCGACCGAGGCCGCCCCGGAGGACGGCCTCAGTCTATGGGGTGTTCGGCGGCGACCTACTCTCCCGGGGCCCTGCGGCCCAAGTACCATCGGCGCTGGCAGGCTTAACTTCCGTGTTCGGAATGGGAACGGGTGGTTCCCTGCCGCTATGGCCACCGAAACGCTGTGAGCGCTCCCCGAGCACTCCATAGCGAGCACGAGCGTCGCCGTATTCGAATCCAAGCCCTCGGCCTATTAGTACCGGTCAGCTTCACGCATTGCTGCGCTTCCACTTCCGGCCTATCGACCTGGTCATCTACCAGGGGCCTTACCCGGCCGAAGCCGGTGGGAGATCTCATCTTGGAGTCGGCTTCGCGCTTAGATGCTTTCAGCGCTTATCCGGTCCGTACGTAGCAAACCAGCCGTGCCCTTGGCAGGACAACTGGCACACCAGAGGTACGTCCATCCCGGTCCTCTCGTACTAGGGACAGCTCTCCTCAAATCTCCTGCGCCCGCGACGGATAGGGACCGAACTGTCTCACGACGTTCTAAACCCAGCTCGCGTGCCTCTTTAACGGGCGAACAGCCCGACCCTTGGGACCTGCTTCAGCCCCAGGATGAGACGAGCCGACATCGAGGTGCCAACCCCCGCCGTCGATATGGACTCTTGGGCGGGATGAGCCTGTTATCCCCGGGGTACCTTTTAGCCGTTGGCCTCGGCGCACCCACATGCCGCCGAGGGATCACTAGGCCCTGCTTTCGCATCTGCTCGACTCGTGGGTCTCGCAGTCAAGCTCCCTTGTGCCCTTGCACTCAACGCCTGATTGCCGACCAGGCTGAGGGAACCTTTGGGCGCCTCCGTTACGTTTTAGGAGGCCACCACCCCAGTGAAACTGCCCGCCAGACACTGTCCCTGATCCGGATGACGGACCGAGGTTAGAAGGCCATCATGTGAAGGGTGGTATTTCAAGGACGGCTCCACGGCAACTGGCGTCGCCGCTTCACAGCCTCCCACCTATCCTACACATCACATGACAGACTCCAATGTCAAGCTGCAGTAAAGGTCCCGGGGTCTTTCCGTCCTGTCGCGGGAAGTGAGCATCTTTACTCACAGTGCAATTTCGCCGAGTCTCTGGTTGAGACAGTGCCCAAGTCGTTACGCCATTCGTGCAGGTCGGAACTTACCCGACAAGGAATTTCGCTCGAGTTGCTCCCCATGTCGCCATGGGGCTCGGACCATATCTTCGTCTCGGCCGTCGTACCGAGACGGTCAGCGTATGGCCTCTGAGGATTCCAGGAACCGAGACCGCTGTCGGCGGTTCATCGTCTCGGTGATGCCGGCGATCCGGGCGAGCCCCTCGATCGTGAGGTGCTCCCCTGCCTGCATGAGCTCGATGACCTCGCGGAACGACTCGAAGTCGTGCCGCTTCGCGGTGATCAGGGGATGTGCTTCGAAGAACGGGATGATCCGTGAGGTGAGGTCCCGGCGTGCCTTCACCGAGTACCGCAGGAGCGGTAGCCGATGTTCGTCCCGCCGGACGTTCTCGATGATCCGACCGCATCCGAAGTGCCGTCCCAACACCTCGAGCGCGGCCCGGGAGGTCGCGGCCTGGGTGACCGCGAACTCGTGCTGCACCTGCCACCCGAGGCGGCAGGTGGCGTTCCGCACCACCGATATCGAGAAGCAACCCTCACCGTCGACGAAGCCGACGATCCACTGCTCGATCCCTGGCCTTTCCTGCTGATCGTCCGCACCGTACGGATTGTCACTGCCCATGTCATCGGCGATATCGCTCCCCGATGACACGAACGAGTACCGACGGATACTCGGAGTTCCCAGCATATAGCTGACTGCACTCACGCACGTCGCCGTGCGGAGGGGCAGATGATCCACGTGGCGTCGTGGATGGCCTACCTTAGGACGGTTATAGTTACCGCCGCCGTTTACCGGGGCTTAGGTTCACAGCTTCGCTCCGAAGAGCTAACCGATCCCCTTGACCTTCCGGCACCGGGCAGGCGTCAGAGCGTATACAGCGTCTTGCGACTTCGCACGCTCCTGTGTTTTTAGTAAACAGTCGCTTGGGCCTGGACTCTGCGGCCCCCTCGGGCTTCGGACGCGAGGTCCTACACCCTACCGGGGCGCTCCTTCTCCCGAAGTTACGGAGCCATTTTGCCGAGTTCCTTAACCAGAGTTCTCTCGCTCGCCTTGGTATTCTCTACCTGTCCACCTGTGTCGGTTTGGGGTACGGGCACCTTGCACACTCGCTAGAAGCTTTTCTCGGCGGCATGGGCGTTCAGCGGCTTCGCCTCTCGCGGCTCGGCATCGCGCCTCAGGCGTTCATGGGGCCCGGATTTGCCTAGGCCCCGCCCTACACGCTTACCCCGGGTCGACCAGCGCCCGGGTCCGCCTACCCTTCCGCGTCACTCCATCGCTGGCCTACTACCAGCTGGGTCGGTAGGCCCCGAAGGGCTTTCCTTAGCAAGCTGGGTTCGGCCTGGGCGCGTACAAGGTGGTACGGGAATATCAACCCGTTGTCCATCGACTACGCCTCTCGGCCTCGCCTTAGGTCCCGACTAACCCTGGGCGGACGAGCCTTCCCCAGGAACCCTTGGACATCCGGCGGAGGAGATTCTCACTCCTCATTCGCTACTCATGCCGACATTCTCACTCGAACGGCCTCCACCGCTGGCTTCCGCCGCGACTTCGACGGCCGTTCGACGCTCCCCTACCGATCCCGTCCCCTGGACCGACATCCGAGGATGCCGGCCTGGGTTGTCGACGGAATCCCGCAGCTTCGGCGCAGGACTTAGCCCCGTTACATCATCCGCGCGGAATCACTCGACCAGTGAGCTGTTACGCACTCTTTCAAGGATGGCTGCTTCTAAGCCAACCTCCTGGCTGTCTGGGCAACTCCACTTCGTTCTCCACTTAGTCCTGACTTGGGGGCCTTAGCTGGCGGTCTGGGCTGTTTCCCTCTCGACCATGAAGCTTATCCCACATGGTCTGACTGCCGTGCTTGGCGCGTTGAGATTCGGAGTTTGACTGGGGTCGGTAAGCTTGTTGGCCCCCTAGCCCAATCAGTGCTCTACCCCCAACGCGGAACACACGACGCTAGCCCTAAAGCTATTTCGGGGAGAACCAGCTATCGCCGAGTTTGTTTGGCCTTTCACCCCTATCCACAGGTCATCCCCCCAGTTTTCAACCTAGGTGGGTTCGGGCCTCCACGAGGTCTTACCCTCGCTTCACCCTGCCCATGGATAGCTCACTCGGCTTCGGGTCCATGACACGCGACTAGACGCCCTATTCAGACTCGCTTTCGCTGCGGCTCCACCTCTCGGCTTAACCTCGCCACGCATCGATGACTCGTCGGCTCATTCTTCAAAAGGCAGGCAGTCAGGATCCCGAAGGATCCCTCCTACTGCTTGTAGGTTGACGGTTTCAGGTACTGTTTCACTCCCCTCACCGGGGTACTTTTCACCTTTCCCTCACGGTACTGGTCCGCTATCGGTCGCTAGGTTGTATTTAGCCTTACGAGGTGGTCCTCGCAGATTCACACGGGATTTCACGGGCCCCGTGCTACTTGGGAACACCTCCGGGAGTCCATGGGATTTCGGCTACGGGGCTGTTACCCCCTGTGGCTCTGCTTTCCAGCAGGATTCGCCTATCCCATGGATTTCTGACTCCCCGACGGCTCCGACGCGCCGTCTGGAGGGTCCCACTACCCCGACACGGCAACGCCGTCGGGCTATTCCACCGTGTCGGTTTGGGCTGTTCCCGTTTCGCTCGCCGCTACTCAGGGAATCGCTGTTGCTTTCTCTTCCTCGGGGTACTGAGATGTTTCAATTCCCCCGGTTCCCTCTACCGGCCCTATGGGTTCAGACCGGAGTGACTGGGCATGACCCCAGCCGGGTTTCCCCATTCGGACATCCCCGGGTCAACGCCTGCTTGACGGCTCACCGAGGCTTATCGCAGCCTGCCACGTCCTTCATCGGCACCTAGCGCCAAGGCATCCACCGTCAACCCGTAGTAGCTTGGACGGAGAGAATACTTTGACTCTCGTGCTCGCTATGCAGTTCTCAAGGTGCGCGGGGATTCCGTGGATCCGGTGATCCTGCCGGACTCCCTCACGACTGAACAGCGTGCCCGGCCGGCCTCGAGCGACGGATCGCCTCGAGTCGACCGAGTACCCAAGCAGATTCACTAGGAACCTGGCGATCGGTGATCCGACCGCTCTTGCGCTCCTTAGAAAGGAGGTGATCCAGCCGCACGTTCCCGTACGGCTACCTTGTTACGACTTCATCCCAGTCGCCGGTCCCACCTTCGGCAGCTCCCTCCCATACGGGTTGGGCCACTGACTTCGGGTGTTACCGACTCCCGTGATGTGACGGGCGGTGTGTACAAGCCCCGAGAACGTATTCACCGCGGCTTTGCTGATCCGCGATTACTAGCGACTCCGGCTTCATGGAGTCGAGTTGCAGACTCCAATCCGAACTGAGGACGGCTTTGAGGGATTCGCTCACCCTCGCGGGATCGCTGCCCGTTGTACCGCCCATTGTAGCATGCGTGCAGCCCTGGACATAAGGGGCATGATGACTTGACGTCGTCCTCTCCTTCCTCCGAGTTGTCCCCGGCAGTCTCCTATGAGTCCCCGGCATTACCCGCTGGCAACATAGGACAAGGGTTGCGCTCGTTGCGGGACTTAACCCAACATCTCACGACACGAGCTGACGACAGCCATGCACCACCTGTCACGGGCGCGTAAGCACCCCGTGTTTCCACGGGTAGACCCGTGATGTCAAGCCCAGGTAAGGTTCTTCGGGTTGCATCGAATTAAGCCGCATGCTCCGCCGCTTGTGCGGGGCCCCGTCAATTCCTTTGAGTTTTAGCCTTGCGGCCGTACTCCCCAGGCGGAACACTTAATGCGTTAGCTTCGGCACGGCAGGCGTGAATCAACCCACCACACCTAGTGTTCAACGTTTACGGCGTGGACTACCAGGGTATCTAATCCTGTTTGCTCCCCACGCTTTCGCTCCTCAGCGTCGGTACCGGCCCAGTGAGCCGCCTTCGCTACTGGTGTTCCTCTCGATATCTGCGCATTTCACCGCTACACCGAGAATTCCACTCACCTCTACCGGACCCTAGTCACGACAGTTTCGACCGGCGTCCCGGAGTTGAGCTCCGGGCTTTCACGACCGACTTGTCGAACCGCCTACGAGCCCTTTACGCCCAATAAATCCGGACAACGTTTGGCCCCTACGTATTACCGCGGCTGCTGGCACGTAGTTGGCCGGGCCTTCTTCTGGAGGTACCGTCAGTTTCGTCCCTCCTGAAAGCGGTTTACAACCCGAAGGCCTTCATCCCGCACGCGGCGTCGCTGCATCAGGCTTGCGCCCATTGTGCAATATTCCCTGCTGCTGCCTCCCGTAGGAGTCTGGGCCGTGTCTCAGTCCCAGTGTGGCTGATCGTCCTCTCAGACCAGCTACCCGTCTTCGCCTTGGTGAGCCGTTACCTCACCAACTAGCTGATAGGCCGCGAGGCCATCCCGAAGCGGCGGACCTTTTCCTCACGGGGCCATGCGGTCCCATGAGGGTATCCGGTATTAATCCGGGTTTCCCCGGGCTATCCCGGTCTTCGGGGCAGGTTCCTCACGTGTTACGCACCCGTTCGCCGGTTTCCCCGCCAGAACCTTACGGACCCGGCGGTTCTCCCTCGACTTGCATGCATTAGGCGCGCCGCCAACGTTCGTCCTGAGCCAGGATCAAACTCTCCATCGAAGTGCTTCGATGGACCTGATCCTCGATGGATCCTGGGGGTCCATCACTCAAAGGTCGACCACACCGTGCGGTGTGATCTGGTCACATCGAGGACGGGGTCCTCTGGCGATGCGACCTGGCTTGTTCTGCGCCATCCGGCCGCCACCGAGGTGGCCGCCGGCCCAGCGCCTGCTTGGCTTTTGGCACGCTGTTCAGTTGTCAAGGAGCCCGGTCGTCTCGTGGCCGGGGCCGCGATCCGGCTCGACGGCCACAGGACCTCCCAGTATATCGACCCCGAGCCCGTACCGCACCGTCGGTCGGCACCCTCGGAGTCAGGAGCACCGGCCCCGGAGGGCCGGCGGATGCGTGATTCAACCACGCCGAGGGAGAAAACGCAAACCCATGCCCGAGGATTCCGGGAATCCTCCTCCCCGCCCGCCGCTCGATCCCCGGTCGACGAGGAGCGCGGGCTCGAGGACTCGCAGGGTCCGAGGCGGCGACGGAGCCCTCGAGCCCCGACCTCGTGCGTCGGCGCCTCGGCTGCAGGGCGGTGACGAGACGGCTACCCTCGCCCCATGCGCAGGTCGGCGGCGTTCGGGCTCCTCCTCCTCGCCGCGGCCGTGGCCGCCTGCTCCAACCCGGGTGATGCCGGCGACACCGCCGGGGTGCTCGCCGTCGACGACCAGTTCCTCCCCGACGTCCTCGAGGTCGACCCCGGTACCACCGTCGAGTGGAAGGTCGAGGGCGACAACCCCCACAACGTCGTCGCCGCGGACGGATCCTGGCAGTCGCCCCAGGTGATGGAGCGGGGCGATCGCTTCACCCGCGCCTTCGAGGTCCCCGGCGTCTATCCCTACTACTGCACCTTCCACGGCACCCCGGAGGGCGAGGGCATGGCCGGCTACCTCGTCGTCGGCGACGTCCCCGCCTACGAGCGGCCCGAACGCCGTCCCCTGCCCACCGTCGCGGCGTGGACCGGGGTGACCCGTCGGGTGCCCGGCGACTACCCGACGATCCAGGACGCCGTCGACGCCGCCGACCCCGGAGACCTCGTCCTCATCGCCCCCGGGATCTATCGGGAGGCCGTCGTCGTCCGCACCCCCTCCCTCGTCATTCGCGGCGAGGATCGCAACACCACGATCCTCGACGGTGGCTTCGAGCTCACCAACGGCATCCAGGTCGTCGCCGACGGCGTCGCCATCGAGAACCTCACCGCCCGGAACTACGTCATCAACGGCTTCTACTGGACCGGCGTGGAGGGCTACCGCGGCTCGTACCTCACCGCCCACAACAACGGCGACTACGGCATCTACGCCTTCGACTCGGAGGTCGGTCGGATCGAGCACTCCTACGCCTCGGGAAACCGAGACTCCGGTTTCTACATCGGCCAGTGCACCTCCTGCCGGGCCGTGGTGGAGAACGTGGTGTCGGAGAACAACGGACTCGCCTACTCGGGGACGAACGCCGGAGGTGACCTCTACCTCATCTCCTCCCTCTGGCGGAACAACATGGGCGGGATCGTCCCCAACTCCCTCGACTCCGAGCTCTATCCGCCCCAGCGCGGTACCACGATCGTGGGGAATCTCATCATCGACAACAACAACGAGTACGCGCCCACGAAGGGCCTCGCCGGGCTCGCCCTCGGGGAGGGCATCGTCCTCGGCGGAGGGCAGGACAACCTCGTCGAGCGGAACCTCGTCGTCAACCACGACCGATACGGGATCGTCGTGGCCCCCCTGCCGGACCAGAACCTCTGGTGGGGCGTCGGCAACACCGTCCGCGACAACGTCGTGGTCGGTACCGGCCTCGGCGACCTCGCCCTCATCGGACCGTGGGCGCCCGGGAACGTCTTCGTCGACAACCGCCACGCCGGATGGTCGACCCCGCCCCTCCTCGAGCTCTACCACGGCACCCTCCTCAACCTTCCGGTCGTCTGGGACCTGCGGGGCTTCGCGCTGCTCCTCGGGGCCGGCGCCGACCAGACCTTCGGATACCCCCCGGGCTCCGACTACCGCACCTTCCCACCGCCGGGGCCGCAGCCGAACATGCCCGATCCCCTCGGTTCCCCACCCGTCCCTGCCGTCGACGTCTTCGAACGACCCGACCTCGATGCCCTCGAGGTCCCGAGTCTCCCGGCGGGCACCGCCATCCGGGGGAAGGAGGTGACCGTGTCCGGAATCCCGGTGAGCGATCCGACCGTGTGGACCGTGCTCTTCTCGCTCTACGCCTACTTCCTGCCCCTCGCGCTCATGGGCACCTGGCTCGCCCTCGCGGTGTGGGACCTCGCTCGGCGACACGAGGAGCTCGGGCGGCGTCGCACCCTGGTGTGGCTCGCCGCGATCTTCCTCCTGCCCTTCCTCGGGGTCATCGCCTATCTCACCGTGGGGGGCTCGAAGATCCCCGGCTGGCTGCGCGCCGCGGTGGTCTGGGGCGGGATCGCCGCCTACCTCGTCGTCTTCGTGGTCCTCGTCGCGATCTCGGGAGCGGTCTGAGGTTCAGGTCGCCCGGAGGAAACGGCGCTTCCCCACCTTCACGACCTTGCCGAGGAGGTCCCCCCGGCGAAGATCCTCGCCGGCCACCTTCTCGCCGTCGATCCGCACCGCGCCCTGGGCGATGAGCCGCCGAGCCTCGGACTTCGAGGCCACGAGGCCGGCGTCGACGAGGAGCGCCGGCAGGGAAACGGGATCCCCGGGCGGCAGGGGATGCTCGGGGACCTCCTCGGGGACGTCCTTGGCGACGAAGATGCGATCGAAGGCCTCCTCGGCCTCCTGGGCCGCCGCGGCGCCGTGGTACCTCGTGACGATGCGGCGGGCGAGCTCCCGTTTCAGCGCCCCCGGGTGGAGCTCCCCCTCGGCGAGCCCCCGCCGGATCTGCTCCACCTCCTCCCGGGGTGCGCCCGCGGCGAGGAGGAACCAGTCGGGCATCACCTCGTCGGGGATCGACATCACCTTGCCGAACATCTCGGCGGGCTCCTCCCGCACCGAGATGTAGTTGCCGAAGGACTGACTCATCTTCCGCACACCGTCGGTGCCCACGAGCAGCGGCACGGTCATCACCGTCTGGGGCGGTTGTCCGTGGCGCTCCTGGATCTCCCGGCCCACGAGGAGGTTCCAGAGCTGGTCGGCACCCCCGAGCTCGACGTCGGCTCGCACGGCGACCGAGTCCATCGCCTGGAGCAGCGGATACATGAACTCGATCATCGAGATGGGTTCGTGGGCCTCCCAACGCCGCCGGAAGTCCTCCCGATCCATGATTCGAGCCACCGTCACCTTCGAAGTCAGGTCGAGGACGTCGTGCATGGTCATCGTGGCGAGCCACTCCGAGTTGGGACGCACTTCGAGGCGTTCGGGGAGGAGGAGGTCCTCGATCACCGGCAGGACGCGTTCGACGTGGGCGGCGACCTCCTCGGCCGTCAACCGGCGCCGGGTCTCGCTCCGCTCCGAGGGATCCCCCACCTGGGCGGTGAAGTCCCCGACGATGAGCACCGCCACGTGGCCGAGCTCCTGGAAGCGGCGGAGCAGCTCGAAGACCACGGCCCACCCCAGGGTCACGTCGGGAGCCGTCGGGTCCACGCCGAGCTTCACCCGCAGGGGGCGCCCCGACGCGAGCTTCGCCTCGAGCTCCTCGGGCGGCAGGACCACATCGGCGATCTCGGTGAGGTAGGCGAGCTGCTCGGCGACCGGGCGCATGCCGGGCAGGCTAGCGCCGATCCCGGCCGTGGCCTCCCCGAGGCCGCCCCTATCCTGGCTCCATGCGCCGGGTCCTCGCCGCCGTCTTCGCGTTCGGGACCGTGCTCGCCGCCTGTTCGGTCGAACCCCTCCCCGACCCCGGACTCGGCGACCGTCCGGTGTCGACCGTCGTCTACGCCGCCGACGGCTCGGTCCTCGACACCTGGTACGCCGCCGAACGTCGTGAACTCGTGCCCCTCGAACGGGTGCCGGGGTACCTCGTCGACGCCGTCGTGGCCATCGAGGACGAGCGCTTCTGGTCCCACGAGGGCATCGACCTCGAGGCGATCGCCCGAGCGGTCCTCGCCAACGTCGAGGCGGGAGCACCGGTGCAGGGAGGCTCGACGATCACCCAGCAGTACCTCAAGAACGTCCTCCTCACCCCGGAGATCACCCTCGACCGGAAGCTCGAGGAGGCCGTCCTCGCACTTCGACTCGAGGAGGGCCTCGACAAGGAGGCGATCCTCGAGCGCTACCTCAACACCGTCTACTTCGGCGCCGGCGCCTACGGCGTCGCCACGGCGGCCCGCACCTACTTCGGCAAGGACGTCGCCGACCTCGACCTCGCCGAGGCCGCGCTCCTCGCCGGTCTCATCCGCGCCCCGGCGAGGACCGACCCCTTCCGGGACCCCGACGCGGCCCTCACCCGTCGCCGGGTGGTCCTCGACAAGATGGTGGAGCTCGGCTGGCTCGATCCCGAAGAGGCCGCCGCGGCCGCCGAGGCTCCCCTACGTCTCGTCCCGGACCCCGGGCCACGGGCCCGGTACCCCTACTTCGTCGCCGAGGTCCGTCGTCGCCTCCTCGCCGATCCCCGCCTCGCCCCGAGCTTCGAGGAGCGCTACGACCTGCTCTTCAACGGCGGCCTGGCCATCTACACGACCCTCGATCCCACCGTCCAGGAGGCGGCCGAGGCCGCGATCGCCGACGTCCTCGACGACGAGGGCGATCCCGCGGCCGCCCTCGTGGCGATCGAGCCGAACACCGGCCACGTGCTCGCGCTCGTCGGCGGTCGGGACTGGTACGACGGAGACGACCCGGTGGCCAAGTTCAACCTCGCCACCCAGGGACGACGCCAGGCCGGTTCCGCCTTCAAGCCCTTCGTCCTCGCCGCGGCCCTCGAACAGGGCCTGGGCCTCGACGACGTGTTCCCCGGCGGCCCCAGCGTCGAGATCTCCACGCCGTCCGGCCCGTGGCTCGTCGAGAACTACGACGGAGCCGCCTTCCCCGACCTCACCCTCGCCGAGGCCACGGTCTTCTCCGTCAACGTCGTCTACGCACGCCTCATCGACCTCATCGGACCCGAGCGCGTGGCGAACCTCGCCGAGGCGATGGGCATCACCACCGACCTCCGTCCCCTCCACGCCCTGGCCCTCGGCGCCGAGGAGGTCACGGTCCTCGACATGGCGAGCGCCTACGGGACCTTCGCGAACGGCGGTGTCCACGTCGAGCCCGTCTTCGTCACCCGCATCGTCGATCGCGCCGGCGTCGACATCTACCGAGAGGTCCCCGCCGTCGCGAAGGTCCTCGATCGCACGATCGCCGACCGGGTGACGGCCGTACTGACCGACGTGGTCCGCCGCGGCACGGGACAGCAGGCCCGGATCGGCCGTCCCACCGCGGGGAAGACGGGGACGACCCAAGATCACGCCGATGCCTGGTTCGTGGGCTACACCCCCGAGCTCGTGGCGGCGGTGTGGGTGGGGTTCCCCACCGGTACGGTCCCGATGGTGCCGCCGACGACCCCCTTCGCGGTCACCGGCGGTACCTGGCCTGCGTGGATCTGGTCCCGCTTCGCCGCCGCGGCCCTCGCCGGCGTGCCCTACGGCTCCCTGCCGACCGAGACCGGTACCGCCACGGTCTCGGTCGACGTCGACGTGTCGACGGGCTTCCTCGCCGGACCGAGCTGTCCCCGGGCTCAGGTCCACTCGGTCCGACTCCCCGCCGACCGGGCGCCCACCGTGGTCTGCCCCATCCACAACCCCGCCGACGTGGGCGAGCCGAGCCTCCCCGACCTCGTCGGCCTCCCCCTCGGCGAGGCCGTCCAGCGGCTCGCCGAGCTCGGGTTCGGCGCGACCGTGGAGTGGGCCCCACCCGGGCCCCTCGCCCCCGGCACCGTCCTCGAGCAAGACCCTCCAGCCGGCGCCGACCGCCTCGAGGGAGGCGTACGGCTCCTCGTCGCCGGACCCCGACCGGGCTCGGTCCTCCCGACCTTCGTGGGCCTGCCCCTCGAAACCGTCCGCCTCCGGGCCGACGAATTGGGCCTCGACCTCGTCGTCGTCACCGAGGCCGAGGCCGATCCCGAGGCCGCCGCGGCACGCCGCGGCCTCGTGTGGAAGCAGGAGCCGGCTGCGGGTGCCACCGACGTGACGGGCGTCACCGTGTGGGTGAATCCCTGAGGACGAACCGCCAGGGTCGCTCCACCGCCCGGGTGATACCCACCCTCGGGGTACGCTCGATCGTGGCTCCCCGGGGCGGAGCGGCGGGGGC
>DRQR01000244.1 GCA_011371355.1 Actinomycetota bacterium
GCGGGGCCGACCCTCACCCCGCGTCCTCCGGCGGCTCGTCGAGGGCGTCGAGCTCGACGATGGACCTGCCCGGGCGGCCTCCGCACGGCTCGTCGATAGCCTGGGGGACCGGTCGCTCGTGGAGGTGGTGATGACCGAGGGGCGGAAGCGGGAGATCCGGCGGATGTTCGACGCGATCGGTCACCCCGTCGAACGGCTCGTCCGGGTGGCGATCGGTCCCATCACGGACCGACGCCTTCGACCCGGCTCGGCGCGACCCCTCGAGGTCGACGAGGTCCGAGCCCTCTACGGCGCCGCCCGGCGATGAGCGCCCTCGAGCTACGAGGCCCGGGGCGCCCCTTTCGGGCACGGGCCGAGGTGCCCGGCGACAAGTCCCTCTCCCATCGGGCCCTGCTCCTCGCCGGCATGGCCGACGGGGCGAGTCCGATTCGAGGCCTCGGGCCGGGACGCGACGTCGCCGCCACCGCCCGTGCGCTCCGTCTCCTCGGCGTCGAGGTGGGACGCGGCCGTGTCGTCTCGAAGGGCGTGGCCGCCTGGCACCCCGCCCCGGAGGTCATCGACTGTGGGAACTCGGGTACGACGCTCCGGCTCCTCGCCGGGGCCCTCGCCGGGCGTCCCTTCCCCTCCGTCCTCGACGGCGACGCCTCCCTCCGGCGTCGCCCGATGGGCCGGCTCGTGGGGCCCCTCACCGCGCTCGGTGCCGACGTCGAGGTCTCCGAAGCGGGGACGCCACCGGTGAGCGTCCGGGCTCCGAGCCCGCTCCGGGGAACCGACGTCGTCATCGACCTCGCCTCCGCCCAGGTCCGCTCCGCCTTCGCCCTCGCCGCACTCCAGGCGGAGGGCCCTTCGAGCATCGACGGTCCCCCGGGGTTCCGCGACCACACCGAGCGGTGGTTCGAGCACTTCGGCCTCGGACACCGCACCTCCGACACCCGGTTCGTCGTCCTGCCGGGACCGGTTCCCGCCGTCGACTACGACCTCCCCGGGGATCCGTCCTCGGCCGCCTTCCTCTGGGCGGCCGCGGCGTCCCTCCCGGGAGCCCGGGTCGAGGTGCCGGACGTGTCGCTCAACCCCGGCAGGATCGGCTTCCTCGGGGTCCTCGTCGCCATGGGCGCCGAGGTCGACACGTCGATCGAGCGATGGATCCACGGCGACCCGGCGGGCTCGGTCTCGGTGGGCGGTCGGGGACTGCGTGGCGTCGAGGTCGCCGGGGAGCAGGCGGTGGCCGCCCTCGACGAGCTCCCCCTCGTCGCCGTCCTCGGGATGCTCGCCGAGGGGCTCACCGTGGTCCGCGACGCGGCGGAGCTGCGGGCCAAGGAGAGCGACCGGATCGTCGCCACCGTCGAGATGATCCGGAGCCTCGGCGGCGATGCGGAGGCCACCGACGACGGCTTCGTGGTGGTCGGCGACGGTCCGCCGCCCGGCGGCATCGTCGACGCGATGGGGGACCATCGGATCGCCATGGCCGCGGCGGTCGCCGCCACCGCGGCCACCGGCCCCGTCCGCATCGTCGGCGCCGACGTCGCCGCCGTATCCTGGCCCACGTTCTACGACGAGCTGGAGGCGCTGTGGTCATCGCGATAGACGGCCCGGGCGGGGTCGGGAAGAGCACCGTGGCCCGTCGGCTCGCCGACCGGCTCGGGTTGCCGCACCTCGACACCGGCGCCACCTACCGGGCGGCGACCCTCCGGGTGCTGCGGTCGGGGGTGGATCCCTCCGATGGCGCGGCCGTCGTCGAGGCGCTCGAGGGCATGGACCTGAGGATCGACGACGGGACCGTCGTCCTCGACGGAGAGGACGTCACCGACGCCATCCGGGCGCCCGAGGTGACCGCGGCGGTGTCGACGGTCGCCGCCCACCCCGAGGTGCGGAGCCGGATCGTGGCCCTCCAGCGACGATGGGTCGCCGACCACGGCGGTGCCGCGGTCGTGGAGGGGCGGGACATCGGAACCGTGGTCTTTCCCGACGCCGCGGTGAAGGTCTTCCTCACCGCCCGTCCCGAGGTGCGTGCGGCACGGCGGGCCCGCGACGCGGAGGCGGCGGGGAAGGACCCCGGCGAGGTCGCCGCCGAGCTCGCCGAGCGGGATCGGAAGGACGCAGGACGTCGCGTCTCGCCGATGCGGCCGGCCCCCGATGCCGTCGTCGTCGACACGTCGGACCTGGGCATCGACGAGGTGGTCGCCCAGGTGCTCGAACTCGTCGAGTCGGCTCAGGCGAGGAGCGAGAGGGCCGAGGAGGCGTCCCAGTTCCGGTCGTCGTCCACGGGTCCCCGACGACCCTGATCGGCCACGGCGAAGGCGCCCTCGACGAGCCGCTGGAGGGTGGCCATGAGCTGCCGGAGCATCGGCGGGAGAGGGAAGTACTCGTCTTCCCGGGTCACTCGGAGCACCTCGACGCCCTCGACCGGCGCCACTCGGTCGACGACCGCTCGTACCCGGTCGTCGGGAGCCGACGCGCCCGCGGTGACCCCGACGACCTCGGCGGTGGCGAGCCAGGCCTCCTCGATCTCGTCGGGCCCGTCCACTCGGTGCGCCTCGGCGCCCGCGAGGCGCGCGACCCGGACGAGGGCCTGGGTGTTCGACGAGTTCGGCGAGCCGACGACGAGGACGAGGTCGCAGGTCGCCGCGAGACGGCGCGCCGCCTCCTGTCGGTTCGTCGTCGCGTAGCAGAGGTCGCTGCGCCGCGCCGTCCAGAGGTCGGGGAACCGGTCTCGGGCTTCGGCGAGGACGCCTTCCCACTCGTGGAGGCCGAGGGTCGTCTGGGCGAGGAGGGCGACCCGGCCGGGATCCCGGGGGGAGAAGGTCCCGAGCCCCACGGAGGGATCGACGAGGGTCACCGCCTCGGGGGCCTCGGCGACGGCGCCGACGGCCTCGTCGTGGCCCTCGTGACCCACGTAGATGATGTCGTAGCCCTCTCCGGCCATGCGGCGCACCTCGTGGTGGACCTTCGTGACGAGCGGGCACACCGCGTCGACCATGATCGAGGCCCGCTCGTCGGCCGCGGCGACGACCTCGGGAGCCGAGCCGTGGGCCGAGAGCATGACCGGGCGCCCCGGTGGAACCTCGCCGACGTCGTCGACGAAGACGACGCCGGCTCGTTCGAAGGCCTCGACCACGGCGGCGTTGTGGACGATCTCGTGGTAACAGTAGATCGGTGGCTCGAAGACCCGGACCATCCAGGTCAGGGCCTTGATCGCCATCTCGACGCCGGCGCAGAACCCCCGGGGCTCGGCGAGCAGGACCTTCCTCGGCATGGGCCGGAGGTTAGGGGCGAGTTCGGCACTCCCGGGGTGTTCGGGGGTTCCCGTCGGTACCATGCCGTCGATGTCTGCCGTCCCCCGCGTCCTCGAGGTGGTTCCGGGCAGCCCCGCGGCCCGGGCGGGTCTGCGCGTCGACGACGAGGTCGTCGCGGTGAACGACGTTCGGCCCCTCGACGTCATCGAGTACCAGCAGCTCATCGACGACCCCGATCCGGAGCTCCTCGTTCGCCGTGGTGCCGCCGAACGCCGAGTCGTCCTCGACAAGCCCGCGGGGATGCCGGTCGGCCTCCGGCTCGACCGATCGATCTTCGACCGGGTCCAGACCTGCGACAACCATTGCGAGTTCTGCTTCATCTACCAGCTCCCGCCCGGGATGCGGCGCTCCCTCTACCTCAAGGACGACGACTACCGGCTCTCGTTCCTCTACGGGAACTTCACGACCCTCACCCGATTCACCGAGCTCGACCTCGCCCGGGTCGTCGAGGAGCGACTCGGTCCCCTCTACGTCTCGATCCACGCCACCGATCCCGAGGTGCGCGCCCGCATGCTCCGCAACCCCCGGGGAGCGACGAGCCTTCGCTGGCTGCGGGCCCTCCTCGACCACGGGATCGAGATCCACGGCCAGATCGTGCTCTGTCCCGGCGTCAACGACGGCCCCGTCCTCGAGCGAACCCTCGCCGAGACGCTCCTGCGGTACGAGGGGCTCGCGTCGGTGGGGATCGTGCCCCTCGGATTGAGCCGCTACAACCGCGAGCCGAGGCTTCGGGTCCACACCCCCGACGACGCCCGGCGCGACCTCGAGATCGTCCACTTCTGGCAGGAGCGAGCCCTCGAACGGCTCGGTCGTCGCCTCTTCCACGCCTCCGACGAGCTCTACCTCGTCGCCGGGCTGCCGGTTCCGGCCTCGGAGACCTACGAGGGGTTCCCCCAGCACGAGAACGGCATCGGGATGGTCAGGGCCCTCTACGACGAGATCGACCGCATGGAGGGCCGAGGACATGCCCCGCCGGCGGTGACGACGGGGGAGTGGCGCTCGGTGCCGGCGGCGCCCGCCCTCGGCTACCGGGCTCCGAGGACCGCCGGATCGGCCGCCCCGGGGGATCGGCGAGGTCCGGCGGTGATCGTGACCGGACGCTACGGCCGGAGCGCCCTCGAGCCGGTCCTGGACCGCCTCGAGGCCCTCGCCGGGGTGCCGCTGCGGCTCCTCGAGGTCGAGAACCGCTTCTTCGGCGGGAACACGGGGGTCGTCGGGTTGCTCGTGGGTCGAGACGTCCGGGACGCCCTCGCCACCGACGGCGGGCCCGCCGGCCGGTACCTCCTCCCCGACGTGGTGTTGTCCGGAGACCGGTTCCTCGACGACGTGGAGCTCGCCGACGTCGCCGCGGCCGCACGGGCACCGGTCGTCGTGGTCCCGACGAGCGCGGTCGGGATCGTCGACGGGGCACGCCGATGAGCCGGCTCCCGGTCGTCGCCGTGGTGGGGCGGCCGAACGTCGGGAAGTCGACGCTCGTCAACCGGATCGTCGGCCGGCGGGCGGCCGTCGTCGACGAGGAACCGGGCGTCACCCGCGACCGGCGATCCTTCGAGGCCGAGTGGGCGGGACGTCGCTTCGTCGTCGTCGACACCGGCGGCTGGGAGCTCGACGACGCCGCCGCCTACGCCGAGGACATCCGCCGGCAGGCCGAACGCGCCGTCGCCGACGCCGACGTGGTCGTCTTCGTGGCCGACGCCACGGCCGCGGTGACCGACGACGACCTCGGGATCGCCCGGATCGTCCAGAAGGCCGAGGTTCCTCACCTCCTCGTGGCGAACAAGGTCGACGGTCCCGTCCAGGAGCTCCAGCTCGGCCACCTGTGGGCGTTGGGCCTCGGGGAGCCCGTGCCGGTGAGCGCGGCGCACGGCCGCAACGTCGGGGCGTTCCTCGAGCGGCTCGTCGACCTCCTCCCCGAGACCGAGGGCGACGGCGACGCGGCGACCGCGGCCCTCGCCCGCCTCGCGATCATCGGGCGGCCGAACGTCGGCAAGTCGACGCTCCTCAACCGCCTCGCCGGGGAGCCGCGGGTCCTCGTCTCCGACATCCCCGGGACGACGAGGGACCCGGTGGATCTCGTCGTCGAGCTCGACGGCGAGCCTTTCGAGGTCGTCGACACCGCCGGGATCCGGCGGCGCACGAAGATCTCCGAGGACGCCGAGCGGTACGCGGTGATGCGAGCCCGGGAGGTGCTCCGGGAGGCCGACGTCGCCCTCCTCGTCGTCGACGCGACCCGCGGCGCCACTCACCAGGAGCAGCGGCTCGCCGAGGAGATCGTGCGCGCGGGCGCCGGCCTCGTCGTGCTCCTCAACAAGTGGGACGAGGTCGACGAGGAGCAGCGGCTCCACACCGAGGACTCGGTGGCCGACCGACTCGGGTTCGTCGGCTGGGCACCGGTGCTGCGGATCTCGGCGAAGACCGGAGCCCGGCTCCATCGGCTCCCGAAGGCGGTTCGCATGGTGCTCGAGCATCGCCGCCGCCGCATCCCGACCCCCGAGCTCAACCGGGCGATCCGCCGCTGGCAGGAGGCCCATCCGCCACCGGTTCGGAAGGGCAAACGGCCCCACGTCGTCTACGCCGTGCAGGCGGAGACCGAGCCGCCGACCGTCGTCGTGTTCGTGCGCGGGGGCGAGCTCGGAACCGACTACCTTCGGTACCTCGAGAACCGACTCCGGAGCGAGTACGACTTCGTCGGTACGCCGATCCGGATCGTCGTGCGGAAGCGACGGCGAGGCGAGGGATGACCGATCCCCGACGAGAACGACTGGCCAAGGCGAAGGACCGGGCCCTCGAGGGAGGACCCGAGCGTCATCGACGCCGCCTCCGGGAGCAGGGGAAGCTCCCGGTCCGGCGGCGCATCGAGCTCCTCGTCGACGCGGGTTCCTTCGTCGAGGACGGGCTCCTCGCCAACGCCCTCGAGCCCGACCTCGCCGCCGACGGGGTCGTCACCGGTCGGGGGACGGTGGACGGTCGGCCGGTGGTCGTCGTCGCCAACGACCCGACGGTGAAGGCCGGGAGCTGGGGCCCGCTCACCGTCGAGAAGATCGTCCGGGCCCTCGAGGCGGCCTACGAGGAGCTCCTCCCGGTCTTCTACCTCGTCGACTCGGCGGGAGCCAGGATCACCGACCAGGTGGCGATGTTCCCCGGACGCCGAGGTGCCGGGAACATCTTCTGGAACCAGGTGCGGCTGTCCGGCCGGGTGCCCCAGATCTGCTGTCTGTTCGGCCCGTCGGCCGCCGGCGGGGCCTACATCCCCGCCTTCACCGACGTCGTCGTCATGGTCGAGGGTCGAGCCTCGATGTACCTGGGGTCTCCCCGTATGGCGCAGATGGTCATCGGTGAGGAGACCACCCTCGAGGAGATGGGCGGCGCGCGGATCCACACCGAGATCTCCGGCTGTGCCGACGCCATGGTCTCCTCGGACGAGGAGGCGATCGAGTGGGCGAAGACCTACTTCTCCTACGTCGCCGACCACTACCGGGTCTTCCCGCCCGTGTACGCGCCGGAGCCTCCCTCGGGGGTCGATCCGGGGTCGGTGATCCCCGACGATCCGAAGGCCGGTTACGACATGGTCGAGTTCCTCGAGGCGATCTTCGACGACGGGTCGCTCTTCGAGATCAAGGAACGCTGGGCGCGCGAGGTGATCACCGCCTTCGCCCTCCTCGAAGGGCGACCCGTCGGGATCGTGGCTTCGCAGCCGAACCACCTCGGTGGCGTCCTCTTCGTGGACTCGGCCGACAAGGCGGCCCGGTTCCTGTGGCTCTGCGACGCCTTCAACCTCCCCATCGTCTTCTTCGCCGACGTCCCCGGGTTCATGATCGGCACGGAGGTGGAGCGTCAGGGCATCATCCGGGCCGGCGCGAAGATGCTCACGGCGATCGCCGAGGCCACGGTCCCGCGGATCTCGGTCATCGTCCGGAAGGCGTACGGTGCCGGCCTCTACGCCTTCTCCGGTCCCGGTTTCCGTCCCGAGGCGACCCTCGCCCTCCCCACCGCCGAGATCGCGGTCATGGGTCCCGAGGCGGCGATCAACGCCGTCTACTACAACAAGATCATGGAGTTGCCCGAGGACGAGCGCGAGGCGTTCGTCGCCGAGAAGCGGGCCGAGTACGCCGAGGACGTCGACCTGCTCCGTCTCGCCGCGGAGCTCGTCGTCGACGCGGTCGTCGACCCCGAGGAGCTGCGAGCCGAGCTCGCCGCCCGTCTCCGCTACGCCCTCCGCAAGGACCGCCACTTCTCCGATCGTCGCCACGGGGTGCCACCGGTATGACCGAGCCCGACCACGTCGATCCCGACGGCGGCGACGAGGTCCCCGATCGGTGGCCGGTCGGGTTCGTCCTCATCGTCGCCGCCGCGGCCCTGTACCTCGGGTACCGATTCTTCCAGCTCCTCCGGCTCGCCGTCGACTGGCTGCGCTGAGGTTCGATCCTCGCCCGCTATCCTGGTGCCGACGGGCTGTGGCGCAGCTTGGCAGCGCGCTTGACTGGGGGTCAAGAGGTCGCCGGTTCAAATCCGGCCAGCCCGACGGCCGGACGTCTTCCTCCCA
>DRQR01000245.1 GCA_011371355.1 Actinomycetota bacterium
GATCCCACCTTGAAGCCGGGTCCCGACCTCGTGGGGAACGTCTGGAAGGTGTGGAATCCCTCGATGGAGCACTGAACCCCCCGGCTGCTCCAGGTGTGACCACCGGGGAGGTCGTCCCTGGCGGTTCGGGGTGATGGGGTGAGCCCTCCGACGAGACCGTGGGCTGTAGGACTCACGACTCGAGGGAGGGCTCGGGGTGAACGCTACGAGCAGACGGCAGCATCCGAACGCGCCGGTCAGCTCGAGGGCGACCTCCACGAGCTCCGACACGACGCCGAGCTCCTCGTCCCGTCCCGGCAGCCGACGGGGCGCCGGCCTCGGTGCCGTGACCCGGAGATGCTCCCCGTGGAGCGACGGCCACTCCGAAGGGGCTCGGCCTCCGGCGAGCTGCGGCATTTCGTGGAGTACACCGTCGTCGGACCTCCTCCGAGGCCGGGATCGGCGCTCGAACCCGCGTCCGTTCGATCCGGATCGTCGGAGACCGAGGGGCGTGCGGGTCGCCCGTCCTCGACGGGTCCGGCGACCACCACGGGCGCGGGGGCGTCCGACGCGAGGGCGTCGTCTGGGCCCGCCTCGTCGCTGCTCGGACGAGCCGTCGTGGCGGAGGCGCGGTCGGCGATCCTCGGCCGCGCCCTCGAGGGCGGGTCAGCGCTGGATCCGACCGTCGAGGAGGTCGATGCGGACGTCCATGGCGTCGAGGACCTCGGTTCGGTGGCTGACGAGGAGGATCGCGGGACGGTGGGGGAGATCCCGGAGGCGATCGACGACGACGCCGATCGTGTGCCGGTCGAGGTGGTTCGTCGGCTCGTCGAGGATGAGGAGCGGCGGCCGGTGGACGATGGCCCGGGCGATGGCGAGGCGCTGCCGCTGTCCGCCGGAGAGGAACACGCCGTCCTCGCCGATCGGGGTGTGGAGTCCGTCGGGGAGCTGGGCGACGAACTCGGCGGCCTCGGCGAGCTCGAGGGCGGCCTCGACGTCCTCGACCCCGAGGCCGTCGCGGCCGTAGGCCACGTTCTCGAAGACCGTACCGCCGTGGAGGAGGGGCTGCTGGGGTACGACGCCCATCTGGTGGCGGAGCCCGACGATGTCCACCTCCTCGTAGGGGACGCCGTCGGCTCGGAGGGTGCCCTTGTGGGGACGGTAGAAGCCGACGATGAGGTTGACGATCGTCGACTTCCCCGAGCCGTTGGGGCCGACGAGACCCGTCACCACCCCGGGTTCGAGGAGGAGGTCGACGTCCTCGAGGACCGGCGTCTCGTCGTAGCCGAACCAGACACCGTCGAGTTGGACCCGGCCGGTGAAGGCGAGGGAGCGGCTGCCGCGGTAGGGGCGTTCTTCGATGCTCGTGAGGAGCCCATGGAGGTGGTCGAGGGAACGGGCTCCTTCGAGGACGAAGGGCATGCGGTCGGCGAGGAGGCTCAACGGCCCGCGGAGGAGCGCGAAGGCGGCGTAGAAGGCGATGAGGTCGCCGAGGGACATGGCTCCCTCGATGGTGAGGAGGCCGCCGACGATGAGGACCGAGAGTCCGGCGAGGGCGACGAGGTTCTGCTGGGTGGCGATCCAGATCGCGATCCCCACCGAGCGGCGTCTGCTCGTCTCCCGGAGGGCGTCGATCGCCGCGTCCTGACGGGTCTGCTCGACGGCCTCGGCGCCCTGGATCCGGATGAGGTCCATCGCTCGGAGCATCGACAGGATGCTGCGGCTGAACCGCTCGAAGTTCGCGTTGTCCCGGTCGATGCGCTCGTCGACGACCCGGCCGAGACGGTGGCTGGCGAGGTAGATGACGGGCACGAAGGCGAGGGTGACCGCGGTGAGGATCGGATTCATCGCCACGAGCACGAAGGTCACCCCGACGACGAGCACGACGCTGGGGAGGAAGTCCTGGAGGAGGGCCTCGGTGCCCTGCTCGATGCGGCGGGTCTCCTGGAGGACGTGGTCGTGGAGCACGGAATCCTCGGTGCCGTGGTAGCGGGCGCGGGCCATGCGGAGGAGCGCGGCCACCGCCGCGCGGCGCAGCTCGGCCTGCGCCCCCATCGTCACCTCGGCGAGGACGGCGCTCGCCGCCACGCCGACGAGGCCGCTCGAGATCGTCAAGGCGACGATGCCGGCCCCGACGGCGGCGAGGAGGCTCGTGCGCCCCTGACCGATCGCCTGATCGATCGCCACCGCGACGAGGAGCGGGACGGGGAGGAGCACCAGGGACCGGAGGATCGCCAGGGCGACGCCGAGGGCGAGCTTGGCGCGTCGCCCCCGAAACTCGGCGAGGTAGAAGGAGAGGGCGGGACGGTTCATCGGCGGGGCCCCTCGGGCCGGGCGCGACCCGACCACCGGCGCGTCGGCACCGCGTCGTGTCCTTCGTCGGAGCGGGTCGGCTCCAAGCGATCCCCCCTGGGTGTCGGCCGTGGATCGAGCCGGGGCCAGCGTAGCCGCCGCCGTCTGCTATCGGAGACCGGCGCGGCGCGGCGTGAGGCCCCTGGGCGGCCCCGGGGCCCGACGGGTCGGGTAGCGTACCTGGGGCGCGACCTCAGGAGGGATCCATGGGCACCACCCACATGTTCCAGCCCGAAGTCGAGACGATGGCCCCCGAGGACAAGCACGCCCTCCAGAGCCGGCGCCTCGTCGCGCTCCTCGAGCGGCTCGCCCGGTGCGACCGCCCCTACTGGCGGGAGAAGCTCGCCGGGGTCGACGTGTCGAAGATCCGTTCCATCGACGACATCGGCGCCCTGCCCTTCACCTGGAAGGACGAGTTCCGGCGCACCTATCCCTTCGAGATGCTCGCCGTCCCGCGGGCCGAGCTCGTCCGGGTGCACGCCTCGTCGGGGACCTCGGGGAAGCCGACGATCGTCGGCTACACCGCCCGGGACGTCGCCGTCTTCGCCGAAGTGAACGCCCGGGCGGTGGCGATGGCCGGCGGTACCCCCTCCGACGTCGTCCACATCGCCTACGGCTACGGCCTGTTCACCGGCGGGCTGGGCCTCCACTACGGCGTCGAGCGTCTGGGGGCCGCGGCGGTGCCGGCCTCGGGGGGCAACGTCGGCTTCCAGCTCACCATGCTCGCCGACCTCCAGGCCGACGGCATCGCCTGCACCCCGTCCTTCGCGCTCCTCCTCGGGGAGCGGGCACGGGAGGAGGGGCTCGTCGACCGTCTCTGGGTGCGCTACGGGATCCTCGGCGCCGAGCCCTGGTCGGAGGGGATGCGGCGACGCATCGAGGAGCTGTGGGGCAACGGGTTCGAAGCCGTCGACATCTACGGCCTCTCCGAGGTGATGGGGCCGGGGGTGGCCATGGAGAGCCCCGCGGCGAAGGGTGCGCTCAACGTCTTCGACGATCACTTCTATCCCGAGATCGTCGATCCCGAGACCGGGGAGCCGGTTCCCGACGGCGAACTCGGGGAGCTCGTCCTCACCACCTTGACGAAGGAGGCGCAGCCCGTCCTCCGCTACCGGACTCGGGATCTCACGCGGTTCGTGACCGAACCGTCGCCCGACGGCCGTACCTTCCGTCGCATCGCCCGGCTCGAGGGGCGGGTCGACGACATGCTCATCGTCCGCGGCGTCAACGTCTATCCGAAGGCCATCGAGACGGTGCTCCTCGAAGACGAGGCCGTAGGCGGTCAGTACGGGATCGTCGTCGACCGGCGGGGCACGATGGACGAGCTGCGCGTCGTCGCCGAGCTCGCCGACGCCGAGCTCGTCCCCC
>DRQR01000246.1 GCA_011371355.1 Actinomycetota bacterium
AGGGCCGGGTGCGGTCCGGGATCGAGGGCGTGACCTTCGTCCAGTGGGCCGACCACGACGCCGGCGCCCGCTACGAGGTCGTCGCCGGCGGAGAGGAGCGACACCTCGGACGGTTCGCCGACGTCTTCGGGATCTACGAAGGGGATCGGCTCCGGATGGAGCTCCTCCTCGATCGCCAGACCGGGGCGCCGCTCGTCTCCCGCATCTACGACGGCGACGGGCGGATCTTCCGGTCGGCGACGATGGTCGACTTCCGGCCCTACGCCTCGGCGGCGAAGCTCGCCGACGCCGGGGACGGCGAGTTCGAGGTCATCGTCTCCGGCGACGTCGAGGTCGATCTCCCCGATCTCGCCGCCGGATATCGTCGCACCGACGTCTACGTGGGTCCCGAAGGGGTCCTCCAGGCCTACTACACCGACGGGCTCTTCAGCTTCTCGGTGTTCGTGCTCGACGGGGTACGACGTCTCGAGGACCTCGCCGTCGGCCGCTTCGTCGACCTCGCCGGGGCACGGTACCTCGTCCGGGTCGAGGCCACCGAGCTGTGGACCCTCTGGAACGACGCGACGGCGACCTACGTCCTCGTCGGCGACCTGCCCCCCGACCATCTCGAAGCGGTCCTCGCCGAGCTGCCCCGACCGGAGCGCCCCGGCTTCCTCGCCCGGTTGTGGCGCCGGTTCTTCGGGTGACGTCGGACACCGCCGGCGGCGATCCTCGCCCCGGGCCGCTCAGTGCCTGCCGATCTCCCGTCGGGCGAGCACCATGTTGTGGACCTCGTCGGGACCGTCGGCGATCCGGAGCGTCCGGAGATGCGCCCAGAGGCGGGCCAGGGGCGTGTCGTCGGTGACCCCCATGCCGCCGTGGACCTGGATGGCCTTGTCGAGGACCCACAGGGCCGTCCGCGGGGCGACGACCTTGATCGCCGAGATCTCCCGACGGGCCTCGCGGTTGCCGACGGTGTCGAGGAGCCAGGCGGTGTAGAGGACGAGGAGCCGGGCCTGGTCGATCCGCCACCGCGCCTCGGCGATCCACTCCTGGACGACTCCCTTGTCGGCGAGGCGGGAGCCGAAGGCGACCCGTTCCTTGGCCCGGGCCACCATGAGCTCGAAGGCCCGCTCGGCGACGCCCAGGGACCGCATGCAGTGGTGGATCCGTCCCGGGCCGAGCCGTGCCTGGGCGATCATGTAGCCGTCGCCCTCGTCGCCGATGAGGTTCTCGGCGGGGACCCGAACTTCACGGTAGCGGATCTCGGCATGACCGCCTCGTTCGTGGTAGCCGAACACCGGTAGGTCCCGGACGATCTCCACGCCGGGGGTGTCGAGGGGGACGAGGATCATCGAGTACCGCCGCTTGGGGGGAGCCTCCGGGTCGGTGACGCCCATGACGATCGCCACCTTGCAGTCCTTCGAGATCGCGCCGGTGCTCCACCACTTCGTGCCGTCGACGACGTAGTCGTCGCCCGCCCGGACGATGGAGGTCTCGAGGTTCGTCGGATCCGAGGAGGCGACCTGGGGTTCGGTCATCGAGAAGCACGACCGGATCTCCCCCTCGAGGAGGGGGAGGAGCCAGCGCTCCTTCTGCTCGGGGCTGCCGAAGTCGTGGAGGAGCTCCATGTTGCCGGTGTCGGGAGCCGAGCAGTTCGTCGCCTCGGGGGCCAGCTCGATGCTGCGGCCCATCATCTCGGCGAGGGGGGCGTATTCGACGTTCTTCAGGCCGGCGCCGTACTCGGGATCGGGGAGGAAGAGGTTCCAGAGCCCCCGGGCACGGGCCTCGGTCTTGAGCTCCCGGAGGATGGGGGTCGCCTCCACCGGCCCGACCTCGGCCCGTTGGGCTTCGTGGATCGGCTCGGCGGGGTAGACCCGTTCCTCCATGAACGCCCCGAGCCGCTCGAGGTACGCCACCGTCCGCTCGCTGGGTGCGAAGTCCATGGTTCCCCTTCCTCGTGGTCGCCCTGGGGCGACGATAGCTCCCCGAGGAGGGGCCTCAGACGCGGTCGGCGGGTTCCTCGTCGTAGTAGTCGAGACGGTCGACGGGCATGACGAGCCCGGTGAGGAAGTTCATGACGTGGGCGGTGATCCGCTTGAGGAACCGGTAGTAGAGGGCCCGGGCGACGGCGTCGGCGGGAGCACCCTCCCAGGCGAACATCGCCTTGACCTTCGCGTCGTACTCGTCGAGGAAGTCGTCGGCCTTCGAGATGAGCTTCTTCGCCTCGTCGGTGTCTCGGGCCGAGAAGACCTCGGCGGCGTCGAGGATGAGCCGCCCCACGACCCGACGGTAGTGCTCGAGCTCCTCGCGGTCCTGGGCCGTCGCGAAGTCGGCGCCGTACCGGACGAGGTCGTAGATGTTCTTCGCGTAGTCGCCGATGCGCTCGACGTCCTTGACGATGCTCATGTAGACGAGGACGAGGGGCAGGTCCACGGTCTCGCGGACCGAGACGTGGACCATGAGCATGCGGCGCACCTCCTGTTCGGCCACGTTGATGCCCCGGTCGGTGGCCCGCAGCTCCCGCTTCGTCTCCTTCGACTTGCCGGCGCCGAAGAGCGCCTCGGCGGCCCCGTCGTACACCCGGTAGGCGTCGTTGAGCATCTGGACGAGCTTGGCCTCGACCTCCTCGATGGCCGAGTGTCCGGAGCGGAAGAAGTCCAGCACCATGCGAGCCTCCTAGGACAACCACGCGATGCCCACGAGGGGCACGACGACGAAGGTACCCACAACATAGGCCACCGCCAACCACTTTCGTTCGAGGGCGACGTCGGCGAGCCGTCCGGCGAGGCGCACCGGGAGGTGGCGGAGGGGTCGGGGCACGTAGAGCAGCAGGGTCCCCGAGACGTTGAAGAGCAGGTGGACGAGGGCGATGGTCATCCCGTCGACCTTGCCGGCACCGAGGGCGGCGATGAGGGCGGTCACCGTCGTCCCGATGTTCGCGCCGAGGGTGATCGGGTAGGCGTTCCGGGCGAGGAGGACCCCGGAGGCGATGAGCGGGATGAGGATCGACGTCGTGATCGACGAGGACTGGACGGCGACGGTGACCACGATGCCGACGAGGATCCCGATGGTGCCGCTGCGGCTGAGCGCCGCGTTGAGGGTGCGTTCGATGCGGGCGGCGACGAGGACCTTCATGTTCTTCGTGATGAAGGTGAGCGTGGCGAAGATCAGGCCGACGCCGACGAGGAGGAGGGCGACCGCGAGGACCGCGGGGTGATCGAAGAGCGCGGCGAGGAGGCGCTCGACGAGCTTCGCCCCG
>DRQR01000247.1 GCA_011371355.1 Actinomycetota bacterium
ACGACGCCGCTCCGATTCCGTACCTCCGGCGGGAACCGGTCCCAGTCGAGGACGAAGGCGCCGAGGCCCCGGCGGGCGGTCAGGGAGGTCGACCGCGGCGTGCCGCGGTATCGTGGCCCTTCCCCGTCTCCGGCCCGCCCCGAATCGGCGCCCGGCCACCGTGGCTCCGATGTCGAGCCGCACCGGCGTCGGGGCACGAACGAACTCGACGAAGGAGCCGCCATGCGACCCGCCGCCCTCATCCTCGCCCTCCTGCTCGCCGCGTGCGGGGCCGGCTCGGTCTTCGCCCTCGAGCCGGGGATGTGCTTCGACGATCCCGCCGACCTGCCCGCCGAGATCGCCGAAGTCGAGCTCGTCGCCTGCGACGAGCCCCACGACAACGAGGTCATCGCGGTCGTCACCATGCCCGACGGCCCGTATCCGGGCGCGGCGAGGGCGGAGGCCTTCGCCGAGGAGGCCTGCCTCGATGCCTTCGAGCCCTACGTGGGGGTCGCCTACGAGGCGTCGCCCCTCGTCGTCTCGTGGCTGACGCCCACCGCAGAGAGTTGGGACCGGCTCGGCGACCGGGAGGTCGTCTGCATCGTCTTCGACGCCTCCTTCGAGAAGCTCGAGGGGACCGTGGCCGGCTCCGGGGCCTGACCGGGAGCTTCACCGGCGCGCGAGCACCGGGATCCGCCGCTCTGGAGGAGAGAGGCCTCCGTGGTGCCCGACGAGGCGCGGGTTCGCATGGCGGTGGAGGACGACCCAGCCGTCGTCGGCCACGAGCACGCCGTCGGGACGACGAACCTCGAAGGAGGGATGTCGGGGCCCGGGGCCCCACCAGTCCGACACCGCGGCGAAGGGCAGCCACGTCGCCGGCAGGTCCGAGTCGTCGATCGCCGGGCCCCGCACGAAGAGGACACGGGAGTCTCCGTAGAGGATCCGTTCGGCTTGGAGCTCGGCCGGGAGCCGATACCGCCGCCTCTCGGGGACGTCGACGTGTCCGTGGTCGGCGGTGCCGACGAGGCCGACGTCGGGTGGAAGGCCCGTCCGGAGCCGATCCCAGAGCTTCGCCGCTCGACCGAGCGCCTCGGCGTAGGAGGAGGAGGTCTGGCCCGCCTCGTGGGCGGCGACGTCGACGTCGTTGCAGTAGACGAGGACGAACCGACCCGGGCCGGCGAGTTGGAGGGCGGCGTGCGCCGCTTCGTCGAGGGAGGCGACCGGCTCGAAGCGGCATCCCCGATACAGGAGCCGAGAGAGCGGAGAGCCCGAGAAGGCCGCCGGCTGGATCGTGATCGGCTCGATCCCCGACGCCGCGAGACGCTCCCACAGATTCGGAGTCGGGAGGAACCCGACGGTGTCGACCCCCACGGGCTCACCCCAGGGTGTCGTCCAGCGGATCGTGTTCACCACCTCGCCGACCTCCGGCAGCCAGAGGTGGTAGCCGAGGAGGCCGTGGCGGGACGGCGGCAGTCCCGTCGCCACGGTGGCGAGGGCGACGGTGGTCGTCGTCGGGAACACCGTGTCGATCGTCGCCGCCAGGTCCTCGGCGAGGGGGCCGGCAGCGGGGTGGCCGAGCTGGTGGGTGCCGAGACCGTCGAAGAGGACCACCACGGTCCCCGACCCCTCGGGGAGCACCGAGGCCACCTCGGCGGCGAGGTGGCGCGTCGCCGGCACGCCGAGGCGGGCGGCGAGCTCGATCGAGAGGTCGGCGAGGGTGGCCTCGTCGTAGGTGGGGGGCGGGGGAGGGGACGGCATCCCGGGCGAGGCTACCGGCCCTGTCGGTCGGCTCGTCGTGAATTGGGAGGCGCGCGGGAACCTCCTAGACTCCCGCCCCGGAGCCGACCCCCAGCAGCCTCGACCGAGGGACGAGTTCAGGTGCTCAACGCATACTTCGGTGACTACATCACGGTGGCCGTCTTCATGGCGGTCGGGGCGCTGCTCGTGGCCGGGGCGATCTTCGCCTCCTCCCTCATCGCCCCCCGGCGTCCCGGCGGGTTCAAGGAGGTCGTCTACGAGTCGGGCATCGAACCGATCGGTGGGGGCTGGAACCAGAGCCACATCCGCTACTACGTCTTCGCCCTCCTCTTCCTCATCTTCGACGTCGAGGCGATCTTCATGTTCCCCTGGGCGATCCGACTCGACTTCTTCGCCGAGGCCGGGCTCGGGATCACCGTCCTCGTCGAGATGATCGTCTTCGTCGTCGTCCTCGTCCTCGGCCTCCTCTATGCCCTCGCCAAGGGAGTGCTCCGATGGGAGTGATCGAGAAGTTCGGCACCCCCAAGCCGGTCTCGTGGCTCCTCAACTGGGCGAGGAAGTACTCGCTGTGGTACTTCCAGTTCGGCCTCGCCTGCTGCGCGATCGAGGTGATGGCGGTCTCCAGCCCCCGGTACGACTTCATGCGGTTCGGGGTGATCCCCCTCCCGGCCTCACCTCGCCAGGCCGACCTCATGGTCGTCGCCGGCACGGTGACCGACAAGATGGCTCCGGCGGTCAAGCGCCTCTACGACCAGATGCCGGACCCCAAGTACGTGATCTCGATGGGCTCGTGCTCGAACTGCGGTGGACCCTACTGGGACTCCTACTCGGTCACCAAGGGCGTCGACCAGATCATCCCGGTCGACGTCTACGTGCCGGGATGCCCGCCTCGGCCGGAGGCGCTCCTGGAGGGCATCGTCCTCCTCCAGGAGAAGATCATGCAGGAAGACCCGCGAGCGAAGTGGACCGAAGTTGACCGACAGCCCGCCTGAGACGCCCGATCCCCTCGCCGCCGCCACCGAGGCGATGGCGTCGCGCCTCGGCGCGGTCCGCTGGGTGGCCGAGTTCGGCACGCCACGGATCTACGTCGACCGCGACCGATGGGTCGAGACCCTGCGACGGGCCCGCGACGAAGAGGGGCTCCGGTTCTTCTCGTGGCTGTCGGCGATCGACTGGGCGAAGGAGTCGGCCGTCGGGGAGGGCGTCGCCGACCCCGACTCCCTCGAGGAGCGGTTCGAGGTCGTCTGCCGTCTCTCCTCGGTGGAATCCGCCGATGCGATGCACTTCCTCGCCGTCGTGCCCAAGGACGACCCGGTGATCGATTCGATCGTGCCCCTCTTCGCCGGAGCCGCCTGGCATGAACGGGAGGCCCACGAGATGTTCGGCATCGACTTTCGCGGCCATCCCTACCTCGCGAAGCTCTACCTCCCCGACGGCTTCGAGGGGCACCCCCTCCGCAAGGACTTCCCGCTCCTCAGTCGCGAGGTGAAGCCCTGGCCCGGCACCGTCGACGTCGAGGACAAGCCCTCGCTGGAGAACGTCGAGGCGGGAGGGGAGCGATGACGGGGCTCATGCACCGCTCGGAGGTCGCGGTCTCCGTCGAGCTCCAGACCCCCGACATGACCCTGAACATCGGGCCGCAGCACCCCTCCACCCACGGGGTGCTCCGCCTCGTCGCCAAGGTCGACGGCGAGCGGATCGAAGAGGTCGAGCCGGTCATCGGCTACATGCACCGGGGCTACGAGAAGCTCGCCGAGGTGCGTACGTACGCCCAGATCACCGCCCTCGTGAACCGGATCGACTGGGTCGCCGGCTTCGCGAGCGAGGTGCCCTTCATCGTCGCCGTCGAGCGACTCACCGGCATCGAGGCTCCACCGCGGGCCCAGTGGATCCGCCTCATCCTCACCGAGATGGCGAGGATCGCCTCCCACCTCGTCTTCATGTCCTCCTATCCCCTCGAGCTCGGTGCCACGACCCCGCTCATGTGGGCCCTCCGGGAGCGGGAACGGGTCCTCGACCTCATCGAGTCGGTGACCGGTGGGCGGTTCCACCCGAACTTCAACCGGGTCGGCGGGGTCAAGCCCGCCGCCGGCGGAGGCTCGAAGACGAAGAAGATCTCCATGGACCTCCCCGCGGGGTTCTTCGCCCAGACGAAGACGGCGATGGAGAAGGTCCTCCACGTCTGCGACGAGCTCGACGAGCTCGTCACCGGCAACGAGTTCATCAAGGCCCGCACCGTCGGCATCGGGGTCATCCCGCCCGACAAGGCCATCGAGTACGGGCTGTCGGGACCGAACCTGCGGGCCTCGGGCGTCGACTTCGACCTCCGCAAGGTCGAACCGATCCTCCCCTACGACGAGGTCGACTTCGACGTCGTCGTCACCACCTCGGGGGACTGCTACGACCGGTACGTCTGCCGCCTCGAGGAGATCCGCCAGTCGGCACGCATCGTCCTCCAGGCGATCGACAAGATCCCCTCCGGGCCCCTCCAGGCGAAGGTGCCTCGGGTGCTCAAGGTCCCCGAGGGGCAGGTCTACGTCCGCCACGAGAACCCCAAGGGCGAGTTCGGCTACTACATCGTCTCCGAAGGCGGCCGGATGCCGTACCGTCTGAAGATCCGCTCGACCTCCTTCTCGAACCTCTCGATCCTCCCGTGGCTCCTCGAGGGGCAACTCGTCCCCGACCTCGTGGCGATCATGGGGAGCCTCGACTTCGTCCTCGGAGACGTGGACCGATGAGCTTCTGGGCCACCCTCGGGCTGCAGGTCGTCGCCGTCCTCGCCGTCATGCTGGGACTCGCCCTCGTGACGATCTACGCCGAGCTGAAGATCTCCGCGCACATGCAGTCGCGGATCGGGCCCTACTACGCGGGTGGACGCTGGGGATGGGCCCAGCCCCTCGCCGACGGGCTGAAGTTCCTCCAGAAGGAGGACCTCGTCCCCCGCCTCGCCGACTCGACGGTCTACCGCCTCGCCCCCTACGTGGTCATCGTCGCCGCCCTCGCCGTGTGGGTCGTCATCCCCTTCGGGCCGAGCCTCGTCGTGCGCGACCTCGACCTCGGCGCCTTCTACGTCCTCGCCGTCTCGTCCCTCTCCACCCTCGGGGTCCTCATGGCCGGGTGGGCCTCGGCGAACAAGTACTCGCTCATCGGGGGCCTGCGCGCCGCCGCCCAGCTCATCGCCTACGAACTCCCCCTCCTCCTCGCCGTGCTCGCCGTCGTCGTCCAGGCCGGCACGATGTCGCTGTCGGAGATCGTCGCCGTCCAGGCCGAACCGTGGTTCGTCGTCGCCGGCGTCCCGATCTCGGCGCCCTTCATCGTCAAGGGACAGATCATCGGCTTCACGATCTTCATGATCGCCGCGATCGCCGAGCTCTCCCGGATCCCCTTCGACATGCCGATCGCCGAATCGGAGCTCACCATGGGCTACCTCACCGAGTACTCGGGGATCCGCTTCACGATGTTCTTCCTCGGCGAGTACGCGAGCATGGTGGCGATGTCGGCGATCGCCGCCACCCTCTACCTCGGCGGCTACGCCCTCCCCGGCGTTCCCGCCGCCACCCTGAACGTCGTCGGGCCCTTCGTCCTCCTCGGCAAGGTGGCCCTCCTGGTCTTCCTCATGATCTGGTTCCGTTGGACCTGGCCGCGATTGCGCGAGGATCAGCTCCAAGCGATGGCGTGGCGGTGGCTCATCCCCCTCGGCCTCCTGAACATCGTCCTCGCCGGGATCTTCAAGGTGGTGCTCTGATGGCCTACGACAAGTCGATCCGACCGCCCTTCGCGGGCCTGTGGAAGGGCATGTGGGCGACGTTGAAGGCGCTCTTCCGCAGGCCGCCCACGGTGTTCTACCCCGAGGAGAAGGAGATCCCGGTGCCCCGGGCCCGGGGCGTGATCTCCCTCGACACCGAGGCGTGCACGGTGTGCATGCTCTGCGCCCGGGAGTGCCCCGACTGGTGCATCTACATCGAGGGGCACAAGGAAGAGGTCCCTCCCTCCAAACCGGGCGGGAGACCCCGCACCCGGGCGAAGCTCGACCGCTTCGACATCGACTTCGCCCTCTGTATGTACTGCGGGATCTGTGTCGAGGTCTGTCCCTTCGACGCGCTGTTCTGGAGTCCCGAGTACGAGTACTCCGAGTACTCGATCGCCGACTTGCTCCATCCCGTCGAGCGGCTCACCGAGTGGCTCGACACCGTCCCCGAGCCCCCCGCCCTGGAGTCCTCATGACCGTGTCGGCCTGGTTCTCCGAGCTCGCCAACTGGGTGTTCCTCGTCCTCGCCGCGCCGACCCTGGCCGCGGCCTGGGGGGTCGTCACCTCGAGGAACGTCGTGCGAGCGGTGCTCTTCCTCGTCGTCGCCCTCGCCGGGACCGCGGCGATGTTCATCATGCTCGGCGCCGAGTTCGTCGGGTGGACCGTCGTCCTCGTCTACATCGGGGCGGTGATCATCCTCTTCCTCATCGGCATCATGATCACCCGGGCGCCCCTCGGCACGAACGCCGAGCTCAGCCACCCGGCACCCGTCAAGGTCCCCGCCGCCCTCCTGTCCGCCGTCCTCTTCGTCGTCACCACCTGGGCGGTGGGCGACGCCTTCGGCGGTGCGGTCATCGAAGCCGG
>DRQR01000248.1 GCA_011371355.1 Actinomycetota bacterium
GCCGAGGCCCGAGGCTGGGAGCTCGTCGGCGTCTTCCACTCCCATCCCCGGGCCGCCCCCGTCCCGTCGGCCCGCGACGTCGCCGGGGCGCTCGAACCGCGATGGTTCCACTTGATCGTCGGGCACGTCGACACCACCCCCCGTCTCGCCGTCCACCGGATCGTCGGCGGGCGGGTGACGACCCTCGACCTCCGCGTCGAGGGGTAGGCTCGCCGGCGATGGCGAGCGAAGACCACGACCCCGAGTCCTACCGCCTCCTGTTCCGCCTCGTCGGCGTCGCCTTCCTCCTGCTCGTCGGCGTGCTCATCGCCGCCTCGTCCCTCGTCCTGGCGACGGGATGGACCGTCGCGCTCGGCGTCCTGTGGCTGGGCGCGGCGCTCGTGGCGTGGCGGGACGCAGCGCGTCCCTGGCTCCCGCTCCTCGTCGCCACGATCCTCGCCGTGGTCTGGATCGCCGTGCTCACCCTCGTGGGGGGCGCACGATGACGACCACCTGGACGGTGCTCGGGTCGTCGGGCGGCGCTCCGACCCGCACGAACCCCGCCTCCGGCTACCTGTTGCGCAGCGGCGACCGGACGGTGTGGCTCGACGCGGGGACCGGGACCTTCATGGCGCTCGCCGAGCTCGTCGATCCCGGTCGGCTCGACGCCGTGGTCGTCAGCCACGTCCACGTCGACCACTGTGCCGACCTCTACGGGCTCTACGGGTACCTCGCCTACGGCCCGTCGGGGATCGTCCCGATCCCCGTGTTCGTCCCTCCCGGCGCCGCCGAGCACCTCGCCGCCTTCGCTCGGGCCACCGCCGAGCACGTCTTCCACCACGTCCTCGACCTCCGAACCGTCGAGGCGGGCGACGTCGTCGAGGTGGGGGAGCTCCGCTTCGAGTTCGGGTTCGGCGTCCACCCGGTCCCGAGCCTCGTGACCCGGGTGTCGACGCCCGACGGCGTCGTCGTCTACTCGGGCGACACCGGCCCGGGGGGCGACCTCCCCCGGCTCGCCGCCGGCGCCGACCTCCTCGTCGTCGAGGCGAGCCTCCAGGGCGTGCGCGGCCCCGACACCTACCCCTACCATCTCACCGCCCAGGAGGCGGCGGAGCTCGCCGTCGCAGCCGAGGTGGGGAGGTTCGTCCTCACCCACGTCGCCGCGACCGCCGATCCGGCGGTGTCCGTCGGTGAGGCCGAGGCCGTCTATGGGGCCCCCGTCGACTACGCGGCGCCGGGCACGACCTTCACCCCGAGGAGCGACCGATGAGGACCGACCGAGCACCCGACGAACTCCGTCCCGTGGTCGTCGAGCGCGGCTACACCGAGATGACCCCCGGCTCCGTCCTCATCCGGATGGGGCGTACCCGGGTGCTCTGCACGGTGTCCTTCGACGAGGACGTGCCACCCTGGATGCGGGACGGAGGGGAGGGGTGGATCACCGCCGAGTACGCGATGCTGCCCGGCTCGAGCCCCGAGCGGGTTCACCGGAGCTCCATCTCGGGAGGTCGCACGAAGGAGATCCAGCGGCTCATCGGCCGGTCGCTGCGGGCCGCCGTCGACCTCGCGGCGATGGGACCCATTACCGCCCGGGTCGACTGCGACGTCCTCCAGGCCGACGGCGGCACCCGCACCGCGTCGATCACCGGCGCCTGGGTGGCGCTCGCCGACGCCTTCGCCGCCAGGGTGGAGGCCGGGAAGCTCGAGGCGTCCCCGATCGTCGACCACGTCGCCGCCGTCTCGGTGGGGCTCGTCGACGGCGTCGCCCTCCTCGACCTCGACTACGTCGAGGACGCGGCCGCCGACGTCGACGCGAACGTCGTGATGACCGGCTCCGGTGAGTTCGTCGAGGTCCAGGCCACCGCCGAGGGGCGGCCCTTCCCGAAGGCGCGGCTCGACGAGCTCCTCGACCTCGCCGCCGAGGGCATCGGCGAACTCGTCGAGGTCCAGCGGAGGGCGCTGGCGGAATGAGGATCGTCGTCGCCTCGAAGAACCCCGACAAGCTCCGAGAGGTGGAGGCCGTCCTCGCCCGGCTCGGACCGCCCGTCGAGGTCGTCGACGACGCCGACTGGCCCGACGTCGCAGAGACCGCCGACGACCTCGAGGGCAACGCGCTCCTCAAGGCCCGGGCGGCCGCGGCGGCCACGGGGCTGGCGGCGATCGCCGACGACACCGGCCTCGAGGTCGAGGCCCTCGGCGGCGCCCCCGGGGTGTACTCGGCCCGCTACGCGGGACCCCGGGCCACCTACGCGGAGAACGTCGCCAAGCTCCTCGCCGAGCTCGAAGGGGTCGCCGACCGCCGGGCTCGCTTCCGCACCGTCGTCGCCTTCGTCACCCCCGACGGCCGCGAGGCGACGGTCGAGGGCGTCCTCGAGGGTCGGATCACCACCGAACCGCGGGGCCGCGGCGGCTTCGGCTACGACCCGGTCTTCGAGGTCGACGGCCGAACCCTCGCCGAGCTGTCGGAGGAGGAGAAGAACCGTATCTCTCACCGTGCCCGGGCGCTGCGTCGCCTCGCCGAACTCCTCGACGAGACGGTGGACGCGCCCGAACCCCGGTCCGAGGGGAGAGACCGGGATCCGGGCGAGCGCACGGCCGTCAATCCCAGCTGACCTCGAAGAACGATCCCGAGCCGGTGGTGGTCGCCGCGTCGTCGGTCCTCGTCGCCGCGGGCCGGAACCAGAGGGCCTCCATCTCGGCGACGATGTCGCGTTCGAGCTCCACCCGATGCCGCTCGAGCCGGTCGAGGGCTTCTTGGAGACGCCTGGAGCGGGGCATTCCGTTCACGGCCTCCCCTGTCGGCACCGGAGCCGGCCGCGAAAGGACCGTCACCGGCGGTGCGGGCGGAGGGACTCGAACCCCCACGGCCTGTCGGCCACCGGGACCTAAACCCGGCGCGTCTCCCGGTTCCGCCACGCCCGCAGGGACGACGAAGGCCCCCGGGGTCCGAGGGCCGTCGTCGCTCGTGGGTCGCCAGGGATTCGAACCCTGAACCTGCGGATTAAGAGTCCGTTGCTCTGCCAGGTTGAGCTAGCGACCCGCCCGGGATGTTAGCGAGTCCTCGACGGCTCCGGCTCGGGGTACCTCGACGGCATCGTGGGATTCCGCGGAAGGCCTCGAGACGCGAGAAGGTCGGCGAGGATGCGACAATGGAGGGGAACGGGCTGTGGCGCAGCTTGGCAGCGCACCTGCTTTGGGAGCAGGGGGTCGCCGGTTCGAATCCGGCCAGCCCGACGAGGTGCCCGAACGCGGTATCCTCACGGACCGCGCGGATGTAGCTCAATGGTAGAGCCCCAGCCTTCCAAGCTGGTGGTGCGGGTTCGATTCCCGTCATCCGCTCGGCGGCCGCTCGGTCCGCCGCGCCCCCGTAGCTCAGTGGACAGAGCAGGAGCCTTCTAAGCTCTTGGTCGAGGGTTCGAATCCTTCCGGGGGCACCCCGGACGGAGGCGAGGCCTCCGTCCGTCCATGGTGGCCGTAGCTCAGTCTGGTGAGAGCGCCGGGTTGTGGTCCCGGAGGTCGCGGGTTCGAATCCCGTCGGCCACCCCACCCTCCCCAGAGGGTCCCCGAACACAGGAGTCCCATGCGCACCGAGATCGCAGAGTCGGGCCGCTTCGAGCGGACCCTCACCGTCCACATCCCCGACGAGGACCTGGAGAAGGCGAAGGACGTCGCCGCACGGAAGCTCTCCCGGCATCTGAAGATCAAGGGCTTCCGACCCGGCAAGGCACCGCGTCCCCTCGTCGAGCGGATGGTCGGAGCCGACAAGCTCCGGAGCGAGGCGATCGAAGAGGCCCTCCCCGAGGTCGTCGCCAAGGCGATCGAGGAGGCGGGCCTCCAGCCGGTCACGGTGCCGAAGGTCACCGACATCCGGGACGTCGACTCCGGCGTCCACGTCGACGTGCGGATCGCCCTGTGGCCGGAGATCGAGGCGGTCCCCGACTACGAGGGTCGGGAGATCGTCATCGAGGCACCGGAGGTCTCCGACGAGCTCGTCGAGGCCCAGATCGACGCGCTGCGGAACCAGTTCGCCGAGCTCGAGACCGTCGAGCGGCCGGCGGGCGAGGGGGACTTCGTCCTCATCGACCTCACCGTCCTCGACGGCGGGACCGAGCTGGAGGACGCCTCCGCCTCCGACCTGCTCTACGAGGTGGGATCGGGATCCTTCGTGGCCGGCCTCGACGAGCTCCTCGCGGGAACGAAGGCCGGGGACCTCGTGGAAGGACCGGGGACGTTGCCCGCCGGCTTCGCCGGCAGGGAGGCCCCCACCCCGGTGACCCTGCGGGTGCTCGTCAAGGAGGTCAGGGCGAAGAAGCTCCCCGAGCTCACCGACGAGTTCGTCGCCGACACCACCGAGTTCGAGACGGTGGAGGAACTCCGGGAGGCGATCACCTCGGCGCTCCGGGCCCGGGCCGTCGCCGAAGCCCGGTCGCTGCTCGCCGACCGGGCCGTCGAGGCCCTCGCCGCAGATCTCGACCTCGAGCTGCCCGCCGACCTCGTCGACGCCGAGGTGGAGGCCCGCGTGCGAGGGCTCCTCGAGCGACTCGAGCGCGACGAGATCCCCTTCGGGCTCTACCTCCAGCTCACGAACCAAGACCAGGACGAGTTCCTCGCCTCGACGCGCCGCCAAGCCGTCGCCGCGCTCACCTCCCGGGTGCTCCTCGAGGGCATCGCCGCGGTGGAGGGCCTCGAGGTGTCCGACGAGGAGCTGCGGGGGGCGATCGAGGCGATGGCTGAATCCGCGGGGCTGGATGCCGACGAGGTGGAACGAGCGCTACGCGAGGGTGGCCGGTTGGAGTCGCTGACCGGTGATATCCTCCGACGTAAGGCGCTCGAGCGCGTCGTGGAGGCGGTGGTCCCCGTCGACGCGGCCGGCGAGCCGGTGGACCTGACGGTCCCGACGAGCGAGGAAGCCAGCCCCGGCGAGGAGCCGGAGACAACCGACGAGGACGCCGAGGCGGGCGAGGCCGAGGCATCCACCGACCCCGACGAGGAGTGACATGACGTACCTGGTTCCCACGGTCATCGAGCAGACGCCCCGAGGCGAGCGCGCCTTCGACATCTACAGCCGCCTCCTCAAGGACCGCATCGTCTTCCTCGGTACGCCGATCGACGACGGGGTGGCGAACATCATCATGGCCCAGCTCCTCCACCTCGAGGGCGAGGACCCCGACAAGGACATCTCGATCTACATCAACTCGCCGGGCGGCTCGACGACGTCGCTGATGGCGATCTACGACACGATGCAGTTCATCAAGCCCGACGTGGCCACCTACTGCATGGGCCTGGCGGCCTCCGCGGCGGCGGTGCTCCTGTCCGCAGGGGCCCCGGGGAAGCGGTTCGCGTTGCCCCACGCCCGGGTCATGGTCCACCAGCCGCACATCTCGGGGCTCGGCGGGCAGGCGAGCGACATCGAGATCCACGCCAAGGAGATCCTGAAGACCAGGGAGGAGCTCAACGAGATCCTCGCCCTCCACACCGGCCAGCCGATCGAGAAGATCCGCGTCGACACCGAACGGGACTTCTGGATGGGAGCCGAGGAGGCGAAGGAATACGGCATCATCGACGAGGTCCTCGCCGGGAGGAAACTCGAAGCGGTCGCGGGGTAGGGAGGACCGACGGTGGCGAAGTACGAGGGCTCCGAGCTCCTGAAGTGCAGCTTCTGCGGAAAGTCGCAGAAGCAGGTCAAGAAGCTCATCGCCGGTCCGGGTGTCTACATCTGCGACGAGTGCATCGAGCTGTGCAACGAGATCATCGAGGAGGAGCTCTCGACCACCGAGGAGGTCTCCTTCCAGGAGCTCCCCAAGCCCGAGGAGATCTTCGCCTTCCTCGACGAGTACGTCGTGGGGCAAGAGCGGGCGAAGAAGTTCCTGTCGGTCGCCGTCTACAACCACTACAAGCGCGTCCGCGCCGGACAGCGGGCCAAGGAGGAGGACGTCGAGCTCGAGAAGTCGAACATCCTCCTCATCGGACCCACCGGGTCGGGGAAGACCCTGCTGGCCCGAACCCTGGCCCGGCTCCTCAACGTGCCCTTCGCCATCGCCGACGCCACGGCGCTCACCGAGGCGGGGTACGTCGGTGAAGACGTCGAGAACATCCTCCTCAAGCTCATCCAGGCCGCCGACTTCGACATCAAGCGTGCCGAGCAGGGGATCATCTACATCGACGAGATCGACAAGATCGCCCGGAAGGCGGAGAACCCATCGATCACCCGCGACGTGTCCGGGGAAGGCGTCCAGCAGGCGCTCTTGAAGATCCTCGAGGGCACGGTGGCCTCGGTCCCCCCCCAGGGGGGACGGAAGCATCCGCACCAGGAGTTCCTCCAGATCGACACGTCGAACATGTTGTTCATCGTCGGCGGAGCCTTCGCCGGCCTCGAGGAGGTCATCCAGAATCGGATCGGGAAGCGCACGGTGGGGTTCGGCGCCGACGTCAGGGCGGTGTCCGACGCGACCCATCGATCCGAGATCATCGCCCAGGTCATGCCCGAAGACCTCATCGCCTACGGGCTCATCCCCGAGTTCATCGGCCGGCTCCCGGTCGTCACCACCGTCGACGACCTCGACGAGGACGATCTCGTCCGGGTCCTCACCGAACCCAAGAACGCCCTCGTCAAGCAGTACGCGAAGTTCTTCGAGATGGACGGCGTCGAGCTCGTGGTCACCGAGGACGGGCTGCGGGCGATCGCCGAGCAGGCCCTCGAGCGAGGGACCGGCGCTCGGGGGCTGCGGGCGATCATGGAGGAGGTGCTCGTCGAGACGATGTACGAGCTGCCCTCTCGCACCGACGTGGCCAAGGTCGTCATCGACGGGAACGTCGTTCGGGAGCGGGTCAACCCGACCCTCGTGCCGATCCAGGATCTCGCCTCGAAGCTGCCCGAAGAACGCAGCGCCTGACGATGGTCCGGTGGGAGCCGGCCGCGAAGGTCGCCTTCGTCGGCTCGCACGGCATCCGGAAGACCACCGCCGCCCACGGCTTCGCCGGGGTGCTCCAGCGGGCCGGCCGCACCGTGGAGTACGGCCGCGAGGTCGTCCGCGACAACCCCCTCGGCATGAACGAGGGGGCGACCCCCGAAGCCCAGCTCTGGGTCCTCGTCTCCCAGGTCCGTCAGGAGCTGGAGCTCACCGGCAAGGCCGAGGTCGTGGTCCTGGACCGGGGGGTGATGGACAACTTCGTCTACTACCGGCGGGCGTGCGCGGGGACGGATCCCTTCGACGTGGAGCCGCTGGTGCGGCGCTGGTCGGGGACCTACGACCTCGTCGTGCGGCTCCTCCCCGACGTGGCGTTGCGAGGCGACGGCGTCCGCTCGACCTCCGAGGCGTTCCGGGACGAGATCGAAGGTCTGCTCGACGAGTGGCTCCCGGTCCTCGTTCCCGAGGAACGGCTCGTCACGATGCAGGCATCGGAGGTGGGGGACGCCACCGACTGGTGGGGGGTCGCCGAGCGGCTCGCCGCCCTCCGGGGCGTGCCGCTCTTCGCCGACGGTGTACCCCGGCCCCGTCGGCGGGTCCGACGGCGGAGCCGGCGGCGGCCGGAGATGCCCCAGCTCGCCTTCGACGACTGAGGTCTCGACGGGGCCTCAGTCTCCTCGCCGGTCCGACCGGGGCCCCTCGCCGGTATCGGGTCGGCGGTAGGGCATGGGGATGTACTCGACCGAGGGGCGTTGGTTGCGGGGCTGCGGGTAGAGCTCCATGATCGCCCGGACCTCGTCGGGGAGGTCGGTGGAGACCGGCAGGCCGAGGGAGCGGGCGAGCTCCACGGTGATCGGGAAGTCGTGGGTCCAGGTGCCCTGGGAGAGTCGCTCGGCCACCTCGGGGGCCCGGTCGCCGAGTTTGGGTCGGAGGAGCTCCTCGACGAACTCCTTCACCTGGCGGAGCGCCTTGCGGGAGACGTCGGCGAGGATGAGCGTCTCGTCGTCGACCTCGTTGACGTCGGTCTTCGCCTCCACGGCGGCGACGATCGATCGGGCGGGCCACTGCCCGAGCTGGGGATCCACCGGGCCGAGGACGGCCGAGGGGGCCATGACGATCTCGTCGGCGGCGAGGGCGATGAGCGTTCCGCCCGACATCGCGTAGTGGGGGACGAACACGGTCACCTTCGCCGGGTGGTCGGCGAGGGCCTTGGCGATCTGCTCGGCGGCGAGGACGAGCCCGCCGGGGGTGTGGAGGACCACGTCGAGGGGGATCGCGTCGTCGGTGAGCTCGATCGCTCGGATGAGGTGCTCCGAGTCGTCGATGTCGATGTACCGGGCGAAGGGGATGCCGAGGAACGAGAGGCCCTCCTGGCGGTGGATGAGGGTGACGACCCGGGAGCCGCGCCGCTTCTCGATGAGTCGGATCGCCCGGGTCCGCTGCGCGGCCAAGATCCGTTGCTGGAGCATCGGCTGGAAGGCCGAGAGGATGAACAGGAGCCAGAAGACGTCGAAGAAGCTGAAGGCGTAGCCTCCGGCGGCGCCGTCGGGGCCGCCCTGGCCCGCGCAACCGGCCGAGACCACGGCGGCGAGGAGAACGAGGGGGAGCCGGCGCACCCGGTCAGCGTATCCACCTCGGGGGTGGGCTTCAACTCGCCGGACGCTTGACGGTCTCACCTGCCTTCCAGACGTGGGTCACCCGGTCGGGGTCGCCCCACGGCGCGGGGTCGGCGAGGGGATCGAAGTCGAGGGCGACGACGTCGGCGGCGTAGCCCGGGGCGAGGAGCCCCGAACGGGGAGCCTGGGGACCGAGGGTTCGGGGCCCGTTCGCGGTCGCCGCCTCGATGGCCTGGAGGGGGCTCATCCCGGCGTCGATGAGATGGCGGATCTCTCGGGCGTTCCGGCCGTAGAGGGGGCCGCTCACGAAGATGTCGGTGCCCATGGCGATCGGGATGCCCTTGGCGACGGCGAGCTCGAGGGCCTCGGCGTGACGGGCGGCGATGGCGACCGCCTTCTCGTAGGCGTAGCCGGGGAGTCGATCCTCCATCCCGAGGAGCTCGTCGATGACGAAGCGCGTGGGGACGAGGATCGCGCCGGTCTCGAGCATGAGGTCGGCCGCTTCCTCGTCGAGGTAGGTCCCGTGCTCGATGGTCTTCACCCCCGCCCGAAGCGCGGCCATGATCCCGGGTTTGCCGTGGCAGTGGGCGGCGACCACCCGCTCGGCGCGTTCGGCCTCGGCCACGATCGCCCGGAGCTCGTCGTCGCCGAACTGCTGGTGGATCGGGTGGTCGACCTCCGACATGACCCCACCGGAGGCGCAGACCTTGATGACCTTCGCGTCACGGCGGAGCTGACGACGAACCGCCCGGAGGCACTCGGTCACGCCGTCGCAGAGCTCCTGGAAGACGAGTCCCCGCTCGGGGAGGGAACGGACGAAGTCGAGGGGGAGCCCGTGGATGTCGGCGTGGCCGCCGGTGGGGGAGAGGATCGCACCGGCGGGGTGGATCGTGGGACCCGGGATCGAGCCCCGAGCGACGACCTCGCGGAGGTCGATCCCGAGCCCCCCGACCTCCCGGACGCTCGTGACGCCGCCGGCGAGGGTGGCGGCGAGGTCCGCGGTGGCCTGCGCGGCGAGGGTGACCGGCGACGCGGTGGCGATCCGTTCGAGGTCCGGGATCGGGGTGCCGAGGAAGTGACCGTGACACTCCCACAGGCCGGGCAGCGCCACGGGCACCTCGAAGGCCTCGGCCTCGGGAGTGGACGGCGCCGTCGCCCGGGGACCGGCGTAGGAGATCGTCGCGCCGTCGAGGAGGACGGTCCCGCGGGGGACGGGCTCGCCTCGGCCGGGGATGAGCAGGTCGGCGTCGATGCGGATCACGGCGTCCTCCTCGTGGGCTCGCCGGCAACCTAGTCGCCCCGATCGGGACCACCGACCGGCGCGGGTGACTAGTCACCATGCGTTGCCACGCTTTGTGTCTGTACGGCCACGGCCAGTTGTCGTACCTTCATGGTGCCCGCAAGGCACCGAAGCGGTAGGGGGGAACCGACCCGCCGGAATGCGGGACGGACCACGGTTCGGGCAAGCAGGGGGAACGTCGAGGTGCCGGGGGTTCGTGGGGGGCCCCCGGCCACCTCGACGACGGGACGGAGGAACCCGGATCCGCAGGGGGGGGATCCGGGTTCTTCCGCGCGATACACTTCCGCCGCTCGTCGTCGATCACGAGGACCATGGAACCCACCTACGAGCCCGCCCCCATCGAGGACCGCTGGTACGCGGTCTGGGAGGACGCGGGGATCTTCCGTCCGGAGTTCCGTCCCGACGGCGAGCCCTTCGCGATCGTCGTCCCGCCCCCGAACGTCACCGGGGTCCTCCACATGGGCCACGCCCTGAACATGTCCATCCAGGACGCGATCGTCCGGCGACGCCGGATGCAGGGGAGGGCGACCCTCTGGCTACCCGGGACCGACCACGCCGGCATCGCCACCCAGAACGTCGTCGAGCGGGAGCTCGCCAAGGAGGGCCTCACCCGGCACGAACTGGGCCGGGAGCGCTTCGTCGAGCGGGTCTGGGCGTGGAAAGCCGCCTCGGGGAACCGGATCACCGAGCAGATGCGCCGCATGGGCTTCTCCCTCGACTGGACCCGGGAACGGTTCACCCTCGACGAGCAGCTCTCCCGAGCGGTCCGGGAGGTCTTCGTGCGCCTCTACGAGGAGGGCCTCATCTATCGGGGGAATCGGATCATCAACTGGTGTCCCCGGTGCCGGACGGCCCTGTCCGACATCGAGGTCGACCACGAGGAGGAGATCGGCGAGCTGACCCATCTCCGTTACCCGCTCGCCGACGGGTCGGGCCACGTGGTCGTCGCCACGACCCGCCCCGAGACCATGCTCGGCGACACCGCCGTGGCCGTCCACCCCGACGACGACCGATACCGCCATCTCGTGGGCGAGACCGTCCTCCTGCCCCTCGTCGATCGAGAGATCCCCATCGTGGCCGACGCGGCCGTCGATCCCGACTTCGGCACCGGAGCCGTGAAGGTCACCCCCGCCCACGATCCCCTCGACTTCGAGATCGCCGAGCGGCACGACCTCCCCGCGATCGTCGTCATCGACCTCGATGGGCGGATCACCGCCGAAGGCGGCGAGTTCGCCGGCCTCGACCGCTTCGAGGCCCGCGAGGCGGTTCGTCACGCCCTCGTCGAGCGTCGTCTCGTCGAACGCGTCGAGGAGCACCATCATTCGGTGGGGCACTGCGGACGCTGCGGCACCGTCGTGGAGCCGATCCTCTCCCTCCAGTGGTTCGTCTCCGTTCGTCCCCTCGTGGGACCGGCCATCGAGGCCGTCCGCGAGGGACGAACCCGGTTCTTCCCCCGGCGATGGGAGAAGAACTACTTCCACTGGATGGAGAACCTCCGCGACTGGTGCATCTCCCGCCAGCTCTGGTGGGGCCACCAGATCCCGGCGTGGTATTGCGAGGCCTGCGACGAGACGATCGTCGCCGTCGACGAACCGACGACCTGTCCCCGCTGCGGCGCCACGGAACTCCGGCGAGACGAGGACGTCCTCGACACCTGGTTCTCGTCGGCCCTCTGGCCCTTCTCCACCCTCGGCTGGCCGGAGGACACCGACGACCTCCGGCGCTTCTACCCCACCGACGTGCTCGTCACCGGGTTCGACATCATCTACTTCTGGGTGGCTCGGATGATGATGATGGGCCTTCGCTTCGTCGACGACGTCCCCTTCGAGGACGTCGTCATCCACGGGCTCGTCCGCGACGCCGAAGGTCGAAAGATGTCGAAGTCCATCGGCAACGTCGTCGATCCCCTCGATCTCGTCGAGCGGTACGGGGCCGACGCCGTCCGCCTCGCCCTCCTGCAGTCCGCCGCCCCGGGCCACGACGTTCCCCTCAACGAGCAGTGGATCGACGCGGCGAGGCGGTTCGGGAACAAACTGTGGAACGCGGTGCGGTTCGCCGTCGACCACGAGGGCATCGCCGACGTCCCCGCCTCGGGCGGCTATCCGGAGGATCCCGGACCCGAGGACGCCTGGATCCTCCAGCGGCTCGCCGAGGTCGCCGGCGAGGTCGATCGCCTCTTCGACGAGTACCGGTTCTCCGACGCCTTCGGTCTGCTCTACTCCTTCGCCTGGTCGGAGGTCTTCGACTGGTACATCGAACTCGCGAAGTCCCCGCTCAGGGATCCGACCCGGGCAGAGACGACCCGCCGCACCCTGGGGATCGTGCTCAGGGACCTCCTCGCCTTCCTCCACCCGGCGATCCCCTACGTCACCGAGGAGCTGTGGAGCCACCTCGGGGACGGGAGCCTCCTCGCCGTCGCCCCGTGGCCCTCGCCGCCGTCGGTGGAGGGGCCCGGTACCGTCGGGATCTTCCAGGAACTCGTCGGTGGGGTCCGTCGCTTCCGGTCCGACCACCAGGTGCCCCTCCGCACCCCGGTCCCGCTCCGGATCGTCGACCGGGACGGGGTCGCCGAGGACTGGTGGGACGAGCAGTTCGTCTCTCTCGTCAAGGCCGAGGTGAGCTACGGGGAGCCTCCCGACGACCTCGAGGGGCACACCCGGATCCACGCCGGGCCCGTGGAGGCCTTCATCCCCCTCGCCGGGCTCGTGGACCTCGAGGCCGAGCGGCGTCGCATCGCCAAGGCCATCGCGGAGGCGGAGGAGACCGTGGCGCGGGCGGAGAAGAAGCTCGCCGACGAGCGCTTCGTCGCCAAGGCACCGCCGGAGATCGTCGAGAAGGAGCGGCGCAAGCTCGCCGAGGCCCGGGACCTCCTCGACCGTCTCGCCGAGCAGGCCGAGCTCCTCGGTCGATGACGATCTCGGATCGGGACGCCGCCGAGGCGTTCCTCGACGCCCGCATCGGGCGGGGGGTCAAGCCCGGGCTCGACCGGATGCGAGGACTCCTCGACTACCTGGCGGATCCCCACCACGCCTACCCGGTCATCCACGTCGCAGGCACGAACGGCAAGACGACCGTCTGCCGGCTCGTCACCGATCTCCTCGGAGCCCACGGACTCGTCGTCGGGACCTTCGTCTCCCCCCATCTCCACCGGGTCGAAGAGCGGTTCTCGATCGCCGGGCGTCCCGTCGACGCGGCGAGGTTCGCCACCGCCGTCGACGAGATCGCCTGGATGGTCGAGGAATACGAACGGCGCCACGAGGACGGACCGACCTACTTCGAGCTGACCACCGCCCTCGCCTTCTCGCTCTTCGCCGCCGAGGCGGTCGACGTCGCCGTCGTCGAGGTCGGGCTCGGAGGTCGCCTCGACGCCACGAACGTCGTGGAGGCCGCGGTCGCCGTCGTCACCGGGATCGGACTCGACCACGAGGCCGAGCTCGGGGAGACGAAGAGCCGGATCGCCCGAGAGAAGGTCGCGATCCTCGACGAGGGTGGGCGGCTGGTGACCGGACCCGTGCCCGCCGAGGCGGAGGGTCCGATCACGGCCCGGGTCGCCGAGACCGGCGCCCGCTGGTATCGCTTCGGGGGCGAGTTCCGCGTCGTCGAGGCCCGCAGAGCCGTCGGCGGGTGGAGCGCCGACGTCTCGGGGATCCACGGCGACTACGAGGACCTCTACTTGCCCCTCCACGGTCGCCACCAGGTCGACAACCTCGCGACCGCCGTGGCGACCACCGAGGCCTTCCTCGGCCGAGCACTCGACGTCGACGCCGTCCGGGCCGCCGCCGGGGCGGCGACGGCACCCGGACGACTCGAGGTCGTCGCCCGCACCCCCCTCGTCGTCGTCGACGGTGCCCACAACCCCCAGGGAATGGCCGGCCTCGCCCGGACCCTCGACGAGGAGTTCCCCGACCTGCGTCGGGTCCTCGTCGTCGGCGTGCGGGGCGGACGCGACCTCGATCGACTCCTCGCGCCGCTTCGGGGGCTCGTGCATGCGGCCGTCGCCACCACGCCGGCCGACCCCGCCGGCCGCGACCCCGAGGAGGTGGCCGCCGCCGCCCGCCGGGTCCTCGAGGTACCCACGACGACCACCTCCACCGTCGCCGAGGCCGTCGCTCGAGCCCTCGACGAGGCCGAAGCCGACGGAGCGGTGATCGTCGCCGGATCGCTCTACGTCGCCGGAGAAGCCCGCGCGGCCCTCGGGCGCACCGAGATCCGGCCGTCGCCCGTCCACGCCAGGATCGAGCCTCCCGACGAGCTCCCCGAAGGCGAGTAGCCTTCCCGGCCCCGACGACTCAGGAGTGGCGATGGAACGAACCTTCGTGATGGTCAAGCCCGACGGGGTACGGCGCGGTCTCGTGGGCGAGGTCGTCTCCCGCTTCGAGCGGAAGGGCCTCGAACTCCGCCGCATGCGCATGCTCACGATCGACGAGGAGCTCGCCCACCGGCACTACGCCGAGCACCGCGAGAAGCCCTTCTTCGGTGAGCTCGTCGCCTTCATCACCTCGGGCCCGGTCGTCGCCATGGAGTGGGCCGGGGAGTCGGCGATCTCGGTCGCGAGGACGCTCATGGGCCCGACCGACCCGGCGACCGCGCCGCCCGGCACGATCCGGGGCGACTTCGGGCTCGCGATCACCGAGAACGTGGTCCACGGTTCGGACGGTCCCGAGTCGGCCGAACGCGAGCTCGCCCTCTTCTTCGGCTGAGCGGCACGACCTCCTGCATGGGGGTACACTGACGCCCACGCGTCCCAGGGGACCACGATGACGAGCCTCTTCTCCTTCGGCGGTCGCGACATGGCGATCGACCTCGGCACGGCGAACACCCTCGTGTTCGTGCGCGGCCAGGGCATCGTGCTCAACGAGCCGTCGGTGGTCGCCATCAACACCCGCGACAACCGGCCCCTCGAGGTCGGGATGGCGGCCAAGCGGATGATCGGTCGGACCCCGTCGTACATCCAGGCGATCCGTCCCCTCCGCAACGGCGTCATCGCCGACTTCGACGTCACCGAGAAGATGCTCCGCTACTTCATCGAGAAGGTCCATCCGGGCCGATTCGCCGCTCGGCCTCGGATCGTCATCTGCGTGCCGTCGGGGATCACCGCGGTGGAACGACGCGCCGTGGAGGAGGCCGCCTACCACGCCGGCGCCCGCAAGGCCTACACCATCGAAGAGCCGATGGCCGCCGCCATCGGGGTGGGCTTGCCGGTTCACGAACCCGCCGGCTCGATGGTCGTCGACATCGGCGGCGGCACGACGGAGGTCGCGGTGATCTCCCTCGGCGGCATCGTCGTCTCCCGGTCGGTGCGCATCGGCGGTGACGAGCTCGACGAAGCGATCATCAACTGGGTGAAGAAGGAATACAACCTCATGCTCGGGGAACGCACCGCCGAGCAGGTGAAGATGGCGATCGGCTCGGCCTGGCCGTATCCCGACGAGCCCGCGGCCGAGGTACGAGGCCGCGACCTCGTCACCGGTCTCCCCAAGACCGTCGTACTCTCCAGCCCCGAGATCCGTGAGGCGATCGAAGAGCCGGTGGAGGCCATCGTCGATGCCGTCAAGTACACCCTCGACAAGACCCCGCCCGAGCTCGCCGCGGACATCATGGAGCGGGGCATCGTGCTCACCGGGGGCGGCGCGCTCCTCCGCGGCATCGACGTCCGCCTCGCCCACGAGACGGGGATGCCGATCATCACCGCGGATCGGCCGCTCCAGAGCGTCGTGCTCGGTTCGGGAGCGTGCCTCGAGGAGTTCGACGTCCTCCACGTCGTCCTCCAGTCGAGCGGTCGTCCCTGACCCTTCGGGGGTCGGCTGATGCTCTCCCACGGCCGTCGCTTCGATCGGACGACGGCGCTGTTCCTCTCCCTCCTCGCCGTGGCCTTCATCGCGGCGACCTTCGACGTGCGCTCCGACGGCGGCGGCGTGGGCGGGGTCATGCGCGACGGCGCCCAGCTCCTCTTCGCACCGGTGCAGCGGGCGGTCGGGCTCGTCGCCGCCCCCTTCGTCGGGTTCGTCGACGGAGTGTCGAACCTCGCCGGCCTCCGGGCAGAGAACGAGCGGCTCCGGCGAGAAGTCGCGCGCCTCGAGGCCCAGGTGCGGGAGACCGAGGCCTTGGAGCGGCGGGTGGCCGAACTCGAGGCGATCAGCGGACTCGAGCCGCCCCAGGAGCTCGCCGCGGTCACCGCCCGCATCTTCGCCTCGGGGGCGAGTGACTTCGATCAGATCCGCTTCCTCGACAAGGGGAAGGCCGACGGGATCCTGCCGGGGGCCGCGGTGATCGACGAGCACGGCCTCGTCGGTCGAGTCGATCGGGTCACCGAGCACAACGCCCGCGTCCGGCTCATCACCGACCCCCTCGTCTCGGTCGGCGTCAGGGTGCAGCCGTCGAACGAGACCGGCGTGGTCACCGGGCGTGGCGGCGACGTGCTCCGGCTCGAGATGTTCCAGGCGACCGAACCGGTCTACGAGGGCGACGTGGTGGTCACCGACGGCAGCCGGTATCCCCCCGGAATCCTCGTCGGCTACGTCACCGAGACCGCCGACGTCGTCGTGGGCTTCGTGCTGCGCACGTCGGTGGAGCCGGCGGCCGACCTCGCCGAGGTCGACTTCGTCAAGGTCGTCGTCGGCTGGTCTCCCCTCGACGCCGGGCTCGTCGACGGCGAAGAGGGGGTCGAGCCTCCACCCTTCGTCGAGCCCCCCGCCGCGGACCGATGAGGAGCCGGGGAACCGCCCTCGCCCTCGTCCTCGTCGTCGCCGCCGTGGTGGCCCAGACGACGGTCTTCGGCGCCGACGGGGTCCGTCCCTTCGGGTCCGCGCCGAACCTCGTGCTCCTGCTCGTCGTCGTCTGCGCCCGCTGGCTCGATCCCGAGCCGGCCCTCTTCCTGGGGTTCACCGCCGGGCTCCTCGTGGACCTCCTCGGCAGTGCTCCGCTGGGGATCTGGGCCATGTGCCTGACCGTCGTCGCCTACCTGACCCTTCGGGTTCGCGAACACGTGGCCGACGGTCCCTTCGTCGTGGCCGTCGGTATCCTCGGCCTCACCCTCGTCGGTCAGCTCCTCTTCGTGGTGCTCGGCACCCTGTTCGGCCTCCAGACGATCTCCGATCCCCAACTCCCGAGGAAGCTCGTGCTGCCCGCCCTCTACAACGTGGCCCTCGCCGCGCCGGCGTTCTGGCTCGGCGCCAAGGTCCTCCGGCCCCATCAGCGAACCTGGGTGGGCACATGAAGGAGACCTGGCGCCTCGGCGTCGTCGGCGTCGTCTTCGCCCTCCTCCTCGGGATCATCGCGCTCCAGCTCTGGAGGATCCAGGTCACCCTCGGCGTCGAGTACTCGGCCGTGGCGGCCGACAACCAGGTGCGGCTCGTGACGACGCCGGCTCCCCGGGGAGACATCTTCGACGTGAAGGGTCGGCTCGTGGCCGGGACCCGGCCGGCCCTCGCCGCCGTCGTCGACCTCGGGCTCGTGCCCGACCACGGTCTCGAGGAGCTCGCCGACCGGCTCGGTGCCTTCCTCGGCAGACCGGGCGGCGAGGTCCTCGAGCTCCTCCGGGAAGGGGGGAGGCAGGTGGTCGTCGCCGAGGACCTCGACCCCCGCCGGGCCCTCTTCCTCGCCGAGCATCGGGAGCTGTTCCCCGGCGTCGCGATCGTTCCCCAACCCGTCCGCTCCTACCCGGAGGGCGACCTCGCCGCCCAGGTCGTCGGCTACATCGGTCGCCCGAACGCCGAGGACCTCGAACGACCCGACGTGAAGGGAACGGACTTCGTCGGCAAGGCCGGGGTCGAGCGATTCTACGACGAGGAGCTGCGCGGCACCGAGGGGGTGATCAAGTATCGGGTCGATGCCCAGGGGAACGTCCTGGCGAGCCTCGGGGAGCAGGACCCGCAGCCCGGCGCCAACCTCCGGCTGACGATCGACCTCGACGTCCAGCGACAGCTCCAGGCCTCCCTCGCCGACGGCCTCCGGCTCGCCCGTCGTCTCGAGATGGCGGAGCGACGCGAGGCGCTGGCGCAGAAGTCGGTCGGCGAGCGGCTCGCCGAGGCCGAGGAGGAACGACGGGCGGCCGAGGCCGAACGGGCGCAGCGCACCGCGACCGGCGACGAGGACGGCGGCGACGAGGATCGTCCCGAGGTCGGCGAGCCCGACCCCATCGATCCCGGCGAGGTGCTGGGGCCCCTGTGGGACCGACTCCCCGTCGACGACGAGGGGATGTGCATCCCGGTGGAGCGCCACACCGTGGAACTCGGGGAGACCGTGGAGCTGTCGGGGCGGGTCCCCCGATCCTTCACCCTCGTCTCGATCACCGGCGAGGGTTCCCGGCGCCGTGCGCTCGTGCGCGTCGCGGGGGAGGACTTCGAGGTCGGGGACGGCGACCGGTTCGCCACGAACCTCCGCGTCGTCGACCTCCTCGCCGACGAGATCGTCGTCACCGCGACCGACACGTGGTGCCCCGTCCGCAGCGTGGGGGTCGTCCTCGACCCACGCGACGGCGCGGTCGTGGCGATGGCGTCGATCCCCACCTTCGATCCCTCCGACTTCGTCGACGGGCTCAGCCGGGAGGAATGGGAGCGACTCGGGTCGGTGGCGGCGTTCACGAACTTCGCCATCCAGGGCCAGTATGCCCCGGCGTCGACCTTCAAGGCCGTTGCCTACATGCTGGCCCTCGAAGAGGGGATCTACCCCCTCGACCGCCCCGCCGACGAGCGGGAGCTCGGCGAGGGGGCTCGCGCCGTCGATCCCGAAGAGGAGCTCGAACCCCTTCGCTCCGACACCGACGAGTACCTCTGCACCGGGGCGCTGCGGTTCCGCTTCGCCGACGGGAGCAGCCAGCTCTTTCGAGACTGGAAGCGGTCGGGTCACGGCCCCCTCGATCTCCACGGTGCCTTCGAGGCGTCCTGCGACCTCTACTTCTGGGAGATCGCCCTCCGGATCTGGACGGAGCGAGACGATCCCGAGGGCATCGGGAACGAGAACCTCTTCCAGGAGTGGGCGCGTCGATTCGGTTTCGGTCGGAGGACGAACGTCGATCTGCCCTTCGAGGCCGCCGGGCTCGTACCCGACCGGGAGTGGTTCCGTCAGGAGCAGGCGAAGGGGTCGGGCCGGGTACGTCCCGACGGGCCCTGGGTCGGCGGGGACCTCATGAACATCGTCGTCGGCCAGGGCGACGTGCTCGTCACGCCGCTGCAGCTCGCGAACGGGTATGCCGCCATGGTCAACGGCGGGACCCTGTGGCGGCCCCGGGTGGTGCTCGAGCTCCTCGACCAGGACGGGACCGTCCTCGACGAACGCCCGCCCGAGGTACTCGATCGCATCGAGCTCCGTCCCCGGACCGTCACCTCGTTCCGGGCCGACCTCGGCCGGGTGGTCAACGGGTCCATCGGGACGGCCCGGGCCGCCTTCGCCGACTTCGGCCCCGGCGTCGAACGCGTCGGAGGGAAGACCGGCACGGCCGAGGTCATCAAGGCGCCCCGTGATCGCCACGAATTCCAGGTCGACACCGCCTGGTTCGTGGGGGTGGCGCCCCTCGACGACCCGAGGTACGTCGTCGCCGTCGTCGTCGAACGGGGCGGTTCCGGTGGACGCGTCGCCGCCCCCATCGCCCGGCAGGTCCTCCAGTTCCTCCTCAACGGGCCGGAGGCCGTCACCCCCCTCGCCCCGGGGGAGGAGGCCGACTGATGGCCCTCGTCGCCGACCGGGTCCCCATCCTCCAGCGGGAACGACCCCTGCGTCCCGACCTCCTCCTCGTCCTGCCCTACCTCGTCCTGTCGGGTCTCGGCCTCCTCATGATCTACTCGGCGTCGGCTCCCCGGCTCGCCGCTCTCGGGCTCCCGCCCGACCGGGACCTCAAGCGCCAGGCGATCGCCGTCGTCCTCGGCTTCGTCGTCTTCGCCGTGGTCTCCGCCATCGATCTCAGGACCGTCCGCACCTGGGTCCCGACCCTCTACGTGGGCTCCGTCGTGCTCCTCGTGGTCGTCATCACCCCGCTGGGGGAGGAGGTGAAGGGGGCGCAACGGTGGATTCAGATCGGCGCCTTCCAGTTCCAACCCTCCGAGCTCGCCAAGGTGGCGATCGTCCTCGCCCTCGCCTCCCTCCTCTCCGCCGCCGGGCCCGGTCCCCTCCGGTGGCAGCGCACGCTCCGTGCCGTGGCGCTCGTGGGGCTCCCGGCCCTGCTGATCTTCGTCCAGCCCGACCTCGGCACGATGCTCGTCTTCGGGTTCGTGGGACTCGTCATGCTGTTCGTCGCCGGCGCGACGTGGCGACAGCTCGCCTTCCTCGCCGTGACCGCGGTCGTGGGGGCGGCGGCGCTCCTCAGGTCGGGACGGATCCGCGAGTACCAGATCACCCGCCTCACCGCCTTCTTGGATCCGAGCTCCGATCCCCTCGGTGCCGCCTACAACCAGTTCCAGTCCGAGATCGCCATCGGCAGCGGCGGCTTCTTCGGGCGGGGACTGTTCAACGGCACCCAGACCAACCTCCGCTTCGTTCCCGAACAGGCGACCGACTTCATCTTCACGGCCGTGGGGGAGCAGCTCGGGTTCGTCGGCAGCGCCTTCGTGCTCGTCCTCTACGGGATCGTCCTGTGGCGGCTCCTCGTCTTCGCGGCGAACGCCCGAGACCGGTTCTCCCGCCTCGTGAGCGTCGGCGTGGCGGCCCTCATCGGCTTCCACGTCGTCGTCAACGTCGCGATGACGATCCGCCTCGCGCCGGTCACCGGGCTTCCCCTGCCCTTCATGTCGGCCGGGGGCACGGTGTTCCTGGCCCTGTCCGCCGCCCTCGGTCTCGCCCACTCGGCCTGGTTGCGCCGCTCCCCGGTCCCCGGCGAGGGCGTCGACTGACCCTGCTACGCTCGCTGCGATGCTGCGTCGCGCCGATCAGGGCTGGATCGAGGTCATCGCCGGCCCGATGTTCTCGGGCAAGAGCGAAGAGCTCATCCGGCGGCTCACCCGGTACCGGTTGGCGAGGATCCC
>DRQR01000249.1 GCA_011371355.1 Actinomycetota bacterium
CTGTTGCCGTCTCGGCCCTTCGTGGGCGCCTCGGCCTTGCCGAAGAAGTTGAGCAGGGTCTCCTCCAGGGTCACGCCCCGGGCGAGCTGCATCATGAGGTCGCGATGGGTGCCGCCGAGGACGTCGCCTTCGTCGAGGGCCGAGGCGAACCCGATCTGCGCCGCCTCCTGACCCACGGCCGGGTAGATGGCGCCCCCGAGACGTCCTCCTCGATACATCGTGTGGAGCCGGGTCTCGAGGGTGCGGCCGAGCACCATGAGCTCGTAGATCGAGCGGAGCTCGTCGGCTCGGAGCTCGGCGGCGGGTCCGACGAGTTCCATCGCTGTCCTCCTCAGTGCAGGGGATGACCGGCGGCGGCGAGGAACGTCTCGCCGATGGCCTCCGCGACCGTGGGATGGGCATGGATGAAGGCGGCCGCCTCGGCGGCGTGGGCCTCCCAGCCGACCGCGTACATGAGCTCGTGGACGAGCTCGCCCGCGGCCGGGTCGACGATCGTCCCCCCGAGCACCTGCCCGTCTCTCGAGGTGACCACCTTGACGAGCCCCGACGTCGCCCCCTTGATGATCGCCCGCCCGACGCCCCGCATCGCATGGGTCGTGGTCGTCACCTCGTGGCCCCTCCGGATGGCCTCGGCCTCGGTGAGCCCGACCTGGGCGACCTCGGGGTGGGTGTAGACGACCATCGGCACCGCGTCGTAGTGCACCGGCGCCGTCGTGCCCGTGGCGATGTGGGTGATCGCGGCGATGCCTTCGGCGAACCCGACGTGGGCGAGCTGCGGGGTGCCGGCCACCACGTCGCCGACGGCGTAGACGCCCGGGACCGAGGACTGCATGGTCGCGGGATCGACCACGATCGCCCCCCGGTCCGTCTCCACGCCGAGGGCCTCGAGGCCGAGGCCTTCGGTGAAGGGCCGGCGCCCGGTGGCGACGAGGACGACGTCGACCTCGACTCGCTCGCCGCCGTGGGGAACGACGACGCCTCCGGGAGCCCGCTCCGCGGGACCGACCCGGGTACCGACGTGCACCGCCACGCCCTTCTTCTTCAGCTCACGCTCGAGGATGCGGGCCGCCTCGGGCTCCATCCCGGGGAGGATCTGCTCCTCCATCTCGAAGAGATGGACCTCGCTGCCGACGTCGCCGAGGAGCGAGGCGAACTCGGCGCCGATGGCTCCCGCGCCGATGATGGCCACCCGCTCGGGACGCTCCGGCCAGTCGAGGGCGTGATCGGAGGTGACGATCCGCTCGCCGTCGACCTCGTAGCCGGGAATGGTCGCGGCCACCGAACCGGAGGCCACGATCGTCGTCCGAGCCTCGAGGCGCCGAGTGGTCCCGTCCGGGGCGGTCACCTCCACCCCGCCGGGGACGAGCCGACCCACGCCTTCGACGACCTCGACCTTCCGGGAGGCGAGGAGACCCGAGAGCCCGCGCACGAGCCCGTCGACGACCTTCGTCTTGCGGGCCAGGGCCGCGCCCCAGTCGAGCTCGGGTGGCCCGGTGCGAACCCCGAACTCCTCGGCGCGCGCCACCGTGGCATACACCTCGGCGGTCTGCAGCCAGGTCTTCGCCGGGATGCATCCCCGGAGCAGGCAGGTGCCCCCGACGCGCTCCTTCGTGACGAGGGCGACCCGGAGGGAGAAGTTGTGGGCGTAGAGCGCCGCGGCGTAGCCACCCGGCCCTCCGCCGACGATGACGACGTCGTACACGGGATTTCCTCCGAAGGTTGTCCGGCACGAGCCTAGCGTGGGCCGTCGTCGCCGCCGGCGGTACCATCGACGTCCGTGCAGACCCGTTACCTCATCCTCGCCACCCTCGCCGCGGCCCTCGCGATCCTCGCCGCGGCGGCCGTGTGGTTCGCCGGCCTGTGAACGTCCCGGTCCCACCGTCGGAGCTCCGCGCCCTCGTCGGGGGGGAGATCGTCGTCGTCTTCGCCGACGAGCCCCTCGAGGGCATCCTGCGCCTCGTTCCCGGCGATCCTCTCGACCCGGAGGAGCTGAAGCCGGCCTATCGACGCTGGCGGGGGATCTCGGTGGCGCCCGTCGACGCCCGGGTCGTCGAGGGCTTCGAGGTGTCCCGACTCGATCCGGACGCGGCGATGCCTCGCCATCTCCGCACCCGGATCCCCGACGACGGGCACCTCCTCGTCGTCCGGGTCTCCCCCGACGACCCGGTGCTCTCCGACGTCGCCTTCGCCGCCCGGCACGCCGCGGTCCGGGCCGCCCTGCGATGACCGTGCTGCGGACCTCCGACGGCCTCGCCCTCGACGCCCGGTGGGACCGCGTCCCCGAGGCCGTCGGCGCGGTGGTGCTCTGCCACCCCCATCCCCTCCACGGCGGGACCATGAACGCCCCCCTCCTCGTCGCCGTCGCCCGCGTGCTCAACGCCCACCGGCTCGACGTGCTCCGCTTCGACTTCCGGGGCGTCGGTCGATCCGAGGGAACGCACGGAGGCGGAATCGCCGAGCTCGCCGACATCGACGCCGCCGTCGCCGAGGCCGAGTCGACGGACCTGCCCCTGGGTCTCGCCGGCTGGTCCTTCGGCGCGGCGACGGCCCTGCGATGGGAGGCCGACCGGGCGCGGGGACTCCCCTACGTGGGGATCGCTCCCCCGGTCCGGTCCCCCGCCACGCCCCCGCTCCCGGATCCGGAACGCCTCCCTCCCGCGCCGAGGAGCTTCGTCCTGGGCGCCCGCGATCAGTTCGTGGCCGTGGCCGAGCTCGAGGCCTACGCGTCGTCGATCGGCGCCGCCGTCCATCTCCTCCCCGGCTCGGACCACTTCTTCCTCTTCCGGGAGGAGCGGGTGGGCGAGCTCGTCGCCGCGGACCTCCTCGACGCGTTCTCAGCGGGGTCGGAAGCCGCGGTTCCTGGCCTCGGGTAGCGCATCGGGGGCGAAGGCCTGGAGGAGGTTGCGGTCGAGGAGCCGCTCCTCCTCGACGCGCGCCGAGAGCTCCTCGAAGGCACCCGGGTCGTCGCAGTCGTAGACGACCATGGTGTCGCGGGTCCCCACGTATCGATGCGCCTCGAAGCGGGGCAGCCGGGCCATGGAGCGATCCTACCCGGCGTGGTCGAGGCGGACGACCACGGCGGAGAGCCGGGACCCCTCGGCGGTGAGGAAGATCTCCCCGGAGACGTCGTCGCGGCTGAACCGCACCCGCCACTCGGCCTTCGTCCCGGACGACTCGGCCACCTCGAAACCGGCGGCGGCGAGGCGGGACTCGTAGAAGGCGGCGGTGTCGGGGACGGACCCGGGCACGGTGACGACCATCTCGGTGGCACCGTTGACCCGGTCGACGAGGGTGGTGCCGACGACGGCGCCGTCGGGCATGGGGAAGTCGGCGGGCACGGTCGCGGGCACCTCGCCCGCGCCGAACTCGATCGGCACCGTCGTCGCGGCGACCGTCGTCGTGGGCGAGGCCGAGGCCGAGCAACCGGCCGCGGCGACCACGGCGACGAGCACGAGGATCTTCAGTCGCATCCGCACCTCCGGCGGGCGAGGATACGGACGAGGCCCCGGTAGTGGGTCACCGCAGCCGGAAGGTCCCCACGACCCGTCGGCACCGCTCGAGGTCGTCGGCGACCGCCTCCTCGTCGGCACCGGCCGTCCCACACGACACCGTCCAGGCCATCTCCCCGTCGTAGACGACGAGCTGGGCCATCCACCAGCGGGCCCCCTCGTCGGGGTCGAACTGGTCGAGGGGGTAGGAGCCGGTGAGGATCGCCGCCCGCCGCCCGGTCACCTCGACTCGCTCCTCGCCGAGGAGCTCGTAGCCGTCGAGCAGCGCCCCGACGACCTCGAGGTTGGCCGCCACGAGCTCGTCGAGGTCGTCGATCGTCGCCGGGATCGGCTCGACGACGACGTTCACGTTCGGGTCGTGCACCCCGTCGGGACGGAGGAGCCCCGCGGCGAAGACGATGCCGCCACCCGCCTCCCGGACGTCGGCGCCGACGAGCTCGGCCACGAGGTCCTCGTCGACGACGAAGGACTCCCAGGTCGACGGATGGGCGAGGACGAACGCCTCGTTCTCCTCGGTCGCCCAGCCTTCCGGGATCGTCGTGGGTGCGTCGGGGGCCGCTCCCGTCCTCGCGCAGGCGGCGAGGACGATCCCCAGGGCGAGGACGACCGCCCACCGCCGCCCCCGACCCGCCCGCTCAGCCACGGCGCTCGAGGCTCGGCGTCGGTACCCCCACCGTGAGCACGGCGACCGGCCGGTGGACGAGCTCGAGCCGCCTCCACGGAGGCTCGAGTGGGGAGAACACGCACGATCCCGCGAGGACGAGCGCCCGGAGGACCACGCGCAGCCACCTCGTCGTCACGGGCCGTCTCCCGCCGCGGCACCGAGGGCTCCGAGCTCGGCGACGTAGCGCGCCTGGAGCTCGACGACGGCGAGCACGTCCTCGGGTTCGTAGGCGTGACCCCGACGCCAACAGCGCTCCTGGACGTACTCGGCGAGCTCCACCGAACCGAACACCGCCGGTACCCCTCGCTCGTCGGGGTCGAGCTGCATCCAGCGGACCGCCCACTCGAGCATCCGCCGCACGTCGGCGCGACGGAGCCTCGCGCGGGCCCCCTCGGGCAGGCGTTCCCACACGTAGCGGTTCGCCGCCTCGACGTCGTAGACGACCTCGGGGCCGGTGAACCCCAGCCGCTCCTGCCAGAGCATGCCGGCCCCCAGGAGGACGAGGACGGCGAGCCCGACGACGACCAGCACGATGCCCATGGACGCAGGGTACCCCGACCGAAACCACGCCGGTCCCCGGTAGGCTCTCGCCGATGTCGGTGGCCACCTGGACCCGGTTCTTCGCCCTCCTCGCCCTCGCCGCGAACCTCGCCACCGCGCTCGTCGTCGTCGCCGCGATCGTCGACGGCGGGCTCCGCAGGCGCCTCCGCGAGCTCGTCGCCGGTCAGACCCTCCGGCTCGCCGCCCTGGTCGCCACGGTGGCCACCGCCGGGAGCCTCTACTACTCCGAGGTCGCCCGCTTCGTGCCCTGCACCCTGTGCTGGTACCAGCGCATCGCGATGTATCCCCTCGTCGTCCTCTTCGGCCTCGCCGCCTGGCGACGAGACCACGGGATCCGGCCCTACGCCGCCGTGCTCGCCACCGTCGGCGCCGGGATCGCCGCC
>DRQR01000250.1 GCA_011371355.1 Actinomycetota bacterium
ACCCCTACAGCCGGAGGAACGTGCTCGTCACCGACATGCCCGCCTGGTTCGTCGCCGCCTTCTCCGAAGCCGGCTTCTGCTGGGGCGGGAACTGGATCCAGGTGAAGGACGCCATGCACTACTCGTGGAGCGGCCCCGTGCTCACCCCCGGCTACGGTCCGCGGCCGGCTCCCTACCCGCCGGTCACCGACGCGGCACCCTTCCCGCCGGGGACGACCGTGACGACCGTCCTCCCCGACGACCCGGAGGCGTCCTTCTTCCTCGCCGACCTGTCGGGCGATGGTGCTCCGGATCTCGTTCGGGTGCGTCCCGTGGGCGGCGGCGTCCGGGTGGAGGCCGCCGGATCGCCGAGCTTCGATCGGATCGGGTTCCGCGCCGACGTGCCGGTGCCGGCGGGACGCGAGCTCCTCATGGCGGACCACGACGGCGACGGGCGGGCCGACCTGTGGGTCCTCGACGACGCCGACGGGACCCTGAGCGTCGAGGTGCGGTCCCATCGCTCCCGGTACCGCGAGGTGATCGCCGCCTGGTCGACGGCGATCCCGGCCGCCGACGACTACGGTCTCACCCACGGCGACGACGACTTCGCCGTCGATCTCGTCACCCTCGACCGGGACGGTCCGGCGACGATCTGGTCGCAGCGCTCCGGCTTCGCCGACCCCGTGACGACCCTGACCCCCGACCGGAGCGGCCTGGGATCGGTGAGCTGGGCTCCGGCCCTCGGCGACTGGGACGTCGATGGGCGCACCGACCTCTACCTCGTGGTGAAGGGGGACCCCGCCGAGGTTCGGGTCGTCACCGCGACCGGTAGCCGGACCACCATCCCCCTCGGGGGCGCCGTGCCCGTCGCCGCCCGACTCCTCCTCGCCGACTACGACGGGGACGGTCGCGACGACCTCTACCTGCTCCACGACGATCGCCTCGAGGTGCGGCTCGGGGGCGCGCGTGGCTCCGGCGAGTCGCTGACGAGCTGGTTCGAATCGGTGAACGAGGTGCCCTGGGACGCGGGGCCCGAGTGTCCGACGGGCGCCGTCTGCGCCTCGGTCGGGTTCGTCGACGATCTCGGCCGGTGGCACCTCGCCGAGTTCCCGGGCGCCGACCACGACACCGACGTCTTCTACTACGGCAACCCCGACGACGTGCCGTTCATGGGCGACTGGGATTGCGACGGGATCGACACCCCGGGGCTCTATCGCCGATCGGACGGTTACGTGTACCTACGCGATGCGAACACCGAGGGCGTCGCCGACCGCTCCTTCTACTTCGGGAACCCCGGCGACGTGCCCCTGGTCGGGGACTTCGACGGGGACGGCTGCGACACCGTCTCGATCTACCGACCCTCCGAGCACCGCTTCTACCTCGTCGACCGGCTCGGCGACGGCGACGAGGGCCTCGGCGAGGCCGACCGGGTCTTCACCTTCGGCGACCCGGGGGACGTTCCCTTCGTGGGGGACTTCGACGGCGACGGTCGAGACGACGTGGGCCTCCATCGGGTGTCCACCGGCCGGGTCTACCTGCGGCTCGAGCAGACCGACGGCGTCGCGGACGTGGAGTTCGTCTACGGCGATCCCGGCGATACCGTGGTGGCCGGAGACTGGGACGGCGACGGGGTGGACACCGTCGGCGTCTACCGGCCCTCGGAGGGCACCTGGTACCTCAACCTCGAGAACCGCAGCGGGGTCGCAGATCATGTCGTGCACTTCCACGCCCACGAGCCGCGGGAGACGATCCCGGTCGTCGGCTCGTTCCGAGTGGGAGACTGAGTCCGGACCGGGGAGGTGTCGGTGAGGCTCGCCGGCGCGGTCGCTCGCGTCCCCCGGCCCGTGCGTCGGGTCCTCAAGCGGCTCCCGGGTACCTCGAGGCTCCGGGGCGTGGGGCTCGGCAGACCCGACGGTCCCGTCCCCGACGCGGGGACCCCCCGGCCGGTGGTGTACGTGCCGACGTGGCTCCGCTGGGACGAGATGCGGCAGCGTCCTCAGTACCTCCTCCAGGCCTTCGCCGCCGCCGGTCACCCGGTGTACTTCGTCGATCCCCGGGAACCGACCCCGCGGTGCGTCGACGGGGTCCGGATCACCCCGTCGTTCCGGGGTGTCCCGGGTCGACACGTGGTCGCCTACGTCCACTTCGCCCCCGCGGCGAGGCTCCTCGATCGTTTCGAGGACGTCGCGGTGGTCTACGACGTCCTCGACGACCTGTCGATCTACGAATCGGACGAGCGGGGCGTCCCCGAGGCCGAGCGGGTGGCGACCCACCACCGACAGGTCGTCGCGAGGGCCGACGTCGTCGTCGTCTCCTCCGAGGTCCTCGCCGACCGGCATCGGCCGGAGCGTCCCGACCTCCTCGTGGCGCCGAACGGGGTCGATCTCCACCGGTTTCGGCTCGTCCCACCACGCCGGGGCGGCCCCCCGGTGGTCGGCTACCACGGCGCGATCGCGTCCTGGTTCGACTTCGAGCTCTACGGTGCCGTCGCCGCCGCCGTCGCCGAGGCGCGGTTCCGCCTCGTCGGACCCGTCGCCCCCGACGTCCGCGGCGAGGCCACGCGGCTCGCCCGTCTCCCGAACGTCGAGCTCGTCGGGGAGCGCCCACCCGACGAGATCCCCGAGATCGTCGCCGGATTCGACGTCGGTACCGTGCCCTTCCGCCTCGACGAGATGACCCGTGCGGTGAGCCCCTTGAAGATGTACGAGTACCTCGCGACGGGACGGGGGGTCGTCGCCACGGCGCTCCCGGCCTGCCGGGACGTACCGGAGGTGACGATCGCCGACGATCCCACGACCTTCGCCGCCGGGATCCGTCGCCTCCTCGCCGATGGGGGACCGGAGGCACTCCGGCGTCGCCGCGCCGTCGCCGAGGGGGCCGGCTGGGACCGCCGTCTCGCCCCGGTCCTCTCCCGGCTCGACGAGCTGGGCCGACGTCGGGTTCCGGGGCCATGAGCGCACTCCGTCGGCTCGTCGCCCGCATCGCTCCCTCACCCGTCAGGGAGCTCGTTCGACGAAACCGGCGGCGGCGATGGGAGCGACGTCGCCCGCCGGGACCGGCACCGGGTGAGCTGCGCGCCGTCGTGTACCTGCCGACGTGGGCCCGGTGGGATCGGATGCGGCAGCGTCCCCAGTACCTCGTGCAGGCCTTCGCCGCCGCCGGGCATCCCGCCTACTTCGTCGATCCCCGGGAACCGGCCCCCCGTCTCGTCGACGGGGTGCGCATCGTTCCCGACCTGCGCCACGTTCCCCGCCGGGGCGTCGTCCTCTACGTCCACTACGCTCCCATCCGGGAGCTCTTCGACGCCTTCGACGATCCGGTCGTCGTCTACGACCTCCACGACGACCTCTCGATCTACGACCCCGACGAGGTCGACCTCCCGCCCCACCGGCGCGTCGCCGCCCACCATGCCGCGGTCGTCAGGGAGGCCGACGTGGTGCTCGTCTCCCACGAGGTCCTCGCCGAGCGCCATCGGCACGAGGCCCCCGACCTCCTCGTCGTCGAGAACGGCGTCGACGTCGTCGCCTTCTCGTCTCCTCGTCCGCGTCCCGGCGACCTCCCCGACGCCGCGCCGATCGTGGGCTACCACGGCGCGATCTCGTACTGGTTCGACGTCGAGCTCGTCACCGAGACGGCCCGTCGGCGACCCGAGTGGACCTTCGTGCTCGTGGGTCCGCTGGTCGAGCCCTACGACCACGAGGCGCTCGAGCGCCTCTCCCGCCTCCCGAACGTCCATCTCCTCGGGGAGCGACCCTCCGACGAGATCCCCGCCTACGTCCGTTGCTTCGACGTCGGCCTCGTTCCCTTCCGTCTCGACCGCATGACCGAGGCGGTGAGTCCCCTGAAGATGTACGAGTACCTCGCCGCCGGGGTGCCGGTCGTCGCCACGCCGCTGCCGGCCGCCCGGGCCACCCCCGGGGTGCGGGCCGCCTCGGGGCCGGCCTTCGTCGACGCCGTCGACGAGGCCCTCGCCGTCGGCCGCCGTCCCGAGTTCGCCGCCGAGGCCGCGGAGGTCGCGGCCCGGGCCGACTGGGGCCGCAGGATCGAGCCGGTCCTCGCCCGCCTCGACGACCTCGACCTGCGGCGGGTGCGATGAGCCTCGTCTTCGTCACCACCGAGCTCGACCCGATCACCCCGGGAGGAGCGGGCACCCTCGTCGCGGCCCTCGCCGAGCGGCTCGCCGCGGCCGGCGAGGAGGTGGTGGTGCTCCTCGTCGGCGTCCCCGACGCGCCCGCGGCGCTCGGCGACGTGCGGGTCGTCGCCGTCGAGGCCCCGGAGGGGTTCGAGGCCCGGAGCGCCGCCGCGGCGGAGGCCGTGGCCCGCCTCCCCGAGGTCGGGCGCGTCGAGTTCCAGGACTTCGAGGGCCTCGGATTCACCGCCCTCGTCGAGCGGGAGCGGCTCGGCCTGGGCGACGTGCCGATCACGGTCCGGTTCCACGGCCCCGGGCATCTCCTCCTCGAAGCCGCCGAGATCGTCCCCACCGGCGAGCTCGCCCGAGCCGGGATCATGGAGGCGGAGAGCCTGCGGATGGCCGACGCGGTGGTCGTGCCGAGCCGGGGGCTGGCCGACCTCGTCGCGACCCGGTACGGGGTCGAGCGTCACCGGATCCTCGAAGGGCCGCCGATCGTGCCGGAGCTCCACGGCACGGTCGGGCCCCGAGGCCCGACGCCCGAGATCGTCGCCTACGGGCGGCTCGCCGAGGCGAAGGGCTCCGGGGATCTCCTCGCGGCCGCCGTCCCCCTGCTCCGGTCCCGGCCCGAGCTCCGTCTCCGATTCGTCGGCTACGACGGATGGAGCATCGCCGAGGACCGGCCGATGCGCGAGGTCCTCGCCGAGCGGGTCCCCCCCGACCTCGCCGACCGGGTGTCCTTCGAGCCGTCACCCGGCCGCGACCGGCTCGCGGCGGCACTCTCGGGGGCCTGGGTGGCGGTCGTGCCCTCCCGATTCGAGAGCTTCTGCATCGCCGCCCACGAGGTACGCCGGCTCGGACTGCCCCTCGTCGTCCCCGACCTCCCGGCCTTCGAGCCCTACTTCGACGAGGCCACCGGCGCGGTCCGCTACGACGGGAGCGTCGCCGGACTCACCGGGATCCTCGAGGCCCTCTTCGCCGACCCCGAGCGTCTCGACCGGCTCGCCTCCGCACCGCCGCCGAGCGTCGGCGATCCCCTCACCCCCTACCGTGCCTTGCCCTCGGTCCGGCCTCCCGAGGCGCGCTCGGCGCTGGCCGTGGCGGCGACCGGCCGGCTGGAGAGCTTCGAGGACGACGTCTACACCTCCCGGCCGCTCCGTCGGGTGGCCGCCGGCCTCCTCCGGCTGCTCCCCGACCCGGTCGCGCGGCTCGCCGTGCGCGTCGTGCCGCGGCCGTTGAAGGAACGGTTCCGCAGCGTCGCCGACTGGCGAGTCGAAGCGGCACGTCGGGAGCTCGAGCGGCGCCGCCGCCGGGTGCGGGAACGGATCGCCGCGGGGGAGTTCCCCGAGCTCGCGGCGCCGGCGACGACCGTCGTGATCCCCTGTTTCGACCAGGGCGCGACCCTCGAGGAGGCGATCCTGTCGGTCTTCGAGCAGACCGATCCGTCCTTCGAGATCGTCGTCGTCGACGACGGGTCGACCGATCCCGAGACCCGCTCGATCCTCGAGCGCCTCGACTGGCCCCGGACCCGGGTCCTCCGCCAGGACAATCGAGGACTGCCTGCGGCCCGCAACGCCGGCGTCGCGGCCGCCCGTGGACGCTACGTCGTTCCCCTCGACGCCGACGACGCCCTCGAACCCGACTTCCTCGCCACCCTCCGGTCGGCCCTCGAGGCGGCCCCCGACGCGGCCTACGCCCACTGCAACGGACGCTACTTCGGGGCCTTCGAGGCCTACTGGATCACTCGGCCCTACAACCCCTACCAGCTCCTCGTGTCGAACTCGGTGCTCGGCTGCGTCCTGCTCCGCCGGGCGGCCTGGGAGGCGGTGGGGGGCTACGACGAGACGATGCGCCACGGCAACGAGGACTGGGAGCTGTGGCTCCGGCTCCTCGAGGCCGGTTGGGGCCAGGTGAAGGTCGACGCACCCCTGTTCCGCTACCGACAGTCGGGCCGTTCGATGAGCGTGGAGACCCTCGGCCGGTTCGAGACGGCCCGCCTCGGCCTCGTCGAGCGGCTCCCCCGCCTCTACGGACGGGCCCGGGAGCTGAAGCGGGAGTGGTATCCATGGGTGTCGGTGATCGTGCTCCCCGACGAGGTCGACGCCGTGTGGGCGCAGACCGTCGACGACGCCGAGCTCGTCGTCGTCGGGACCGCCGCCGGGGAGGTGGTCGGACGGTGCCGGGACCGTGGATGGGGGCTGAGGACGGCGAGCGACCTGTCGGGGGCGGTGGGGGCGGCGGCGGGGAAGTTCGTCGTCGAGTGGGGAGCCCTCGAGGCTCCCGGCCCCGCCGCCCTCGCCGAGCTCGCCGCGGCCCTCGAGGCAGATCCGGAGGCGGCGACGGCGGGGGAGGGGGCTCCGGCGATGTGGCGCCGTTGGGTGCTCCTCGATCCCGAGGCCCCGGCGCGGCGCCATCGTCCCGTCCCGGGCGTCCGTGCCCGCGGGTCGCGCCTCGGCCGAGGGATGCGACCCACCGCGGGCTGGAGCGTGCCCCCGTCGTTGCCCGAGCCCGAGCTCCGGGTGATCCGCCAGCCCCCCGAGGTGGAGGGCCGGCTCCCTCCCTGGATCGCCGAGGCCGTCAGCGGCACCGACGATCCAGGACCGCCTCGATCGCCTCGGCCTTGATCTCAGCCACGCGGGCCGGGTCGTGGTGTTCGGCCACGTAGGCGGTACCGGCCCGGCTCAGGGCCACCCGTCGCTCGGGATCGGCGAGGTCGGCGACGGCGGCGGCGAAGGCGTCGGGGGTGTCGGCGACGAGGAGATCCCGGCCCGGAACGACCGCGAGCCCCTCGACGCCCTTCGGAGTCGCCACGACCGGGAGCCCCGCCGCCAGCGCCTCGACGGTCTTCACCCGCACGCCGCTGCCGCTCAGCAGCGGGGCGACGAGGACGTCGGCGGTGGCCCGGAGGGGTGCGAGGTCCTCGACGTAGCCGAGCACCTCGATCCGGTCGTCGGCGGCGTGGGCCACGAGTTCGTCGGGAGGGGAGCCGCCGACGATGCGCAGCCGGACGGGAACCTCGCTCCGGGAGAGGATCCGCGGCCACACCTCGGCGAGGAACCAGCGCATCCCCTCGAGGTTCGGGGGCCAGTCGAATCCGCCCACCCAGAGGAGATCGAGCCGATCACGGTGGAACGGCGCCCGTCGGGGCTCGGGGGCCATGGGGACGGGGAGGTGGTACTTGGGGCAGGAGTCGTCGACCTTCGCCGCGTCGAGGGGGGAGATGAAGAGCTTCGCGGAGAACCCCCACCGGTTGGCGAGCTCGATCGCCCGGGCGTTGCGGCGGGAGAGCTCGGCGAAGGCCCGCCAGACGACGAGCTCGGGGAGGGACCAGCGGTCGGTCATCCAGAAGGGATGGAGCTCGCTCTCGAGGTTGTGGTTGACGAGGATCGCCGGGATCTCGGGGAGGAAACGTCGGACGAAGGCCATCTGGAGGTGGTCGACCTCGACGAGGTCGATGCCGTGGGCGGCGACGAGGTCGCGGGCGGCGGCGACGAGCTGCGAGGAGTAGTAGGAGACGTCCATGAGGGGGAGGCCGTGGCGGGCGTGGAAGAGGAGGTGGCGGAGGACCTCGCGACGGGGTAGGTCGGCGGGGATGGGGGGCCGGTCGACGAAGGCGTAGGTGGCGAAGAC
>DRQR01000251.1 GCA_011371355.1 Actinomycetota bacterium
CCGTCGGTGGACTGCCACACGCCGCTGCGGTCGTCCCAGGGGAACTGGTGGCGCGGGTCGGTGAGCCGGATCACGCCGGGTTCGGGGGGGAGCCACAGCACCCCACCATGGTCGGCGACGCGGCTCCAGTCCCCCTCGTCGAGACGCCACAGATGGCCGGGGGCGTCCGGGTCGGGATCGTCGCTGGTGGCCCAGATCGTCGCCGGGTGGTGGCGGTCGAAGGCGGCGTCGACGATCTCCCCGAGGTCGGCGTCGACGGCTTCGAGAGCGCCGTCCTCGAGGAGGAAGATCCCGGCGGGTCCCTCGGCGAAGCGACCCGATCCGGTGAGCACGAGGGCCCGGTCGGGATCGGAGGGGTCGAGCTCGATCGCGACGACCGTCCGGTTCCCGGGAAGGGGATGCTGCTGCCAGGTCTCGCCCCCGTCGCTGCTCGCCCAGACGACGGCGTCGGGCCGGTCGTAGGCGGACCGCACCGCGGCGACGATCCGCTCGCCCCGGACGGCCGCGGCGTCGACGAAACCGGTCGGCTCCAGCCGGCCGAAGGTCCCCCCGGCATCGTCGGAGCGGTACAGCCCACCCTCGGTACCGGCGAGGATCGTCTCGGGATCGTCGGGGTCGATCGCCACCGCCGAGGCGTGGGTCTCACCGAGCCCGGCGAAGGACCCTCGAGTCTGCCAGGTCGCGCCGCCGTCGGTGCTCACGATCACCCCGGCGAGGTCGGAGGCGACGGCGAGGACGTCGCCGACGATCGCCGCTTCGGAGAAGGCGCCGCCGGCACCGGGATTCGACCATGCCCAGCGGAGGGACCGGGGGGAGTCCGGTGCCGGGGGAAGCGTCGTGGTGGTGGGCGGCGGCATCGACGAAGACGGCGACGGAGGGGCCTTGGTGGGCGGCGTAGTGGAGGCCCGCTCGGGGGTCGTCGGCGAGGTCGTGGGGGCTCCGCGAGGACCTTCTGGGGATCCCGTACAGGCCGCCGCGACGACGGCGACCACGAGCATCGTCCACCATGCGCCCCTCCGCATCGGCGGGACCCTAGTGGACCCGGCGTCCTTCGTGCCTCGGGGACGACCGATCCAACGGCCCGAGACCGCCACGGCGGGGGCTCGCCTCAGCGGAGGGTGGCGAGCGGGCAGGGGTTGCGGGGACGGCAGTCGTTGCGAGCTCCGGGGGTGCCGAGGTCGCCGGCGCCGTAAGGGGTGCGGGCGGTGCACCAGGCCCCACCGCGGTGGTTGGGTCGGTTCGGGTTCCGGAGCGCCATCGAGGCGCCGATCGGGTCGGGGAAGGTGCGGCCGTCGTCCCAGCGGACCTCGTCGACGACCCGCAGGTCGGGGTCCAGGAGGACGAGTTCGTCGCGGCCGTTGAACAAGATGAGGTCGTGACCGTAGGCGTAGTCGGCGGGGACGCCGCCGTTGCGGGCCGGGTCGGTGGAGCGGGCGAGGACGAGGTAGCCGCGGGGCTCGATGACGAGGGGTGCGTCGGGGGAGATCACGTGGGTGTCCCAGTCGTCGTCGCGGATGATCCAGCCGCTGAGATCGACCGGTTCCCGGGTGCGGTTGTAGAGCTCGAACCATTCGCCTACCGAGTCGAAGCTCGCCGCCGGGTTCTGCATGATCTCGTTGATGACGATCTGGGGCGGGGGACCGGCCGGCCGCTTACACCGGTTCCGACTCCCCGGGCTGCCTCGGTCCCCGGCCCCGAACCGGTCCCGGGACTCGCACCACGAGGCGGGGTCGGTGGGGTCCTTGCGGAAGCCTCGGAGGGCCATCGAGGCGCCGTTGGGGTCGGGGAACCGGGGACCGCCGTCCCAGGCGACCCGGGTCACCACCCGGCCCCGGGGGTCGACGAGGATCACTTCGTCGGCGCCGTTCGACAGCCGGAGGTCCCGACCGTAGGCGTAGGCCACCGGCGCGCCGCCGTTACGGGTGGGGTCGGCGCTGCGGCCGAGGACGAGGTAGGAGCGGGGCTCGACGACGAGGGGCCCTTCGGCGGTGATCCGATGCCGCTCGGAGCCGTCGTCGGCGATCATCCACCCGTTCAGGTCGACGGGTTCCCGGCCGGGGTTGTACACCTCGAACCACTCGCCGTCGTCGTCGCCGACCCGGAAGGGGTTCTGCATCACCTCGGTGACGATCACCCGGCCGTAGTCGACGACCTCGGTGCAGTCGGTCGGCGCCCCCGGGGTGCCGAGGTCGCCGTCGCCGTAGGGCGTCGCCGCCACACACCACACCCCGCCGGCGGCGTTGTCGAGGGTCGGGTCGGTGAGGGACATCGATGCGCCGTTCGGGTCGGGGAAGGTGAGGCCGTCGTCCCAGGCGACCCGGTCGACGACCCGGCCCCGGGGGTCGACGAGGACGAGCTCGTCGGCGCCGTTCGACAGGATCATCCCGTCGCCGTAGGCGTAGTCGGCGTCGACGCCGCCGTTCGCCGCCGGGTCGGCGACCTCGGCGAAGACGACGTAGCCGCCGGGCGGGACCACGAGCGACCCCTCGACGACGAAGGCGTCGCGGTCGTCGTCCCGGATCGTCCACCCCTCGAGGTCGACGGGGTCGGGCCCGGGGTTGTGGAGCTCGAACCACTCGCCGGCCCGGTCGCCGACGAGGTAGGGGTTCTGGAAGATCTCGGTGATCACGATGCGGGAGGGGACGTCGGGGGTGGTGCAGTCGTTCGGCCGGCCTGGTGTGGCGAGGTCGAGGGCGCCTCGGGCGACGGTGGAGACGCACCAGTTGCCGCCTCGGGCGTTGTCGAGGGTCGGGTCGGTGAGGGACATCGATGCGCCGTTCGGGTCGGGGAAGGTGAGGCCGTCGTCCCAGGCGACTCGGTCGACGAGGACGCCGTCGGCATCGACGACGAGGAGCTCGTCGGCACTGTTGTGGAGCCGCATCGCCTCCCCGTAGGCGTAGTCGACGGCGACCCGACCGTTCGTCGCCCGGTCGGCGCTCCGACCGAGGACGACGTAGCCGCCCGGGGGGACGACGAGGGATCGGTCGACGACGAACCGGTCGGTGTCCTCGTCCCGGAACGTCCAACCGGCGAGGTCGACGGCGACGTCGCCGGGGTTGTGGAGCTCGAACCACTCCCCGGCGTCGTCGCTGACCGCGGCGGGGTTCTGGAGGATCTCGGTGACGACGATCGGCGCCGACGAGCCGGAGCACCGGTTCGGCCCGCCCGGGGAGCCGAGGTCGCCGGCACCGAAGACCGTCGTCGCCGAGCACCACGCCGCCCCCTCGGCGTTGTCGGCGTCGGGATCGCGCAGGGACATCGACGCCCCGTCGGGGTCGGGGAAGGTGCGGCCGTCGTCCCAGCGGACCCGATCGACGACCGTGCCGTCGGGGGCGACGAGGACGAGGGTGTCGATCGAGTTGCGGAGCTTCAGGTCGTCGCCGTAGACGTAGTCGGGGGAGAGCCCGCCGTTGCGGGCCGGGTCGGTGGAGCGGGCGA
>DRQR01000252.1 GCA_011371355.1 Actinomycetota bacterium
ACCCCTCACCCCGCTCAGCCAACACCTTCGTAATCGCCGCCGTCAACGTCGTCTTCCCATGATCAATATGACCCATCGTCCCAATATTCACATGCGGCTTCGTCCGCTCAAACTTCTCCTTCGCCATAACGCACGCTCCTCCTGTTACTCGCCTCGGACCTTCGCGACGATCTCCTCGGAGACCGCGGTCGGGACTTCCTGGTACGAATGGAACTGCATCGTGTACGTGGCCCGCCCCTGGGTGCGAGACCGCAGATCGGTGGCGTAGCCGAACATCTCGGCGAGGGGGACGAGGGCCCGGACCACCCGGGCCTGGCCCCTGGTGTCCATGGACTCGACCTTCCCCCGTCGAGCCGACAGGTCGCCGATGACGTCGCCCATGTACTCCTCGGGGGTGACGACCTCGATCTCCATGACGGGCTCCATGATCTTGATCCCGGCCCGCTTCGCCGCCTCCTGCAGCGCCATCGAGCCGGCGATCCGGAAGGCCATCTCGTTCGAATCGACGGCGTGGCTCGAGCCGTCGACGAGGGTCGCCTTCACGTCGACGAGCGGATACCCGGCGAGGATCCCGCCGTCGAGGGCCTGCTCGATGCCCTTCTCCACCGCCGGGATGAACTCGCTCGGGACGTTGCCGCCCTTGACCTTGTTCTCGAACTCGAACCCGGAGCCGGGGCTCAGGGGCTCGAGATCGATGATCACGTGGCCGTACATCCCCGAACCGCCGGTCTGCCGCTTGAACTTGCCCTCGACGCCGCTCACCGCCCGCTTGATCGTCTCCCGGTAGGCCACCTGGGGACGACCGACGTTCGCCTCGACCTTGAACTCCCGCATGAGCCGGTCGACGATGACCTCGAGGTGGAGCTCCCCCATCCCCGAGACGATCGTCTGTCCGGTCTCCTCGTCGGTGTGCACCCGGAAGGTCGGGTCCTCCTCGGCGAGCTTCGAGAGCGCCTCGGCGAGCTTGTCCTGGTCGGCCTTCGTCTTCGGCTCGATCGCGACCGAGATCACCGGCTCGGGGAAGGTCATCGATTCGAGCTGGATCGGCGCCGCGGGGTCGCAGAGGGTGTCCCCCGTCTTCGTGTGCTTCAACCCCACCGCGGCGACGATGTCCCCGGTCATCGCCTCGTCGATGTCTTCCTGCTTCGCGGCGTGCATCCGCAGGAGACGCCCGAACCGCTCCTTCTTCCCCGACCGGGTGTTGAGGACGGCATCCCCCTTCGCCGCGGATCCCGAGTAGACCCGGAAGTAGGTGAGCTTCCCGACGTACGGGTCGCTCATGATCTTGAAGGCGAGGGCCGTGAAGGGCTCGTCGTCCGACGGCTTCCGCTCGATGATCTGGTCCTCGTGGCCGGGTACGAATCCCTGGACCGGCGGCAGGTCGAGGGGGCTCGGGAGGAAGTCGACGATCGCGTCGAGGAGAGGCTGGACGCCCTTGTTCTTGAACGCGGAGCCCAAGAGCACGGGCGTGAAGTCCCGAGCGATCGTGCCCTTGCGGATCACCCGGCGGATCTCGGCGGGTTCGAGATCGTGGTCCTCGAGGTACTTCTCGAGGAGCGCCTCGTCCTCGGCGGCGACGACGTCGAGCATCTTGTGGTGCCACTCCTCGGCCTCGGCGCGGTAGTCGTCGGGGATCTCGACGATCTCCCGCTCCTTGCCCTCCTCGTCCTTCCAGACGATGGCCCGCATCTCGACGAGGTCGATGACCCCGTGGAAGTCCGCCTCGGCCCCCATCGGGATCTGGATCGCCACGGGATTGCCGCCGAGCCGATCGACGATCGACTGGACCGAACCGAAGAAGTCGGCGCCCACCCGGTCCATCTTGTTGATGAAGCAGATCCGGGGAACCCCGTACTTGTCGGCCTGCCGCCACACCGTCTCCGACTGGGGCTCCACCCCCGAGACGGCGTCGAAGACCGCCACGGCACCGTCGAGGACCCGGAGCGACCGCTCCACCTCGACGGTGAAGTCCACGTGGCCCGGGGTGTCGATGATGTTGATGACGTGGTCGCGCCACCGGCAGGTCGTCGCCGCGGAGGTGATCGTGATCCCCCGCTCCTGCTCCTGCTCCATCCAGTCCATGACGGCCGCGCCCTCGTGGACCTCACCCATCTTGTAGGTGCGGCCCGTGTAGTAGAGGATCCGCTCGGTCGTGGTCGTCTTGCCCGCGTCGATGTGGGCCATGATCCCGATGTTGCGGATCGATTCGAGGGGGATGGTGCGTGCCATGACTGCTTCTCTTCGTTACCAGCGGTAGTGGGCGAAGGCCTTGTTCGACTCCGCCATCTTGTGGACGTCCTCCCGGCGCTTCACCGCACCACCGGTGCGGTTCGCCGCGTCGAGGATCTCGTTCGCGAGACGTTCGGCCATCGTCGGCTCCCGGCGCTTCCGGGCGAACTCGACGAGCCAGCGCACCGCGAGGGTCTGGGCCCGTCGGGGACGCACCTCGACGGGCACCTGGTACGACGAACCGCCGACCCGGCGGGAGCGCACCTCGAGGCTCGGCCGCACGTTGTCGATCGCCCGCTTGAGGACCGGAAGCGGATCGGAGCCCGTGCGCCGCTCGATGATCTCCATGGCGCCGTAGACGATGCGCCGGGCGGCGCCCTTCTTCCCACGCCAGAGCACCTTGTTGATGACCTGGGTGACGAGCACGCTCCCGTAGACGGGATCGGGTTCGAGCTTGCGTACCTCGGCGGGGGCGCGTCGCATCTCAGCTCTCCTTCTTCGTCCCGTAGCGGGACCGCGCCTGCTTACGTCCCTCGACGCCGGCCGCGTCGAGGGCGCCGCGGATCACCTTGTACCGGACGCCCGGCAGGTCCTTCACCCGGCCACCCCGGACGAGCACGATCGAGTGCTCCTGCAGGTTGTGCCCCTCTCCGGGGATGTAGGCCGTCACCTCGACGCCGGAGGTGAGCCGAACCCGGGCGACCTTCCGCAGCGCCGAGTTCGGCTTCTTCGGCGTCTGCGTGTAGACGCGGGTGCAGACACCGCGACGCTGCGGCGAGCCGGCGAGGCCGAGGGTCTTCGACTTCTTCGGCTTCGGCTTGCGGCCCTGGCGGATGAGCTGCTGTACGGTCGGCACGTTCGGTTGTCTCTCTTCTCTCGGCGCACCCGACCCCGCTTCCGAGGACGGGTTCTGACGAACGAAAATCGGCGCTGCCACCCGCGGTGGCCTCGCCGATCCCTACGTTGAGCCGCTTCGCTCACGACAGCGCTCGTCGCGCCTCCGGGTGAGCGCGGGCTCCGACGGGAATCCGGAGGCGGAAGTATAGGGCCTCTCCGAACCAACGCGCAAAGCGATCAGATGGGGAACTCCCCACCACCCTCCTCGACCGCCGGGGGCGATCGCCGCGGCCGCTCGGTCCCCTCCCGCCTGGCTCCGACGAGGGTGAGCGTGGCGACGAAGAAGGCGAAGAACCGGGACCCGGCTCGCCACAGCACCACCACGAGGACGGTCCCCACCACGATCGAGACGACCCGGGCCACCCCGTGGGCTCGCCCGGGTGCCACGGCGGCGACGAGGTGCTCGAGCATCCGCCCCCCGTCGAGGGGCAGGATCGGGATCCAGTTGAGGAGCCCCCACCCGAGGGCCGCCCAGACGAAGCTCTGGGCGAACACCACGCCGAGGTGGGGAACACCCCCGGCGAGCCCGAGCCGGAAGGCGAGCCAGACGAGGCCGCCGGCGGCGATCCCCACCGCCGAGCCCGCCGCGGCGACGACGAAGGCCCGCCATGGGGACATCGGTACGCCCGGTCGCCAGGTCGTGACCCCGCCGAGGGCGAAGAGCGTCACCTCGATCCGGCGACCCCCGAAGGCCCGCGCGGTGAAGGCGTGCCCGAGTTCGTGGACGAGGACGGCGAGGAAGACCGCGACCGTCCAGGCGACGAGCTCGACCCCTCGGTAGAGCCCGAGCCCCATGAGGGCGACGATGCCGAAGCTCACGTGGACCCCGACGGGGATCCCGGCGAGCCGGAACCGGATCATCGCCCGGCCCCGACACGCCGCCGAGGTCGCCTCACGCCTCCTCGTCGCCCTCGCCGGAGGGTTCCTCGCCGTCGGTCCCCTCGGCCTCCCCGATCGTGCCTCCGAGGCTGGCGAGCCACTCCGCCGGGTCGGCCGGCAGGGTCTCGTCGGCGGAATCCGTCGGCACCTCGCCGAAGAGCCCACGGAGGTCGGCGACCGTGGCGTCCGGCACGATCGGCTCGATCTCCTGGTACGTCGGCGCCCCCGTCCCCGCCGGGATGAGCTTGCCGATGATCACGTTCTCCTTGAGGCCCCGCATGAAGTCGGACTTCCCCTGGATCGACGCCTCGGTGAGCACCCGGGTGGTCTCCTGGAAGGAGGCCGCCGAGAGCCACGAATCCGTCGCCAAGGAGGCCTTCGTGATTCCCATGAGCTCGGGACGACCCTCCGCCGGGCGCTTGCCCTCCTCCACGAGGGCTCGGTTCGTCTCCCGGAACTCCTGGGCGTCGACGAGCTCGGCCGGCAGGTAGTGGGAGTCGCCGGGGTTCACGATGCGGACCCGGCGCAGCATCTGGCGCACGACGAGCTCGATGTGCTTGTCGTGGATGTCCACGCCCTGGGAGCGGTAGACCTCCTGGACCTGGTCGACGAGGTACCGCTGACAGGCTCGCACCCCTCGGATCTCGAGGACCTCCTTCGGGTCGAGCGGCCCGTCGGTGAGCTGGGTCCCGGGCTCGACGACATCTCCTTCGGCCACCCGGAGCCGAGCCCGCCGTGGCAGCGGATACCGGACCTCCTCGTCCTTGCCCTCGATGACGAGGTAGCGGGTCCCGTCCTCCTCGTCGGTCTCGAACCGCACCGCGCCGCCGATCTCGGCGAGGAGCGCCTTCCCCTTCGGGGTACGCGCCTCGAAGAGCTCGACGACCCGGGGCAGACCGTGGGTGATGTCCTCACCGGCCACCCCGCCGGTGTGGAAGGTCCGCATCGTGAGCTGGGTGCCGGGCTCCCCGATCGACTGGGCGGCCATGATCCCCACCGCGGTCCCCGGCTCGACCATGCGGCCGGTGGCGAGGTCGAGGCCGTAGCTCGCCCGGGAGATGCCCAGTCGCGACATGTCGGTGAGGGGCGAACGGACCCGCACCTCGGTGACCTCCTCGGCCTGCTCGATGGCGATGAGCGCGTCCCGGTCGATCACCTCCCCGGCGCGGAGCTTGCGACCGTTGACGTCGAGGAGGCTCCGGCCGACCTTCACGTCCTCGGCGAGCACCCGGCCGTAGAGCCGATTCCGCAGATGACGGAAGGGGCGGCCCTGCTCGTCCCGGACCTGGATGACGAGCCCCGGATCGTCGGTCTCCTCGTCGTGGATGATGATCTCCTGGGAGACGTCGACGAGGCGACGGGTGAGGTACCCCGAGTCGGCGGTCCGCAGCGCGGTGTCCGCGAGGCCCTTGCGGGCACCGTGGGTCGAGATGAAGTACTCGAGCACGGTGAGCCCCTCGCGGAAGTTCGCCTTGATCGGCTGGGGGATGATGTCGCCCTTCGGGTTCGCCACGAGGCCACGCATCCCGGCGATCTGGCGCACCTGCATGATGTTCCCTCGGGCCCCCGACCGCACCATCATGTCCATCGGGTTGAAGGGGTCGGCGCCGAGGGTCCGCTGCATCGCGTCCTTGACCTTGTCGGTGGCCTCGGTCCAGATCTCGATGAGCTGCTGGCGCCGCTCGTCGTCGGTGATCACGCCCTTGCGGTAGAGGTCCTCGACCTTGTCGGCCCGCGCCTCGTAGGCGGCGAGGATCTCCTCCTTCTCCGGCGGCGTCTTCACGTCCTCGAGCCCGATCGTCAGGCCGGCCCGAGTCGCGAAGTGGAAGCCGAGGTCCTTGATCGCATCGAGGGTCCTCGCCACGTCGGGCTTGTCGTACCGCTCGATGATCTCGCCGATGAGCGTCCGGAGGTCCGCCTTGTAGATCACGGCGTCCACGAAGGGGAAATCGGCCGGGAACGCCTCATTGAACAGCAGCCTCCCCACCGTCGTCTCGTGGAGCCGGGATCCGTCCACCGGCTCGGCGGGGACGAGGTCGCCGAGCATCGGCTTGAGCTCGACGTGCACCTCCGGGTCTCCGGCGAGGGACCCGATCCGCACCTTCACCGGGGCGTGGAGGGAGACCTCCCCGGCCTCATAGGCCATCCGGGCCTCGTCGACGTCGCTGAACACCCGCCCGGCCCCCGGCGCGTCCTCGACGACGACGGTGAGGTAGTAGACGCCGATGACCATGTCCTGGGAGGGGGTGACGATGGGTCGCCCCGACGCCGGCGACAGCACGTTGTTCGGCGAGAGCATGAGCACCCGCGCCTCGGCCTGCGCCTCCGCCGACAGCGGTAGATGCACGGCCATCTGGTCGCCGTCGAAGTCGGCGTTGAAGGCCTCGCAGACGAGGGGATGGATCTGGATCGCCTTGCCCTCGACGAGGACCGGTTCGAAGGCCTGGATCCCCAACCGGTGGAGGGTCGGCGCCCGGTTGAGGAGGATGGGATGCTCCTGGATCACCTCGCCGAGCACGTCCCAGACCTGGGGTCGGCGCCGCTCGACCATGCGCTTGGCCGCCTTGATGTTCGGCGCGAGGTCGAGGTCGACGAGCCGCTTCATCACGAAGGGCTTGAAGAGCTCGAGGGCCATGATCTTCGGCAGGCCGCACTGGTGGAGCTTGAGCTGGGGCCCCACGACGATCACCGAACGGCCCGAGTAGTCGACGCGCTTGCCGAGCAGGTTCTGGCGGAACCGTCCCTGCTTGCCCTTGAGCATGTCCGACAGGGACTTCAGCGGCCGATTCCCCGGCCCGGTCACCGCCCGTCCCCGACGCCCGTTGTCGAAGAGGGCGTCGACGGCCTCCTGGAGCATCCGCTTCTCGTTGTTGACGATGATCTCCGGAGCGCCGAGGTCGATGAGCCGCTTGAGCCGGTTGTTCCGGTTGATGACCCGCCGGTAGAGGTCGTTGAGGTCCGAGGTGGCGAACCTCCCACCGTCGAGCTGCACCATCGGCCGGAGGTCGGGCGGGATCACCGGGATCGCATCGAGGACCATGTCCCTCGGGTCGTTCTTCCCCTCGGCGAAGGGCTTGACGACCTTCAGGCGCTTCATCGCCCGCTGGCGTCGCTGCTGGGACTTCGCCTCGAGGTCGGCCTCGAGCTTCTCCACCTCGGCCTGGAGATCGAGCCGGTCGATGAGGTCCTTGACGTACTCGGCCCCCATCCCGCCGACGTAGTACTCGCCGTAGCGGTCGACGACCTCCCGCCAGAGCTGCTCGGATTCGATGAGCTGCTTGGGCTTGAGGTTCTTGAAGGTGTCGAAGGCCTCGAGGAGGAGCTCCTCTTCGACCCGAGCCCGCTCCTCCCGGTCCTTGATCTCCCGCTCCACCTCCTTGCGGCGGGCGTTGATCTCCTGGGGCTTCGCCCCGGCCTCCTCCATCTGGGCGAGCTCCTGCTCGAGTCGCTCGAGCTTGGCCGTGTGCCACTCCTCGAACTCCTCGCGGATGAGCTCCCGTTCGTGCCGGACGGCCTCCTCGAGCTCGGGGAGGTCCGCCTGCCGCTTCTCCTCGTCGACGTGGGTGATGAGGTACGCGGCGAAGTAGATGACCTTCTCGAGGTCCTTCGGGGACATGTCGAGGAGGTAGCCGAGCCGACTCGGCACGCCCTTGAAGAACCAGATGTGGGTGACGGGGGCGGCGAGCTCGATGTGCCCCATCCGCTCCCGCCGCACCTTCGCCCGGGTGACCTCCACCCCGCAGCGCTCACAGACCACCCCGCGGAAGCGCACCCGCTTGTACTTGCCGCAGTAGCACTCCCAGTCCCTCGTGGGTCCGAAGATCCGCTCGTCGAAGAGCCCGTCCTTCTCCGGCTTCAGGGTCCGGTAGTTGATCGTCTCGGGCTTCTTCACCTCACCGTAGGACCACGACCGGATCTGGTCGGCCGACGCGAGGGTGATCTTCAGTTCATCGAACAGCTGTGGCACTGTGACTCCCGGCTTGCTCGTCGTTCTCGCTGTCCCGTTCGATCAGTCGTCGCCGCGCTCGGGGCGGGAGATGTCGATCCCGAGGGAGGCGGCCGTCCTGAAGACGTCCTCCTCGAGTTCCTTGAGTTCGACCTCCTCCCCGGCGGACAACATCTCGACGTTGAGGCAGAGGCTCTGCATCTCCTTGATGAGCACCTTGAAGGATTCGGGGATCCCCGGCTCGGGGATGTTCTCCCCCTTGACGATCGCCTCGTAGACCTTGACCCGGCCTCGGACGTCGTCCGACTTGATCGTGAGGAGCTCCTGGAGGGCGTACGCGGCGCCGTAGGCCTCGAGGGCCCAGACCTCCATCTCTCCGAAGCGCTGGCCACCGAACTGGGCCTTCCCCCCGAGGGGCTGCTGGGTGATCATCGAGTACGGCCCCGTGGACCGGGCGTGGATCTTCTCGTCGACGAGGTGGACGAGCTTCATCATGTAGATGTAGCCCACGGTGACCTTCGAGTCGAAGGGCTCGCCGGTCCGGCCGTCGTAGAGCTGGGCCTTCCCCTCGGCGTCGACGAGCTTCATCCCGTCGGCGTTCGGTCGGGCGTGCTCGAGGACCTTGAGGATCTCCTCCTCGTGGGCACCGTCGAACACCGGTGTGGCCACCTTCGTCCAGGGTTTCGCCCCCTTCGCCGCCGGGCTGTCGAGGTCGTCGAAGGGCTCCCAGCCCTGGGCGGCCGCCCAGCCGAGGTGGGTCTCGAGGATCTGGCCGAGGTTCATCCGCGAGGGGACCCCGAGGGGCGACAGGATGATGTCGACGGGCGTCCCGTCCTCGAGGAAGGGCATGTCCTCCTCGGGGAGGATCTTCGCGATCACCCCCTTGTTCCCGTGCCGCCCGGCGAGCTTGTCGCCTTCGGCGATCTTCCGCAGGGTCGCCACGTAGACCCGGACGAGCTCGTTCATCCCCGGCGGGAGGTCGTAGCCGTCCTCCCGGGAGAACTCCTTCACGGCGATCGCCTTGCCCGCCTCGCCGTGGGGCACCTTGAGGGAGACGTCCCGGACCTCGCGGGCCTTCTCGCCGAAGATCGCCCGGAGGAGCCGCTCTTCGGGCGTCAGCTCGGTCTCGCCCTTCGGGGTGACCTTGCCGACGAGGTAGTCGCCGGGACCCACCTCGGCACCGATGCGGATGATGCCCCGCTCGTCGAGGTCGTGGAGGACCTCCTCGGCGACGTTGGGGATGTCCCGGGTGATCTCCTCGGCACCGAGCTTCGTGTCCCGGGCTTCGATCTCGTGCTCCTGGATGTGGATCGAGGTGAGGATGTCCTCCTTCACGAGCCGCTCGGAGACGACGATGGCGTCCTCGAAGTTGTGGCCCTCCCAGGGCATGAACGCCACGAGCAGGTTGCGACCCAAGGCGAGCTCGCCGCCGTCGGTCGAAGGACCGTCGGCGAGGACGTCGCCCTGCTTCACCTTGTCCCCCTCGGCGACGACGGGCCGTTGGTTGATGCAGGTTCCCTGGTTCGAACGCTCGAACTTCAGCAGCTTGTAGCGATGCTTCTTGTTCGTGCCCGACTCCTTGACGACGATCTCGGTGCCGGTCACCTCGACGACCTCGCCGTCGACGTCGCTGAGGACGACGTCCCCGGAGTCCTGCGCCGCCCGTGCCTCCATCCCGGTGCCGACGAGCGGCGCCTCGGCCCGGAGCAGGGGCACGGCCTGGCGCTGCATGTTCGAGCCCATGAGCGCCCGGTTCGCATCGTCGTGCTCGAGGAAGGGAATGAGCGCGGTCGACACCGAGACGATCTGCTTCGGGGAGACGTCCATGTAGTCGACCTCGTCGGGGCTCACGTAGGCGACCTCCCCGCCCGTCCTGCGGACGAGCACCCGGTCGTTCGCGAAGGATCCGTCGGGGTTCAACGGGGCGTTGGCCTGGGCGATGACGTGCCCCTCCTCCTCCGAGGCGGTGAGGAAGTCGATCTTCTTCGTGACCTTGCCGTCGACCACACGGCGGTAGGGGGTCTCGATGAACCCGAACCGGTTCACCTTCGCGAAGGTCGCCAAGGAGCCGATGAGGCCGATGTTCGGACCCTCGGGCGTCTCGATGGGGCACATCCGGCCGTAGTGGGACGGATGGACGTCCCGCACCTCGAAGCCCGCCCGCTCCCGCGACAGACCGCCGGGGCCGAGCGCCGAGAGGCGGCGACGGTGGGTGAGGCTCGCCAGGGGGTTCGGCTGGTCCATGAACTGGCTGAGCTGGCTCGTCCCGAAGAACTCCTTGATCGAGGCCACGACGGGACGGATGTTGATGAGGGACTGCGGCGTGATCGCCTCGGGATCCTGGGTCGTCATGCGCTCCCGAACCACCCGCTCGAGGCGGCTCAGCCCCACCCGGATCTGGTTCTGGATGAGCTCGCCGACCGTGCGGATCCGCCGGTTCTGGAAGTTGTCGATGTCGTCGACCCGATAGCCCTCGTCCCCGTCGTGGAGGTGGAGGAGGTAGCGGATCGTGGCGAGGATGTCGTCGGTGGTGAGCATCCCGTGCTCGGCCTGGACGTAGCCGTCGAGGTCGATCTGGGGCAGGCCGAGCTTCTGGTTGAGCTTGTACCTGCCCACCCGGGTGAGGTCGTACCGCTTCGGGTTGAAGAACAACGTGTTGAGCAGGCCCCTCGCCGACTCGACGGTGGTGAGCTCACCGGGTCGGAGCTTCCGGTAGAGGTCGAGGAGCGCCTCGTCCCGACTCGTCGCCGGGTCCTTCTCGAGGGTCGACCGGATGAGGGGATGGCCGTCGAAGAGCTCGAGGATCTCCTCGTCGGTGTCGGCGATGCCGAGCGCCCTGATGAAGGTGGTGGCGTACTGGCGTCGCTTGCGGTCGACGCGGACGCCGACGGTGTCCTTCTTGTCGACGTCGAACTCGAGCCAAGCGCCTCGGCCCGGGATCACCTTCGCCGAAAAGATGTCCCGGTCGGAGGTCTTGTCGATGGTCTTGTCGAAGTAGACGCCGGGGCTGCGCACGAGCTGGGAGACGACGACGCGCTCGGTCCCGTTGATGATGAACGTGCCGTTGTCGGTCATCATCGGGAAGTCGCCGAGGAAGACCTGCTGCTCCTTGATCTCCCCGGTCTCCCGGTTGAAGAACCGGGCGGTGACGAAGAGGGGGCGGCTGTAGTCGTCGTCCCGATCCTTCGCCTCCTCGATCGTCAGGGGCGGATCGCCGAAGCGATGGTCGGCGAACTCGAGGGCGAGGTTGCCGGTGAAGTCCTCGATCGGGGAGATCTCCTGGAAGATCTGGGCGAGGCCGCTGTCGAGGAACTGACGGAACGAGTCCCGTTGGACGGCGAGCAGGTCGGGGACCGGCTGGACCTCGGGGATCTTCGCGAAGGAGAGTCGGGTCGAACGCGCACGGGCCAACGGTGGCTCCTCCTCTTTCGTGCTGGGGCCGGATGCGGAGATCCGGCGCGTGGAACGGTCAGACGCGGGCGGGCGAGAACGGTGGTGCGTGGGGGCCGAGCATATAGGACGAGCCAGGATAGCGCGTCGCTACCCTGGCGCTTCCTCCGGAGCGGTACGGGATCGTCTTCAACTGCCGCGACGACGATACACCAGGCCGACCGGCACCGTCAAGCGGGGGGTCGCCGCGACGAGCCGCGGCGACCCCCCGCTCCTCACTTCAGCTCGACGGTGGCGCCGGCGGCCTCGAGGGCCTCCTTCGCCTTCTCGGCCGTCTCCTTGTCGACGCCTTCGAGCACCGGGGCCGGCGCGCCGTCCACGAGCGCCTTCGCCTCCTTGAGGCCGAGGTTCGTGAGCGCCCGGACCTCCTTGATCACCTGGATCTTCTTGTCGCCGGTGGCGGCGAGGATCACGTCGAACTCGTCTTTCTCCTCGGCACCGCCGGCGGCCGCCTCGCCCTCGCCCCCGGCGGCCACCGCCGCCACCGCGACCGGCGCGGCGGCCGTCACGTCGAACCGCTCCTCGAAGGCCTTCAGGAACTCGGAGAGCTCGAGCACCGTCATCCCCTCGAAGACCTCGAGCAGCTCTTCGGTCGTCATCTTCGCCATGGTCATTCCTCCTCGGCCTCGGCGGCCGTGTCGTCGTCTTCGTTCACCGGCTCGGCCTCGGCGCTCGCCTCGGGTGCAGGCGCCTCCTCGGCCTCGGCGGCCTCGGGTCGTTCGCCCGGCTCCTCCGCTCCTCCGCCCGACTCCGCGGCGGCAGGCTCCTCGGCCCCTGCGGCGGCCCCTTCCTCGCCGGCGGCCTCGGCCTCGGCGGCGGGCGCGGGACCCTCCTGCTCGCGGCGCTCGACGAGCTGGCTCAGCGCCGTCGCCATGTTGCGCGGGAGCGCGGCGAGGAGCCCCGCCATCCTCACCAAGGGAGCCTCGAACGCCCCGGCGAGCTTTGCGAGGAGCACCTCCCGGGGTTCGAGCTCGGCGAGCTCGTCGACCCGTTCGGCGGGGAGGAGCTCACCGCCGAGCAGCCCTCCCTTGACGGAGAGCGCCGGATGCTCCTTGGCGAACTCCTTGAGGACCTTCGCCACGGCGGCGGGGTCCCCGTGGGCGAAGGTGAGCGCGGTGGGACCGGCGAGGAGCTCGTCGAGGACGTCGAGCCCGAGTTCGTCGGCCGCCCGCCGGGCGAGGGTCATCTTCACGACCTTGAACTCGGCCTCCGACTCCCTGAGTCCCCGGCGGAGCTCCTGTTGCTCCTTCACCGACAGGCCGGTGAACTCGGCGAGGAACACCGCCTGCGACTCGGCGAGGCGCGCTTTGATCTCGGCGACCGCCTGGACCTTCTCGGGTCGTGGCATGCGTCGTCCTTTCACGTCGTCGTCCGACCTCGCGGTCCCGCCGAGACGACGAGACCCCCGACGCGAGACGACGGAGGTCCGGGTGGACGACCTGCGCCGGGCTTCTGGGTGCCGGCGGTCTCGGGTCGGTATGAGGTTGCGGCCGGGAGGATACCTGCGCGGCGACGAAACCGGAAGTCGACGCGTTCGTGCCCGGCCGCGACGGCCGGGCACGAACCACGGCGGGAGGTCTCCCGGCGCCGGGAGCGCGTGCACCGCATCGGGATTCGGGCAGACGGCGGGCCAGGAAGCCATCTACTCGGTCCATCCCGCGAGCCGTTCGGGGTAGGGGCCGGTCGGCTGTGCGCCGGGATGATCGCGGTCCGCGCCTCGATGGAACGGTGGTGGATCGTCCCTGCCACCGGCGACCGGGGACCTCCTCTACCTCGAAGTATGGCGCGGACCGGCGTCCGATGCAATGGGTTTTCTCCGGGGTCTCCCGCGCAGGGAGCGCTCAGCGCCGCGCCTTGACGAGCGCCTCGAGCTGCGCCCGGTCCACGAGCACGCCGGGACCCATCGTCGACGACACCGTCACCTTCCGCAGGTACTGTCCCTTCGCCGCCGCCGGTCGGTTCCGGACGAGTTCGATGGCGACCGCGGCGAGGTTGTCGACGAGCTGGTCGACGGTGAAGGACACCCGTCCGATGGGTACGTGCACGTTCCCGTATCGGTCGTTGCGGTACTCGACCCGGCCCGCCTTGAAGGCGGCCACGGTCTTGCCGACGTCGTTCGTCACCGTTCCCGACTTCGGGTTCGGCATGAGCCCGCGAGGACCGAGGATCGGCCCGAGCTTCCCGACCACGGGCATCTGATCGGGAGTGGCGACGACCACGTCGAAGTCGAGGGGCTGGGTACCGGCCTGGATCGCCTCGGCGAGCTCCTTGCCGCCGACGAGGTCGGCGCCGGCCTCCTCGGCCTCACGGGCCTTCTCCGATTCGGCGAAGACCGCCACCCGCACGTCCTTGCCCGTGCCGTGGGGGAGCGTCACCGTGCCCCTTACGATCTGGTCGGCCTGTCGGGGATCGATCCCGAGGAGGAAGGCCACGTCGACGCTCTCGTCGAAGTTCGCCCAGGCGAGGTCCTTGACGAGCCCCAGGGCGTCCTCGGGTGGATAGGACGCGTGCTTGTCGTAGCGGCGCTCGACCTCGCGCCGGTGCTTCGATTTCCTCATCGCTCACCTCCGTGGTCCGAACGGAGCCTCGTCGGCCCCTCCCAACGGTCGTCGTGTCTGCGGTCGTCAGCCTTCGACGACCTCGATCCCCATCGAACGGGCCGTCCCCTCGACGATGCGCATCGCCGCCTCGAGGTCGTTCGCGTTGAGATCGGGCATCTTCGTCTCGGCGATCTCCCGGACCTGCGAGCGCGTGACGGTCCCGACCTTCACCTTGTGGGGTTCGGAGGAACCCTTCTCGACCTTCGCCGCCTGGCGGAGCAACACGGCCGCCGGCGGCGTCTTCGTGACGAAGGTGAAGCTGCGATCCTCGTAGATCGAGATCTCCACCGGGATGATCGTGCCCGCCTGGGAGGCCGTCGCCGCGTTGTAGGCCTGGACGAAGTCCATGATGTTCACGCCGTGCTGCCCGAGCGCCGGTCCGACGGGCGCCGCCGGACTCGCCTGGCCGGCGGGGATCTGCAGCTTGAGCACGGTCATGAGTTTCTTACGACCCATCGGACAACCTCACTTGGGGATCAGTACTTGACGATCTGGTCGAAGTTCAGCTCGACCGGCGTCTCCCGGCCGAAGATGTCGACGAGGACCCGGACCTTCTGCTGGTCGACGTTGATGTCCTCGATCACACCGTTGAAGTCGGCGAAGGGTCCCTCGACCACCCGAACGGTCTCGCCGACCTCCCAGGCGGGCTTGAAGGTGGGCTTCTCCTTCTTCCCCTCCTCCTTGGCGACGCCGAGGATCTTCTCCACCTCGCGCCGGGAGAGCGGGGTGGGTTTCGTCCCCGACCCCACGAACCCGGTGACCCCGGGGGTGTTCCGCACCGCGTACCAGGTGTCGTCGTCCATGTAGAGACGGACGAGGATGTAGCCGGGGAACTTCTTCCGCTCGACGGTGACCTTCTTCCCCCCCTTGTACTCGACGACGTCCTCCATGGGGATGACGACGTCGAAGATCTTGTCCTCGAGGTGCATGGACTTGATCCGGGTCTCGAGGTTGGCCTTGACCTTGTTCTCGTAGCCCGAGTAGGAGTGGATCACGTACCACGAGCCCGGGAGGTCGTAGGGGCTGAGGGGCTCGTCCCCGGCGGGGGTCTCCTCGTCGGCCGCCTCGACTTCGTCGGCGGCGGTCGCGTCCTCCGCGGTGGGCGCGGCCTCCACGACCTCTGCGGGCTGGGCCTCCTCGACCGCCACGTCGGGGGCCTGGGGGGACTCGTTCGTCGTCATCGTCTCTTCCATCGGGGTCAGCTCGTCGCCACGTTGCCGAGCCAGTCGAAGATCGCGATCTTGAAGGCCCAGTCGAGGGCGAAGACGTAGAGGGTGACGGCCGTGGTGACGAGGAAAGTCACCGCGGTGTAGGTGAGGAGTTCCTGGCGAGACGGCCAGGCGACCTTCTTCAGCTCCTGACGTACCTCCCGGAGGAACTGCCTCGGGTTCGTCCGCTCGCCCCGCGGCTGGGGACGCGGGCGTTCGCGGCGCCGCTTCCTGGCGCGCTCTTCTTCCTTCGCCTGCAAGCGGCGCATCTCGCGGTTCACGGCTTCCCTCCTGGGCTGCAGGGGTGGCGGGATTCGAACCCACAACCTCCGGTTTTGGAGACCGGCGCTCTGCCAGTTGGAGCTACACCCCTCCGGGCGGTCGGGGCCCGCACGGAGTATATGAGCGGTGGCTTCGAAGTGTAAACCCCGTCCCGGGGCCCGTCGCTCCTCAGGGGCGCTCGCCGTGGAGTCGCACGGTCGCGGCCGCCGTGGCGAGGGACCGTCCCTCCGACTCGACCGAGAGGGCCACCGCGGCGTCCCGGCCGTCGGAGGAGAGCTCCCGGAGCTCGGCGACGACCCGGGCGGGGACGGCGGGACGCAGCGGAGCGCGGAACCGGGTCTTCACGAACGCCAGGGGCGCGTCGAGCTCCGAGTAGGCGGCGGCGAGCTGGGACATCCAGGCGTGGAGGAGCAGGCCGTGGGCGACCACCCCCGGCAGCCCGGCCGCCCGGGCCGCCTCGTGGTCCCAGTGGATGGGGTTGAGGTCCCCGGTGGCGGCGCCGTAGCGGAGGATCCCCCACCGCGACACCGACTTGTCGAGCTCGTCCCGCTCCCCGAGCGTCCGGGGCGCCGTCGGCGTCGCGGAGCTCGCCACGAGGTCGAAGGGCGGCTCGCCGGGGTCCTCCCCCGCCTCGGCGGCCGGCTCGGGCGACATGAGGAAGGTCGAGGTGCCGTCGACCACGACCACGTCCCCGTCGAGGACTTCGAGGACGAACTCGACGAAGGAGGCCGGTGGACGAGCCCGCACCCGCTCGATGCGGCCCCGGATCGACAGGCTCGCCCCCACCCGGATCGGTCCCCGGTAGGCGAAGGTCTGATCGACGTGGAGGAGCGTCCGCCGCGCCTCGGCGAGCGCCGGATCCCAGAGGAACTCGTCGGCGACCCGAAAGAGCAGTGCGGCCGCGTATCCCGGGGGTGCCACGTCGACCCACCGGGCCGGGTCGTCCCCGGTGGCGGCGACGAAGGCGCCGACGCGCTCACCGTCGACGGTGGCCGAGACCGGACCGAGCTGGAGCCCTTCGAGGGCTGCTGGGGTGAGCGGGGCCATGGGGGCAGGCTACCCGGCCGGGGACGACGGCCGCCCGGGGCTCAGCGCGTCTCCTTGTGCGGGGTGTGGCGCCGACACCAGCGGCAGTACTTCCGCAGCTCGAGCCGCTCCCGGGTGTTCGTCTTGTTCTTCGTGGTCACGTAGTTCCGCCGCTTGCACTCCTCGCAGGCGAGGGTGATCGGCGGACGCTTGTCAGAGGCCATGGCCGACGCCTTTCTCCGAGCGCCTCACTTGATGATCTTGGTGACGCGGCCGGCGCCCACGGTGCGGCCACCCTCACGGATCGCGAACCGCAACCCCTCGTCCATCGCGATCGGCGCGATCAACTCCACCCGCATCTCCGTATTGTCCCCCGGCATCACCATCTCGGTTCC
>DRQR01000253.1 GCA_011371355.1 Actinomycetota bacterium
CGAGGCGGATCCCGCCGGCGATCGCGGTGACGACGATGGCCTGGTCGAGGAGGTCGCTCACGGTTCCGCCTCGGTCGCGACGAGCTCGGAGGGCGAGTCTGGCTCCTCGTCGATCGGGGCCACCGCCCGTCGCAGGGCCCGTCGGCGGAACCGGTCGGAGGAGACGACCACGACCACGACGAGGCCGTTGAGGGCGAGGATGAGGGCCGAGGGCACCTGGACGGCCCGCTGGAGGGCGTTGCCGCCGACGAGGAGGCCGCCGAAGAGGAACGACGCCGGGATCGTCCAGAGGGGATGGAGGCCACCGAAGAGCGCGGCGACGATGCCGTTGAAGCCGGCGTTGCCCGTCAGGCCCGCCGCCGAGCCGTCGGTGACCATCCGGTGACTCTCCGAGCCGAAGACGAGGATCGCGCCGGCGAGGCCGCCGAGGGCTCCGCTGAGGGTGAGCGCCAGGGTGGTCATGCGCCGTACCGGGATCCCCGCGTACCGGGCGGCGTCCTCGCTGAGCCCGACGGCGCGGAGGCGGAACCCCGTCGGGGTACGCCAGAGGAACACGTAGACGGCCACCGCGGCGAGCACCGCGATGACCGGACCGACGTGGAGCCGATCCCCGAAGAGGAGCGGGAGGTCGGCGTTCGGGTCGAGGCGTGCGGTCTGGGGGATGCCGGAGCCCTCGATCTCGGCCGGGTCGATGAGGGGTCCCCGGAGGAGGAAGTTCATGAGCTGGAGCGCCACGACGTTGAGCATGATCGTGCTGAGGATCTCGTTGACCCCGAAGTAGGCCTTGAGGGATCCGGGGATGAACCCCCAGAAGGCCCCGCCGACGACCCCGGCGGCGAGCACGAGGGGGATCATGATCACCGGCGGGAGGGACGGGAGGAGCATCGAGACCACCGTGGCGGTGAGGGCGCCGAGGACGATCTGCCCCTCCCCGCCGATGTTGATGACGTTCGCCCTGAAGGCGATGGTGATCCCGGCACCCACGAGGAGCAGGGGGGTGGCCTTCAGGACCGTGGAGACGAGACCGTCCACCGAGCCGAAGGCTCCCCGTAGCATCGCGGCGTAGGCCTCGACGGGGTCGGCGCCGAGGGCGAGGAGCATGACGGCGCCGATGAGGAGGGCGATCCCGACCGCGACGAGGGGGATCGTGATGGCCAGCGAGCGGCCCCGTCGCGCCGGTGAGCTCGTCGTCACCCGGATCCTTCCTCTCCCTGCGTGGTGGGGGAGTATGTCCCGCGGGGGGACGGCCACGCAAGCCCGGACGGGGTGCGGGCCGGGGTCGTGCCGGGACCGGCGGGGGATCAGGCGTCGTCGAGGAGGCGGAGGGCGGCGACGCCGGCGCCGAGGAGGGAACCGACGAGGACGAGCAGCCACGCCCAGACCGGGGCGCCGTCCCCGCCGGCGGGGAGTTCGACGCCGGCGGTGCGGAGCGGCGACTCCACGGCCACGACGGTCCGCTCGCAGACGGGCGCGCCGTCGTCGTCGACGGCGCAGACCTCGATCTCGTAGCTGCCCGACGCCGCGTAGGTGTGGATGGGGAGGGAGCCCGCGGCGACGAGCTCGGGCGAAGACCCGTCTCCCCAGTCCACGGTGACGTCGGTCGGGAGACCTCCGTCGAGGGCACGGAGGGCTTCGAGCCGCACCCCGGTGCCCGAGGGGTCGGCCGTCGCCGTCCCCGGATCGAGGACCACCGGCGCGTTCGTCACCTCGAGGTCGAAGGTGCGGCAGACCGTGTCGGTGCCGTCGTCGACGCAGACGACGACGGTCGCGGTTCCCGGGGCGTCGTAGCGGTGGGCGGCGTCGACGGCTTCGCCGGTCAGGACGTCGACGCTCCCGTCGCCCCACCGGATGGTCACGGTGTGGACGTCGACGGGACCCGGGTCGTCGACGAGGACCCGCAGGACCGCCTTGGCGCCTTCGACGACGCTGCCGGGTCGGCCCACCTGGAGGTGCGGCTCGACGTTGCCGATCGTCGCCTCGGAGGTCGTGCAGGCACCGTCGCCCTCCTCATCGACGACGCAGACCCGCACCGGATAGGTGCCGTCGTCGAGGTAGCGATGCTCGGGTGCGAGCCGTCCGCCGCCGTGGCCCGGGACGTCGAAGCGGTCGGCGGACCCGTCTCCCCAGTCCACGATGACCTCGAGGTGGTCGTCGACGCCGTCGTCGGAGGTCTCCACCGTGAGCGGTACCGGGGCGCCTTCCACCCCCGTCGCCGGTTCCGCGGAGATCCTGGGCGCCGCGTTGGTGATCTCGAAGGTGATCTCCGTGCAGGCCTCGGCGCCGCCGTCGTCTCGGATGCAGACGGTCCCGGTGTAGGTGCCGTCCTGGACGAACCCGTGCTCGGGGAGGGTGACCGACCCTGCGGCGGCGTCGACGGTCTCGGGGGCGGAGCCGTCGCCCCAGTCGACGGTGGCGGTGAACGTGTCGGCGGAGCCGGGGTCGGTGAAGGGCACGGTGACCGCCGTCGGTCGACCTTCGATGCCGGTCACCGTCGGGATCGGTTCGACGACGGGCGCGGCGTTGGTGACGGTGACCGGGCCGTCGGCGCAGACCGGGAGGTCTCCGGCGTCGTCGTCGGCGACGCAGACCCGCACGGTGTAGGTGCCGTCGTCGGCGTAGACGTGGGTCGCGGTGGTCGTCCAGCTTCCGGGGGTGGGTCCGGGACGCAGCTCGGCGTCGACGGCGGGGGTGCCGTCGCCCCAGTCGACGGTGCCGGTGAGGAGATCGGCGGTCCCGGCGTCGGCGATGGCGACGCCGAGCCCGATCGGGCTCCCTTCCTCGCCGCGGCCCGAGGGGGCGTCGACGACGGGAAGGACGTTGGTCACCTCGGCCTCGAGGGTGTCGCAGCTTCCGGTGCCTTCGTCGTCGAGGACGCAGACGCGGACGGTGTAGGTGCCGTCGTCGGCGTAGACGTGGGAGGCGGCGACGGTGCCGTCGGTGCCGGCCTCGTCGCCGGGCGGGCCGTAGGGCGCCTCGGTGACGGGGGCCGTCTCGATCGTGCCGTCGCCCCAGTCGACGGAGGCGAGGTGGGTGTCGGCGGTGCCGGCGTCGTGGTAGCGAGCCGGGTCGAGGAACCACCGCTCGCCCTCGGCGAGGGAGCGGTCCTCGCCGGCGTCGACGGTCGGGATCCGGTTCGTCACCTCGAGGGTCGTCTCGTCGCAGCCGCTGCCGCCGTCGTCGTCGGTGACGCAGACCCGCACCGTGTAGGTGCCGTCGTCGGCGTAGACGTGGGAGGCCGTCACCGTGCCCTCGGTGGCGTCGGCGCCTTCGGTGATCGACGCCGTGGTGGAGGTGCCGTCACCCCAGTCGACGGTCGCGGTGTGGGCGTCGTCGGCGCCCGGATCCGTGAAGGTGGCGGCGACCTCGACGGCGTCGCCCTCCCCCACCGGGGCGACGTCGGGGACGGCGACGACGGGCGCGACGTTCGTCACCTCGACCCGAAGGCTCGCCGTCGCGCCGATGCCGTCCTGGTCGTCGGTCACGGAGAGCGCCACGTCTCGGAGCCCGTCGTCGGCGAAGGTCCGGGCGACCGTCGCCTCGACGATTCGGGTGTCGGCCTCGGCGGCGGAGCGTCGCCGGGGGAAGGTCCCGTCGGTACCGTCGTTCCAGTCGACGGCGACGGTCCACGACGAGGCGCCCCAGTCGATCCAGCGGACCAGCACGGGCCACTCGGCGCCTTCGGGCACGGTCACCGGGGCCACGGGGGTGAGGAGCGTGGGAGCGAGGCCGGTGATCCGCTCGACGTTCCGGTAGGTGACGCCCGCGGTCCCTGCGATCTCCAGGGTGCCGTAGGCGTCCTGGGTCGGGGTCTCGTCGAGGAGGAGTTCGAGAGTGTCGTCGCCGTCTCCCCCGTCGACGTCGACCGGTGTCCCGGGGAGCGCCCGGGTGCGGACGAGGTCGTCGCCGGTCCCGCCGGTCACGGCGACGGCGGCACCGTCGAGGCTCGTGGGTAGGACGACCGCGCCGTCGAGCTCGACGACGAGGCTGCCGGTGGCGGGAAGGACGACCTCCACCGCCGAGAGGTCCACGTCACCGTCGACGACGAGGTGAGCCCCCGCGGCACCTTCGAGGGATCCGGCGACGACCGCGTCGCGGTCGAAGCGGAGCCACACCCCGTCGCCGCCGTCGTCGACGACGAGGTCGAGCGCGCCCGCCTCGGGCCGCAGGGTGATCGGCGCTCCGGGATCCCCGATGCCGTCTCCGGTGGAGATGTCGATCTCGCCGGCGCGCAGGATCGCCGCCGCGGCGTCGCCGACGAGGTCCTGGTCGACGCCGGCGAGGGTGAGGACCGTCCCCAGGTCGTACCGGGCGTTCCGGAACGCCGCGTCGGGGCCGTCGACGACGATCCGCCCTCCGGAGATCGTGTCGGCGACGGCGATGAGGCCGGGAGAGGCGTTGGAGAGGGTGACGGTCCCACCGCGGGCGTCGACGTCCCCGGCGACGTAGAGGAGGGCGCCGCCGGTCCGCTCGGCGAGCGACAACGGCGGGAGCCGGAGGGTGTCGGGGACGGGACCCAGCCCGGCGGCGATGGCCGCTTCGTCGATGAGGTCGGCGATGCCGTCGGCGACGAGGGGGGCGAGGGTGTCGGAGATGAGCGCGGCGAACGACGGCGGGATCGACGGGTCGGCGTCGTGGAGGCCGGGGATCGTCACCGTGGCGGGCGGGATGGTCCAGCACTCGTCGTCCTGCCAGATCCCGAGGCCGAGGTTGCACTGCTCGTCGTAGCCGATCTCGGTACCGGGGTTCGGTTCGATGATCCAGCACCGGCCGTTGCCCGTGTCGATGAGCCCGCATTCGCCGAGGAGCCCTCGGTAGCCACGCAATCCGTCGGTGGGGGGGTCGAAGAGGTCGTAGCACTTGCCCCCGCTCTCGATCCCCCAGCAGACCGACGTGACCTCGCCGGGGACGCCCAGCACGTCGATCGTGATCCCGCCGAGGGCGGCGTCGACGAGGTCGGTGCCGCTCGGGATCCACGAGGCGTAGGTGTCGATCTCGTCGAGGGTGTCGGTGAGGTCGTCGACCCAACCGGGTACGTCGACGCCCAGGGCGGCGAGCAGGGGCGGGATCGCGGTGACGTTGGCGAGGGTGTACCTCGTGCCGTCGGCGGGGACGATCACGTTGCTCAGCTCCACGGTGAGGTCGGGCACGCACCCCCCGCAGAGGAGGTTCGTGATCTCGCTGAGGTCTTCGACCATCGCCTGGATGTCGTCGTCGGCCGCGGCGTCGGCGACGGCGGCGGCGATGAGGTCCTCCACCCGCATCTCGGCGAGGTCCTCGAGGCTGAAGTTCTCGTCGACCATCTCCTCGACCCAGGCTTGGATCTCGTCTGCGGGGACGTCGACGCCGGCTTCGAAGGCGATGTCGCCGCCGGAGGTCGTGATGTCGCCGATGCTGACGATCGTGAACGGCGTCGCCGCCGAGAACCGGTCGCCGGGGCCCTGGTGGTCGAGTTGCAGCTCACCGTCGGGGGTGAAGGGCGAGGGAATCCAGTCGAGGGGGATCCCGACGGCGTCGTAGAGCTCCTCGCCGTCGACGAGGCCGTGGAGGAGCGTGATCCCGAAGATCGCTTCGAGTCGGATGTCGCCCTCGAAGGTCTCGAGGGTGGAGGGCTGCAGGAAGGTGACCGGACCGCGGATCCGCAGGGGCTTGAAGTAGTCGCGGAGCTTCTTGGAGGGGTTGAGCGGCCCGGTGAGGAGTCCGATGATCGTGTTCGTCGACCAGTAGCGGAGCCGGTAGTCGGTGAGGCTCGGCGAGGTGGGCACGCCGCAGGACGCGAGACCGACGAGCTCGCAGAAGTACTGGCCGACGAAGGCGCCCGAGTCGAGGATCGGGGACGGGGAGGCCTTGAAGGACACGGCGTCGAGGTCGTCGATGGCGGTGAGCTGGAGGAGCACCCCCTGGGGGAGGAGCATGAAGGTGAGGGGGTCGAGGAGGGCCTCGCCGTCGTCGCCGTGGGCGCCGGTGACGTCGATGTCGCCGTAGACGTTCGAGGTACGACGTCCCGACACCTCCACGCGGCCGCCGCTGCCGCCCCGGCGTCCCCCGCGCGCGGTGATCGTGGCGAAGGAGGTGGTCGTGTCGTTCGACCAGATGCGGACGGTGCCGCCGTCGCCGTCGAGACCGGCGTCCACGGTGACGACGGTGTCGACGCCGAGGTAGGTCGACGCCGCCGAGTCGCCGATGGTGACCCGACCGCCGCCGAGCTCCCCTCCGGCGTCGACGACCGCACCGGCGCCGAGGCCCGCCTCGGGCCCGAGGAGGCCGACGGCGCCGCCGTCGACGACGATGCGCCCGCCGGGTGCGGTGAGGGCGCCGGTGACGAGCGTCTCCCCCGAGGCCGGGGAGGTGAGGGTGATGCGGTCGCCGACGATGGCACCCGCCGCGGAGACGTTGCCGCCGCGGACGACGACCGTGGGGGCCTCGACGACGCTGGTCGGGTGGAGGGCGACGCCGACGATCGGCGCGAAGAGGTCGACGGTGCGCGAGGCGGCGAGAGAGCCGGAGACGGCGAGCTCGTTCGGGCTCGAGAGCGCGATCGTCTCGGCCTCCAGGACGGCGGAGACCTCGAGGGTCCCGGCTTCGACGTCGATGGCGTCGGCGCCGGTGAGGGTGCCGGTGAGGGTGAGCGGTCCCGGGGCGCGGACGTCGAGGATCCCCATCGTGGGGTCGTCGAGCACGAGGGTGGTGACCCACGGGGCGGTGCGGAGTTCGAGGACGCCGCCGGCCTCGCAGGGTACGTCGATCGGGACGTCGTCGACGCTGACGGCCCCGTCGCGGCAGGAGACCGTGACGACGGGGGAGGGGACACCTCCTGGGTTCGTGTCGGTGGCCGCCGAGGCGGCTGCGATGGGGGCGACGACGGCGACGAGCGAGAAGACCACGGGGAGGATCCCCATCCGACGGAAGTGCAAGGGTTCTCCTCCCGGCGTGGACGACGATCGGTCACGACCTCCCTCGGCAATCGCGCCCCGATGATGAAGCAGCATCTCGAAATGGGCCGAACGCACTAGTCCGCCCACGGCCGCGGCGGTCCTCGCCTTCGCGGCGGCCTCGGGGTGGCTGACGGATCCACCGGCGGATCGGGGCGCGTCGATGCCGGTGCGGGGATGGCGGTGGAGGGAACGGGGCCCCGGGCTCGCGCCGACGGGTCAGCGGGCGGCGACCGGTTCGTGGACGCGCATGGGCAGCCGGGTGCGCCATCGCCCGTCGACCTCGTGGAGGGCGGCGGCCACGGCCCCG
>DRQR01000254.1 GCA_011371355.1 Actinomycetota bacterium
CCGTGTGGAGCGCGGCGGAGCGGAGGAGCGGACCCTCGCGCCGTCGATCCGGCGTGTACCGCCGAGGCCGACGGTCCACCCCTTCGTGTCCGTCGTTGGGGGTCACGGAGCCGATGCCGGGATGGAGGAGGATCGTGTCGTCCTCGATGCGGACCTGCTCGAGTTCGGCGAACAGATCCGTCGGGTCGGTGATGGCGGTCAGGCGGAGCCATTCGCCCTTCACATGGGAGAACGGCGATTCGACGAGGCGGGCCTGGTCGGTGGGCACCCCGGGCCAGCCGAGCCACATGGCGAGGGCATGCAACGCCAGCCTCCCCCCGTGGTGCCCGACGTCATCTGCGGGCCGTTGCCCGACACCGCCAACAGGATCGGCAGCTGCTCGTCTCGGCTGGGTCGGCCATGCGGGCCTCAGCTTCGCGGAGGGACCCTTCGTACACCACCGTGGACGCAACTCCCGGCCAAAGAAGTTGTCCGGAACCGGACGTGATTCGGCCGACTCCGGACGTGGGGGAGGTGATACGGTGAGGGTGTGAGGAAGAGCGCGGTACCGAGCGGGCTCGTGGGTCGAAGGGTCCGAGAACGTGGGGGGTTCCAGCCCGGTGTGAGGGCGAGGCGCCGCATTCGCAGTTCTCGTCGTAGTCCGGGTTGGCAGCCCATCGGTGTCGGGGTCGACTGGTGGCGGCTGGTCCGCGTAGCCGTGCTGAAGGAATCGGCGCGTGGCTCTACGCGGCACCTGGTGTTCTCACCGGTCGTGGTCGATGAATCGGCCCTCGACTCGCCCTCTCGTCCTGTGATCACCCGGGCTCGCCGGTGGGTGAGGTGGCAGCTCCCTCGAGGAGCCGGAGCGTCAGTGGGTCGGATGGTCGTGGCGGCAACCTCTCCGATCACGGTGCTCGAGCAACCTGCCGACGCCGCGCGCGATTCGGTGGTCGAGAACCACTACTAAGGAGCCGGCCATGAGCGACATTTCTCGAAGGCAGTTCTTGGGAACAGGTGTCACCGCGATGGCGGGAGGAATCATCGCCGCGACATCGATTCCTCATCTGGCGTTCGCAGTGGGCCCAGAGGTCTCGGGCATCCTGGGTGTTTACCGCTCAGCAGTGCGGGTTGGAGGGAGGATCTACGCTTTGATCACCGTCCAAGGTGCGGACGCTGTCTACCTCCTCGAGGGTCATGGGACGGGACGTTTCGAGCCCACATCCCCAGTCGAGGTCGACGCTCCTCGGGGTTTCTTCGCCACGTCACTTGCCGCCCACGATGGAGATCTGCTCGTATGTGGAGGGCGGGCGGAGGCCTGGAAGTCCTACGACGTCGACGACGCGCTGCCTCCCGGCCTCGAAGCCGAGTTCGATCGACTGCCGAGGAACATTCCACGAGGCGGTCGGCGTCGAGAGACGGTCATGGGGTCCGTGCCGCACATCGTTCGGATCAGCAGCGGTCGATCGGTGCAGGTGTCGCCGGCTTCGACAGCCGAACGGGCACACGAGTTCGTCTTGGGTGCGGGGAGCGACGGCCATGGGCTCCTCCTCGTACTGTTGGGTCATACGGCAGACTTGCACGAGTCTGGGGAGGCGGTCGAACTCGAAGTGGGCACCGGGGACGCCGAGGTTGGCAAGCGCATGGCGATCCGTGGCCGGCTGAGTCACGCGGCGTACGCATCGATAACCGTTGGGTTCTCCGATGCGGCGGTCGTCGCCGAGATGGATGACGGCGTGCCGAGAATCGCGCAACGATCGGGAGGGTGGGAGACGGCCGTGCTGGGTGGGGCGACCCGAGGGCGCCACGTTGCGGTTCTTCGCGACGGCGAGCCCGCCGCCATTGCGTCGATAGCGAACGGGGTCGTGCGGATCCGCGAGTTCCTCGACCCGGAACGCACCATGCTGGGCAGCACGCTCTATAGCAGAGAAGCGATCGACGTTCTCCCACTCTCTGGTGACGGATCCGGGGTTCTGATCGTCGATCGCCACTGGACCGAGTTGGTCGAGGTGTGAAGAGGGAGGTCACGATGTCAGGGTGCTCGTGTGGCGTTTCGAATCCGGTGTCGAAGGACTACATCGGCTCCACTGCGTGGGAGCTGCGCCACCGGACCGGGTATGCGAGCAACGGCACCGGCGTGCACGGCGGAAGGCATACTCACACGTTCAATGAAGGATTTTGGAATCAATGTGACGATTTCGCCGAGGACTACAACTACTACACATCCACCTACGGTTCCAAGCCAGTCGACTGGTTTGGAGACATCGGCATCGTTGCATGCAAGGCGAACTCCTGGCACGCGTGTGGTCGCGCGTTCGATTTGACAGCCGTCTACTTCACGGATGGTGGGTACGTCGACTGCAATCGGTCGTGGAGGTGGGGTCTGACTCATAAGAGGAGGTACCTTGGTCTTGCGGCGCAGTTGCGACGAGAATTCGGCACCGTCCTAACCGCGTGGTACAACACCGCTCACAAGAACCACATTCACTTCGACAACGGGTCGGCGTTCACCGTCATCCGGACTTCCTATAGGAGCGATACGACCCTCGTACAGGCTTCCTGCAACTATCTCGATTCGGCAGGCTTGAGTATCGACGGCGTGTGGGGTCCTCGCACGGAGGCGGCGTACCAGAATCTTCTCCGGGCATTTCACCTCCAGTGCTACGACCCGAAGACGAGCACCTGGGCGGCGTCGGTGTTTCTCGAGAAGATCGTCCAGCACTGCTATGCGAACAAGTCCGCTGGCTACTACGTCGGTTCGTGCGGGGGACCTACGTGACTCCGCTCGGCACTGAGCGACGACGCGTCGGGAACCGTAGCAGACCGGTTTCGCCGCGCGCATGGTGGGTCGTCGTGCTCGTCATGGTCGCCGCCGGCCCTGCGTGCGCGCCGGGTGGTCCTACAGGGTCGCAGCCGACGCTGCCATCGACCGAGTCGGCACCGACCTCCGTCGTTGATACCACCTCGACGACCGTCCGCGTCGGCGAGGGGCTGCCGAACATCTATTCGGGTCCGCCTGTAGCCGACCGGCCGACCCGCTGGGTCGGGCTGATCCAGGCGCCCAACGACCACGACCTCGTCGTCATTGATGACGACGGCGCCCCCAGCGTCGTTCTCGACGAGGGCCAGGCAACCGGAGCTGAGACACCACCACAGCGTTTCGAGACGATCGCGCTGAGCGACTCAGACGGTACGTTGTGGTTGGGGCGATGCTGCGAACCGGCGTCCGGGTCGCTGTGGACCCTCGACGCGAACGGCACCCTCGCCTTCGCGGCCGATGGGCTGCAGACGGACGAGGGTGGATGGATAAGAGCGATCGTCTCGGCGACGGGCGACCTCTCGATGGCCCCGGTAGGAGACCCCGACAGGGCGCTCTTCCTCTTCGACGTCGGTGCGCGATCGGTTGCAGTCGATCCCAACGGTATCGTCGTGACACTCCTGGGCGACGACAGTGTGCTCCCGGGTTCGTCGGTGACCGGCTTGGCTCCGTCCGTCAGGTTGTCGTGGATCAGCGCGACCGGCTTCGTCCACCGAGATCACCTGCTACCCGCCGGGTACCGAGCATGCTCGGTGACGTGGTCGTACGACGGCACCGTCGTGCTCCTGGACCGATCCGACTCCGAGACCGGCAACGCTTGTACCGGTACCGGTCTGAGCCGACTCGATCCCGTGACCGGCGAGTTCGTACCGATGGATGTCGGCATCCCCGATCCGGCGACGACCGTGAGGGTCGACGCGAGCGGCACGTACCTGCTCTACGTCACCGTCTCCGGCGAGGTCCGATGGCGCTCACTGGACGATGGTGACGCCGGGCTCCTCGACGCCGGAGACTACGTCGCCGCGGACTGGTAGGTTGGGGCGACCGGGTCGCCGGGCTCCGAGGGATCGCGGTTCGACGAGGCCGGCGTCGACGACTCCCCGGGGAGCGATCGCGCCGGTGGGTCGTTCTTTCGGTCGCGGGGGCGGCCGGCTCCGTCGGACGACACCCGCTGGAGCCCGACGCCGCCGGCGAACCCGTCGGTCCCCGACCCGTGGGGCGGCCCTGCAGATGGAGGTGGGTCGGCGTGTGGGTCGAGGAGGCCTCGCCGCGCACCGGCCGGGAGGGGTCACGGCGTGACGAAGTCGATCCGCACCAGCGTCGTCGCGGTGCCGACGAGCCCCGCCGAGTCGATCGCCTCCAGCCGGATCGCCCAGGTGACCGAGTCGCCGCCGTCGAGGTCGAGCTCCGCGTCGAACGACGAGCAGTTCTTCGGGAGGGTGAGTATGGGCCCGCCGCCACCTCCGCCCCCGGGGGCGACGAAGTCGTCGATGGGGCCGCCCTCGGGATAGGGATCGTCGGGGAACGCCGAACCCCG
>DRQR01000255.1 GCA_011371355.1 Actinomycetota bacterium
CCCACACGTCCACCCCGCCGGGACGACGAGACCAGTAGAAACAGTCGACTCCCTCCATGCGAGTCGTATACAGAAACCGGATCGGGAACCGATCCCGACGCCCCCGGTCACCAGGAACCGAACCGGTGAGGTCGCAGGCGTAGCCATAGGAGGTGGGGACGCAGCCCTCCTGGGCGCTTCCTGCAGGTTGCGGCAGTACCAGCAGGAGGAGCAGGGTTACGAGCCCAGCGGATGTGGTGCGTCGCATCTCCATCCCGTTCCCATCCATGACAGGCCCCACCGGCCGTCGGGGCGGCGTTCGATAACGGCTTCGATCTCTCTGGGGTTGCCGTCGGGGATCGCAGCGGAGTAGTCCTGGAAGATCCGCACGGCGACACAGTCGGGGGTTTCGTTGAGGATCTCCCGAACCTCGAGGACGAGCTCGGCGGGCCAGTGGAGGATGTAGGAGCGGAACTCCTCCCAGTGGTCCTCATAGCCGGCGCGATACGAGTCGTTGGCAAACAGCCCCATCAGGGCTTCCTGGTCGTCGTCGTAGAGGGCCTGGAGGCGACGGTGTTCCAGGTCGAGGAGGATCGATTCGATCTCAGCGACTCGATCCAGGGTGGTGGTCGTCGACGGCGGCAGGGTGGTCGTCGTCACCGTCGTCGTAGTCCAGGTGGTGGTGGTCGACGGCAGGGGTGGTGCGGTCGCCGGGATGGGGGTGCTGGTGCACCCGGCTGCTATGACGACGAAGACGATCCACCGCCGCATCCTGCCCATCACCCTACGCGGTGAAGCCCCCGATGGATAGGGGGTCGTGCTCCGGCGACCGGGCCGACCCCAGGAATCCGTCGGCGACGGCGGGCATACTGGTCCTGACCGTCGACGACGAAGCGCAGGTGATCGACCGGTGCGGAACCTCCTCGTGTGCCTCTTGGCCGTCCTGTGGGCTTCGGCGCCCACGGGCGCCGTCGCGGCCGAACCCCACGACGTCGGGCTCGTCGACACCTCCGAAGGAAGGTGGTACCTCGGCACCGGGGCGGCGGCCCGCGCCTTCTACTTCGGGAATCCGGGGGACTACCCCTTCATGGGGGATTGGGATTGCGACGGGGTGGACACCCCCGGGTTGTATCGCCGGTCGGACGGGTACGTGTATCTGCGGAACTCGAACACCCAAGGGGTCGCCGACGTCCGGTTCTTCTTCGGGAATCCCGGCGACCTCCCTCTGGCGGGGGACTTCGACGGGGACGGCTGCGACACGGTGTCGATCTACCGTCCCTCCGAAGGCAAGGTCTACATCATCAACGAGCTGGGGGAGAACGACGGCGGGTTGGGGGCCGCCGAGTTCGCCTACTACTTCGGGAACCCCGGCGACCAGCCCTTCGTGGGGGACTTCGACGGAGACGGGATCGACACGATCGGGCTGCATCGGGAATCCACCGGCCTGGTGTATTCCCGGAACTCCCACACCCAGGGGGTCGCCGACCATTCCTTCATCTTCGGGGATCCCGGCGACCGGCTCGTCGCCGGCGACTGGAACGGCGACGGCCGGGACAGCCCCGGCATCTACCGTCCCACCACCCGCCGCTTCTACCTCCGCTACACGAACACCCAAGGGATCGCCGACGAGGAGATCCCCTGGGGCGAGGCGAGCTGGCTCCCCGTCGCCGGACGGTTCGGCCTCCCGTAGGTTCCGTTCCCGTCCCCGGAACGTCGGACTTTCCTCCTCGGGCCCTGCGGGTACGCTCCCGACATGCGCATCGAACACGTCATCGACGGCAAGCACGTCGGGTCGGCGGAGACCTTCCCCACCGTCGACCCTTGGACTCGGGAGCCCTGGGCCGAGGTCGCCCTCGGCGGCCGAGCGGAGGCCGACGCCGCGATCGCGGCGGCCCGCCGAGCCTTCGACGAGGGGCCCTGGCCACAGATGGGCTACGCGGAGCGCGGCGCGCTCCTCCACCGCCTCGCCGACCTCGTCGAGGAGCACGCCGAGGAACTCGCCCTCCTCGACACCCGAGACATGGGCAAGCCGATCACCGCCATGCTCACGAAGGACGTACCGCGGACGGCGCTGAACTTCCGGTTCTTCGCCGACCATGCCCGGCTGTCGGCGGCGGAGGCCTTCCCCATGGATTCCGGCCACCACGCCTACACCCGATACGAGCCGGCCGGGGTGGTGGTGGCGATCGCTCCGTGGAACTTCCCGTTGATGCTCGAGTCGTGGAAGATCGCCCCGGCCCTCGCCTGGGGCAACACCGTGGTCCTCAAACCCGCCGAGCAGTCCCCGGCGTCGGCGACCCGTCTCGCCGAACTCGCCCTCGAGGCCGGCTTCCCCCCGGGGGTCCTCAACGTCGTCCACGGGTTCGGCCCCGACGCCGTCGGCGAGTTCCTCACCACCTCCCCCGACGTGGACCGGATCACCTTCACCGGCGAGTCGAACACCGGCAGGGCGATCTCGGCGGCGGCGGCCCGCAACCTGACCCCGGTGAGCCTCGAGCTCGGCGGCAAGGGCGCCAACCTCGTCTTCGCCGACGCCGACCTGGACCGGGCGGTCGAGTGGTCGATCAAGGCGATCTACACGAACGCCGGCCAGGTGTGTCTCGCCGGGAGCCGCCTCTACGTGGAGCGACCCATCTACGACGAGTTCCTCGCCCGCTTCGTCGCCGCCGCCGAGGCGATGGTCGTCGGCGACCCCCAGGACCCGGCCACCCAGATCGGACCGCTGGCCTCCGAGGAACACTACGAGAAGGTCACCGGCTACCTCGACCGGCTCCCCCAAGACGGCGGCAAGATCCTCACCGGCGGTCGAGGCGAGGGCTGGACGGTCCGACCCACGGTGATCGTCGACGCCCCCCTCGACGCCCGGGTCTGCCGGGAGGAGATCTTCGGACCGGTCGTCGTCGTCCATCCCTTCGAGGGAGAGGACGAGGGCATCGCCCTGGCGAACGACACCCCCTACGGCCTCAACGCGATGCTCTTCACCGAGAACCTCCGCCGCGCCCACCGGGTGGCGGCCGCCCTCCGGGCCGGGACGGTGTGGGTGAACTGCTTCTTCGTCCGGGACCTCCGGGCGCCCTTCGGCGGCGTCGGCGACTCGGGTGTCGGCAGAGAAGGCGGCGACTACTCGAAGGAGTTCTTCACCGAACCCAAAGCCGTCGTCATGGAGATCTGAGGGCTCTCGGGCTCCGGACGGATCGAAGGATCGTCGGAGCTCAGGAACCTCCCTCCTCGCAGCTCCTCGGCTCCAACTGCGCGGTCCACGACTTCTTCTCCGGTTCGATCGTCGCCGACCGCCGGATCGTCATGCCCTCCGCGGAGATCGAGATGTCCTGGGTGCCGGCGTCGAGGTCGAGGGTGATCGTCGCGGTGCCGTCGGGGGCGAGTTCGAGCCGGA
>DRQR01000256.1 GCA_011371355.1 Actinomycetota bacterium
ATCGACGCCGTCGACTGCGCATTGACGTTCGTCAGATACACATACCCGTCCGACCGGCGATACAACCCCGGCGTATCCACCCCATCACAATCCCAATCCCCATAGATCGGATGATCCCCAGGATTCCCGAAATAGAACACGTCGGCGGGATCCTCGGACCCGAGCCCCCGCCGGAGGGTCCATCGGCCGCCGGCGTCGACGAGGCCGATGCCGTCGCAGACCCGCCCGGTGGGACAGAGCCCCGGGATCGGGGACGCCGGGGCCACTCGCAGGGGCCCCGGAGAGAACCAGCCGGTGAGCGGCCACGAGTAGACGGTCGACGACGCCGGAGCGGCGTCGCTCCACCCCTGGGCGAGGGTGCCGTTCCGCCAGACCCGCCAGTCGGTCTCCTTGTCGTGGTTGAACCAGACGAAGGCGGCGACCTGCGGGTCGGCGGCGAGGTAGCCGAAGAGGTCCCGAATCCACGCGTCCTGATCGCCGCCGCACGAGGCCGGGCGGGGTGCTGCGGTTTGGGCGACGACGATGGGTTTCGTCGGGTCGATGGCCCGCAGCTCGGCGATCGGGCCGCTCATCACCCACGACACCGAGTCCCACGAGTTCCCCACGCAGGTGCCGAAGTTGTACCCGGAGAAGGCGAGGACGTCGACGTAGCCGTCTCCCGGGTAGTAGTCGGCGAGATCGCCGCAGCCCGGCGAGGTCCAGCCGTTCGGCGCGAAGGCGAACCGGACCCGGGTCTCGTCGACGCCCTGCCGCCGGAACTCGTCGACGAACTTCCGAAACGCCGTCTTGAAGCTCGCCGGGTCGCACCCGTAACGGGTCCAGTCCCCGTTCGCCTCCGGGAGCGGCGCGACGACGAGGGTGGGGGCCGGCCCCTGCGCGAACTCGGCGAGGTCGAGGTAGAGGCGGACGTGACCCACCCACTCGGCGATCTTCTGGTCGTAGGCGCCCGAGGCGACCGACGCCGCGGACGCAGGGACGGTGACGTTCGCGAACGGGGTGGCCCGTCCCCGCCACACCTCGGCGAGGAGCTCGCGAGTGTTCGACCACGTCGGCGTCTGGACTCCGTCGTTCTCGGTGATCGAGTGGAAGGTGCCGCCGAAGGTGACCCGCCGTCCGGCCTGTGCGGCCACCCCGTCGAGGTCGTCGGCGACGAAGAAGTCGTCGAAGTAGATCCCGGTCGCCACGACCCCGGCGGCGTCGACGTCGGCCCTCACCGGCGGTGCGGGAAGGACCCACGCAGCCATGCCGACGAGGAGGGCGACGGCGAACGCGACGGATCTGGTCGGAGTTGGCGCCATCGTGGAGTGGATCGGCGTCGCGGATCTCGAACTTGAGCCGACCCCGGCAACCTACCCCGGATCGTCGCCAACCGGGAACGCGTTCGCCGCGGTCCCACCCCCGACGTAGAGCCCGGCGGCGAACCAGAGGGTTCCTTCGAAGATGACCGTCTGGGTGATCGCCGAGGCCAGGGCCACCGCGAGCGCGACGCCGCCGAGGAGCCCGCCGCCCCGACGCAGCACCGTGGCCCCGAGCACGACGAACCCGACGAAGCCGACGATCCCGGTCTCGCCGAGCAGCTCGAGGAGGAGGTTGTGGGGCTCCTGGACCCCTTCGGCCGCCCAACCGGTCCCCAAACCGATTCCGAGGAGCGGCCGGGAACGGAACGCGTCGAGGTACCACGGCCACCAGATGCTCCGGGCGTCGACGACGCCGTCGGTGTTTCCCAGCGCGCCCGCATCGCCGGCGTCGAGGGTGAGGTTCTGCGAGAGCCGGAAGGCGACCTCCGTCTCGAGGTCGGCGCCCACCCCCGTGGGGTCGACGACGCCGAGGACGAGCACGAGTCCGAGCCAGACGAGGACGGCTGCCGCGGCGACCCGCAGGTGCCGGCGACGATCCCCGACCCCCCCGACGAGCACCGTGCCGAAACCGACGACGGAGGCGACGACGAACCCGAGCCATCCCGTCCGGCTCATCGTCATGAAGGTGGCCAGACCGAGGCCGCCGATGACCGCGCCGTCGATCCAGACCCGACGCGCCCCGGCGCCTCGGGCGGCGGCCACGATCGTCACCGCGGCCCACAGGTTCGTCCAGGCCGCGGCATAGCCGGGGTCCTGGTGCCAGTTCGTGACCGCGAGGAATCCCTGGGTGAGGTACGCCGGCTTGTAGAGACGGTGGACGAGGGGGAGGGTGTCGAGCCGGTCGATGGCCTCCGGTCCGAAGGTCCCGACGCCGACGAAGGACAGGAGCACGCCGGTGGCGGCGAGGGCGGCCGCCGACCAGTAGACGGTCCGCAAGAGGCGCCGTTCCCCATCGGGCGCCTCGAAGACCCGGGCGACGACGAGCATGATCGCCACCCCGACCCCGAGCGCGAGGAGGAGCCGGAGGAACCGTTCCGGATCTCCGGCGATGGGGAACCCGACGGCGACCGCGGCGAGGAACACCCCTGCGGCGAGCGAGACCCGAGGTTCCCACGGCCAGCGACGCCGGGTGAACCCGTCGCGCACGTCGAGGGCGACGACGGCGAGGAGCAGGACGAGGAAGGGTTTCCAGGCGATCCAGCGATGGACGAACACGGTGTGGAGGGGGAGCACGGCGACGAGGCCGAGGGCGAGGCGATGCCGCCAGGCGGTGAGGCGGTCGACCGCGGGACGCGCCGAGACGGCGGTCATCGTCGGTCACCCACGACGGCGAGGAGCACGAGGCCGGCGAGGGCGGCGCCCTCCCCGGCGACGAAGGCCGCGGCGACCCGCTCGATCGGAGCCCCGGGTGCGACGAACATCGTGAGACCGGCGACGACCACGGCGACGAGCCATGCCGCGGCGAGCCGCCGGGTCGCCCCCCGGGCGACGAAGACCTGGGCGACGAAGAGCCCGGCGAGCCCGAACCCGACTCCGGCGGCGCCGAGGGCGGCCACGAGGCGACTCGGGGCGAACTCGGCACCGTAGAGGAACGCCACGATCCAGGGTCCCAGCACCGCCGCCCCCGCGGCGAACGCGAGGGCGAGGACGAGTCCGCCGAGCCCGAGGAGGAGGGCCCAGCGCCGGAGTCGCGCGTGGGCCCCCGTCCGGGCGAGCTCCGTGAAGTCGGGGAGCACCCGGGCGAGGAGGTTGTACGAGGACGTCATGGGACCCCGGAACAGGGTGAAGGTGATGAAGTAGACGCTGATCGCCGCCGCGGTGCCGCCGAGGAGTCCGACGAAGATCGGGCCTCCGGCGAGCACGAGCTGCGAAGCGGCGTTCGCGACGACGAACCAGCCGAGGAACCCGACGACGCCGACGCGGGTCGCCTCGGGACCGACCGGCGAGGATCCCGAGGGCCGGAAGGGTCGGGTGACGAGGACCGCGAGGGGGGCGAGGGCCATGGCGAGGGAGAAGGCGACCGCGGTGGGCCGCAGGAGCGCCGCGACGATGCCGAGGGCGACGAGCGCCCCGGCCTCGGCGGCGATCGCGACGCCGTAGGCGTGGAACCGCCGTCGTCCGGCGAGGAACCCCCGACCCACGGCGAGGAGCGCCCGGTCGATTGCCAAGAGCGCGGCGACGCCGACGAACGCCCACGAGCCCTCGAAGAACCGTTCCCGGGTGAGCGCGACGAACCCGGCGAGGACGACGGTGACGGAGCCGGCGACGAGCAGGATGGTCCTCGCCGCGTGGCCGAGATGGCGAGCATCGCCGCCGGCGAGGACGAGCTGGCGGGTCACGAACTGCTCGACGGGGATGAGGACCACGGTGAAGCCGAGGAAGCCGATCGTCCAGATCATCCCCACGGGCGCGAAGGCCGTCGCTCCCAGGGCTCGGCCGGCGATGACCTCGTAGACGTAGACGGCGACGGCCGACGCGGCGGTCGCCACGACGATCGCCGTGGTGCCACCCGTCGCGACGGTCGTCGCAAGGGATCGGGGAGCCATCGGGCCCGCACGATACCGACCGGGCGGCCACATCGGCTGGCGGCAGCACCCCGCTAACCTCCCGGCGATGCGCGCCCCGTCGGTGTCGGTGATCCTGCCCATCCTCGACGAACGGGACACGATCGACGACGTGCTCACCTCACTCCTCGACCAGCGCTACGACGGTCCTCTCGAGATCGTCGTCGCCGACGGAGGTTCCACCGACGGGACCCGAGAACGCCTCGTCGACTGGGCGCGCCGAGCCGGAGGCCGTCTCCGAGTGATCGACAACCCGGACCGGCGGCAATCCCCGGGGCTGAACCGAGCCGCGGCGGTGGCGACCGGCGAGATCCTCGTCCGGGCCGACGGCCACACCGTCTACGCGCCCGACTACGTCGCGCGATCGGTGGCCGCCCTCGACGACGGTGCCGATGCCGCCGGGGGTCGGATGAACCCGGTGGGCCGCACCCGGTTCGGCCGAGGCGTCGCCGCGGCGATGAACTCGCCCCTCACCATGGGGCCGGCCCGGTTCCATCACGCGACGCGCCGAGAGTCCGTGGACACCGTCTATCTCGGAGCCTTCCGTCGCGACGACTTCTTCGCCGTCGGCGGCTTCCGCGGCTTCCCGTCGGGCGCGGCCGAGGACGCCGACTTCTACCACCGCTGGCGGGCCTCGGGACGCACCGTGGTCGTCGACCCGGCGATCGTCTCCCGCTATACCCCCCGGGACGATCCTCGCTCGCTGTGGCGCCAGTACCTCGCCTACGGGCGCGGCAAGGCGGAGATGCTCTGGGCGAACGGCCGCTTCCCGTCGTGGCGTCCCCTCGCACCCCTCGGGCTCGTCGCCGCCCTCGGCGTCGGCGCCGTCCTCGCCCTCCTCGGATGGCCGTGGCTGCTCCTCGTCGTCGTCGCCGCCTGGTGGGCGGTCCTGGGATGGGTGGCGGTCACCGGGAACGGACCGCCGTTCGAGACCTTCCTCGCCGCGGCGATCATGCACCTCGCCTACGGCCTCGGGGTCGTGGTGGGGCTGCTGGCGGGTCCCGGCCCGGTCAGGAGGTCGACGGCGGTCTGACGCCACCGTGGGGCGTGTGGTACCAGCCCGACACCCGACGACTCACCACTCGGATGGGCAGCCAGAGGGCGGCGAGGAGGGCGAGGAACGGATACCGCGCGAGGTAGCGGGCGGGCACCCCGTCCTTGGCGAGGAAGGGGAGCGGCTCGAGGACCTGGATCGCCGCGGCGCCGGCGAGCACGGGCCACGGCAGGAGCCAACGGTGCCGGGTGGTGGCGGCGGCGACGGCGAGCCCGGCGACGAGCCCGGCGACGAAGGAACGACCCGGCTGGACGAGCCTGAGTCCCTGATCGAAGAGCGCCGGGGAGCGGCGTCGGACCGCCTCCCGCCACAGCCGGGGCGCGTACCGGCGCGCCACCCGACGGCGTCCCGCCATCCACCGGGCCCGCTGACCCACGGCGGCCCCGAGCCCGGCCGGTTTCTCGTCGCGGATCCGCAGGTCGTGGAGCCAGACCACCGGAACGCCGGCGAGGGCGAGCCGGGCTCCGAGCTCCTGGTCCTCGGTGAGCTCGTCGCCGAACCCTCCGGCGGCGGCGAGGGCGGAGGGGGTGAGGGCCATCCCGGTCCCGCCGAGGTCGGCCGACCAGCCCAGGTTCGTTCTGGCGAGCTGCACCATCCGGTTCCCGGCCCAATACGACAGCGCCGAGGCGGTGGCGACGGGCGACGCGTCGGGGTTCGTGACGTCGAGGTAGGCCTGGACGACGTCGTGGCCGGCGTCGAGCTCGTCGGCGATCCTCGCGAGGAGCTCCGGCGGCACCCGGTTGTCGGCGTCGAGGACGACGAGCGCCTCGTCGTCGGCGAGGGGCCGGCGGGCCAGGTGCCAGGCGAGGGCGGCGCCCTTGCCCCCGACGCCGTCGCGGCGCTCGTCGACGTGGGCGTGGCGAGCGGCGATCGCGGCGGTGTCGTCGGCGCATCGGTCGGCGATCACCCAGACCGCGTAGCGGTCGGCCGGGTAGTCGAGCCGGCGGAGGTCCTCGAGGAGTCCCTCGATCACGCCGGCCTCGTCGTGGGCGGGGACGACGACCCTGAAACGACGTCGCCGCTCCCCCGGCGGAGCCGGGCTGCGGTCGGGCCAGCCCCACAGGGCGACGACGGCGTGGTAACCGCCGAGGCCGAGGAGGACGAGCTGTGCCGTCCAGGCGAGGAACCGTATCATGCCGGCCGCAGGCTAGGCCGGCCGGGTTCGGAGGAGCATGGCCACACCCACCACAGCGCCCCCCGACGTCGTCGTCGTCCTCGGGACCCGTCCGGAGATCGTCAAGCTCGCCGGCATCGTCCGCCTCCTCGGCGACGCGGCGAGGGTCGTCCACACCGGCCAGCACTACGACGACAACCTCTCCGACGTCTTCCTCGCCGAGCTCGGCCTCCCCGAGCCGGCCGCCTACCTCGGCGTGGGCGGGGAGCGCCGAGGACGGCAGATCGGCCTCGCCGTCGAGCGGCTCGACGAGCTCTTCGCCCGACGCCGACCCGACGCGGTGGTGGTGCAGGGAGACACGAACGCGGTGCTCGCCGCGGCGATCGCGGCGAACGCCGCCGAGGTGCCCCTCGTCCACGTCGAGGCCGGGCTGCGCTCGTACGACCGCCGCATGCCCGAGGAGCACAATCGGGTCGTCGCCGACCATCTCGGCGACCTCCTGCTCGCCCCCACCGAGACGAACCGGGAGAACCTCCTCGCCGAAGGCATCCCGCCCGACCGGATCGTCGTCACCGGCAACACCGTCGTCGAGGCGGTGACCGAGCTCCTCCCTGCGGCCGAGGAGCGAGCCGAGGTCCTCGCCCGCCACGGTGTCGAACCGGCCCGGTACGTCCTCGCCACCTTCCACCGTCCCGAGAACGTCGACGATCCCGAGATCCTGAAGGTGATCCTCGGGGAGCTCGCGAGCCTCCCCATACCGGTGATCCTGCCGATGCACCCCCGCACCCGGCGGCGAATCGTCGAGCACGGGTTCGCCGAGCTCGCCGAGGCGATCCGAGTGGTCTCACCCGTCGGCTACCGCGAGTTCCTCGCCCTCGGCGCCGAGTCCGCGTTCCTCGTCTCCGACTCGGGCGGCGTCCAGGAAGAGGTGTCGGTGTACAAGCGTCCGGTCCTCGTCGTCCGGCGCTCGACGGAGCGTCCCGAGGTCCTCGGCACCTTCGCCGAACGGGTCCTGCCGGGACCCGCGATCGGCGAGATCGCCCGGCGATGGCTCGCCGACCTCGACGCCCTCCACGCCCACCTCGCCCCGCTCCCCAGCCCCTACGGCGACGGCTCCGCCTCGGCTCGCTCGGTCGCCGCGATCGAGGAGCTCCTCGGTGCCTGAGTTCCTCCGCCCACGCCGGCGACGGGCTCCCCGGCCCGACCCGCCGCGTCTGTCCTTCGGCTCGTGGGAGCGCCTCCCCGACGACGCCGACGTCGTGGCGATCTGCCATCCCCGTTGGCGGGGCGTGCGCAGGGCGACGTACAGCTTCGAGGTCCCGGTGGTCGAGGCCGCCGACCTCGACCCGTGGGGTCCCGAGATCGTCGAACGGCTGCGGGACCACGGCGTCGACCGAGTGGTGGTGAGCGGCTTCCCTCCCGGCGCCGCCCGCTTCGCCGCCGCGGCGCGGCGGGCGGGACTCCGGGTCGGTATCCTCCTCCACTCCTCCCCCACCCAACACGGTGCCGAGGACGGCGAGGCCGCGGTCGTCGCCGAGGCCCTCCGGCTCGTCGACGACGGCGTCGCCGACCGGCTGGGCTTCGCCAAGGAGGGCGTCGCCGAGATGTTCGCCGCCCTCGGTCGCTCCGTCGCCTGGGTCCCCAATCGGCCGCCGAAGGTGCCGGTGGTGACGCGGCGGGAGCTCGGCTCCGGGCTCCACGTCGGGGTGTTCGCCGAGCCCTTCTGGCGCAAGAACGTCGTGCCCCAGCTCGGCGCCGTGGCCATCCTCGGGGGCGTCGCCCACGTCATGCGGGCCCCCACGGTGGGGTACCTCGAACCCCTCGAGGTCGTCGAACACGGCGAACTTCCCTGGGAGGCGTTCGTCGCGCTCCAGGGCAGCGTCGACCTCAACCTCTACGTGACCCTGTCGGAGTGCTTCCCCCTGACCCCCATGGAGTCCTATCGGCTCGGCGTGCCCTGCCTCGCCTCCCGCACCTCCGCGATCTTCCGGTCCGATCCGGAGCTGTGGCGTCTGACGACCGTCGACGAGCTCGACAATCCCCGAGCGATCGCCGCCGCGGCCGACGCCCTGCTCGCCGAAGCCGAGACGGCGATCACTCGGGCGAATCGCTGGATGGACGAGTTCGACGCCGACGCGGCGGCCCGCTGGCGGCGATTCGTCGAGTGATCAGCGTCGGCAGGGGTCGCCGAGCATGGGCTCGATCGCCCGTCGGCGTCCGGCGTGCCAGGCGAGCTCGGTCCGACGGAAGCCCCCCGAGCTCGGGTGCACCCGATGGCGGACGAGGACCTCGGGGACGAGACCGACGACCCCGCCGGCGGCCACGATCTGGGACCAGAAGTGCCAGTCCTCGCAGTAGAGGAAGGCGAGGTCGGGGGCGAACCGGAGGCCGAGGTCGCGCACCCGCATGTCGACGAGGGCCCCGGTCGAGATGATCGTGTTCTCCCGCCGGCCGGTACGACGGTCGAAGGGCGGTTTGGCCTCCACCCCCTCGTAGGCACCGAAGAACTCCGTCCACGTCGCCGCCGCCCACACCTCGGGACGTCTCCGCAGCAGCGAGGCCGTCGCCTCGATGAACTCGGGGAGGAGAACGTCGTCTTGGTCGACGAGGACGAAGGCGTCCCCCGTCATCTCGTCGAGGAGCCGGTTCCGGGCGACGCACACCCCGGCGTTGGGTTGCCGGAGCACCCGAACGAGTCCCTCGGCACCCTCCCAACGCGCGAGGGCGGCGTCGACCTCCCGGGAGCGGGAGCCGTCGTCGACGACGAGGACCTCGTGGGGTCGCCGGGTCTGGGCGAGGATCGAGGTGAGGCACTCGTCGAGGAACCGCACGTCCCGATACACGGGTACCCCCACCGAGACCCGCTCGGCCCGCGGCGAGACCGCGGTCGACCCGACCGAGGGGAACACCGCGGCGGTCCGACGAGCCGGCCGGGTCGCCGCCGCGGGGAGGGCTCCCGGGGCGGCGAGGAGCTCGGCGAGGTCGTGCTCATCCCGCCAGGTGGCGGCCTCCGGGAGCAGCGCCGCGGCGACGCTGCCCGCCCGGACCGCCATCGGGGCTCCCCGCCGGTATCGGTCGAGGATCTCGGGGCAGGGAACGGCGAGCGGGTCTCCGAGGACGACGAGGGCGCCGTCGGGCGTCCCGTCGACGTCGTGGTCCCAGCGACCGGGCCAGGACTCGAGGACGCCGCGGGCCCATGCGATCGTGGTTCCCGTCCAGTACCGGTCCTCGACGGCGTCGGCGGGGACGTGGGCCCGGAGCCCCGGGTTCCGGTCGAAGGCGACGGCGATCGCCCGGAGGATCGCCGGACCCCCGGAACGTCGGGCGACGGGCTCGCCGACGAGGAGCTCGGTGCCATCCCACCCCCGCCGGGCCTCCCGCGGTACCGGCACCGGTGCGACCTCGACGGGAGTGCCGCCGAGCCGCCGTACCTGCTCGGTGGTCCAGTTCCCGAAGGTGAGCGTCGGCGTCCAGCGGTA
>DRQR01000257.1 GCA_011371355.1 Actinomycetota bacterium
GATCGGCGCCGCGTCGTGGGAGGCGTCGACGACGATGACCTCCTCGTCGTTCCCGAGGACCCACACGTTGTTCTCCAGCTCGGTCGGGACACCGGCGAGCTGGAAGACCCCGGTGGTGACCACCCTGTCGACGCGCATCTCAGGAGCTCCCAGCGCGACCGGACGTGGCGAGGGGGGTCGTTCCCGCGGGGACGAGGGTGTGGAGCACCGGTTCCCTCCTCCGGTCGGCTCCCGTGGAGGCTAGCGCCGCGCCATGGGACGCGGCGTGAGGATCGCCCCCCAGACGAAGCCGAAGGGGCCCATGCGCCAGGTCTCGACGACCTCGAGGGCGGTGTCGGCGAAGAGCTCCTCGGGCGGTGGATGGCGATCGAGGGACCGGTGGAGGTAGGCGTACTCGTCCCGGGCCCCGATCGTCGCCCCGGCGAGGGGCAGCACCACGGCCGTGGCCCCCCGATGCATCGCGGCGAGCACCCGGTGGCGGGGTCGGCCGAGATCGACGATCCCGGCCCTGCCGCCCGGTCTCAGGACGCGGGCGATCTCGGCGGCCGTGGCGGACACCGACTCGAGGTTGCGGAACACGTAGGCGGAGAAGACGGCGTCGAAGCTGGCGTCGGCGAAGGGGAGGGCCTCCCCCATCCCGACGACCCGGTGGGGTGCGTCGTCGAGGGCGAGCATCTCGGGAGACGGGTCGAGGGCGACGACCTCTCGGTCGCCGAAGAGGGGGTTGGCGGCCCCGGTCCCGGCGCCGAGGTCGAGGAGGCGCCCGGCGGGGAGTCGGGCGACGACCCTCGCCCGCCAGGCCTGGTCTCGGCCGAGGGAGAGGATCCGGTTCAGGCGGTCGTAGCGGTCGGCGATCCCGGCGAAGACCCGTGCCCCGGCGGACGGGCTCATCCGATCCGCTCGAACCCGGCGTAGGGAACGAGGACCTCCGGGACGGTGATCGTCCCGTCGGCGTCCTGGAAGTTCTCGACGATGGCGATGAGCGTCCGACCCATGGCGATCGCCGTGCCGTTGAGGGTGTGGACGAGCCGGTTGCCCCGCTCGTCGGCGAACCGGATCCTCAGCCGCCGAGCCTGGTAGTCGGTGGTGTTCGACGTCGAGGTGATCTCCCGGTATCGCCCCTGGGAGGGGAACCAGGCCTCGATGTCGTACTTCTTCGCCGCCGACGCCCCGAGGTCCCCCGCGGCGACGTTCACCACCCGGTAGGGGATGCCGAGGCCCTGGACGATCTCCTCTTCACGGGCGAGGAGGAAGTCGTGTTCCTCCCGGGAGGCGTCGGGATGGACGAAGGAGAACATCTCGAGCTTGTCGAACTGGTGGACCCGGAAGATGCCTCGGGTGTCCTTCCCGTAGGTGCCGGCTTCGCGACGGAAACACGTCGAGAAGCCCGCGTAGCGCAACGGCAGGTCCTCGGCGGCGAGGATCTCGTCGCCGTGCATCGCGGCGAGGGACACCTCCGAGGTGCCGACGAGGTAGAGCTCGCCGTCGTCGACGCGGTAGACCTGGTCCCGATCCCCGGGGAAGAAGCCGGTTCCGAAGAGGGCGTGTTCCCGCACGAGGACGGGCGGGAGCGCCGGGACGAAACCGTGGGGTTCGAGGAGGTCGAGGGCCCAGCGGACCAGCGCGAACTCGAGGACGGCGAGGGGGCCCTTGACGATGCCGAAGCGACTCCCCGAGATCTTCGCCGCCCGTTCGATGTCGATGATCCCGAGCCGTTCCCCCAGCTCGACGTGGTCCTTCGGCTCGAAGGGGAACTCCGGGGGCGTCCCCCAGCGGGAGAGCTCCACCGCGTCCTCCTCGGTGAGGCCCTCGGCCGCGGTCGGATCCGGCAGGTTGGGGAGCCGCACCCATCGCTCCATGAACTCGGCGTCGAGGCGGTCGGCTTCGTCGAGGAGCTCCTTGTACCGCTTCGACAGCTCACCGGCCTCGGCGACGGCCGCATCCCGGTCGGCGCCCTCGAGTCGGGGGATCTCCTTGCCGAGCTCCTTCTGCCGAGCTCGGAGCGTCTCGGCTTCCCGACGGACCTCCCGCCGTCGCCGGTCGAGCTCGACGAGCGCGTCGACGTCGAGCTCGACGCCACGGCGGGCCATGGCCTCGGCGAGGCGAGCCGGGTCTTCGCGGAGGAGTGCTGGGTCGAGCATCGAGGACTCCTGGTTCGACGGGCCCGTCGGTGCGGCGGCACCGATGCGGGAATGCTACCGGCCGAGGGCCCGGTCCACGGCGAGGCGCTCCTCGGGTGAGAGCTCCTCGGTGCCGTGGCCGCCTCGGACCTCCTTGGCGTAGAAGAGGGTCTCGGCTCGGGCGACGAGGACGCTCAAGACGAGCCCGTCGCCCCGGTCGGAGAGGAAGGCGATCGAGCGGGAGAGGTTGCCGGCGATGTTGCCGAAGGCGTCGTAGGCGACGACGCCCACTCGGGAGACGGCGAAGGGCATCTGGGCCTCGAGCAGGCCGATCCGTCGATCGAGCTCCACGTCGACCTCCTCGGCCCGCCGGAGGCGAGCGTCGAGATCCCGGAGCACCGCGACGACGTTCCCGTCGTCGGGGACGGCGTCCACCTTGCGTCGGAGCGCCACCACCTGGAAGGTCAGCCAGGCGCCGAGCAGACCGAGGGCGACGACGGCGACGACGAGGGCGCTCATGCGTCTCGGTTCATGAGGAAGATCATGCGCCAGGCGTTGTCGCCGGGGGAGACGTCGCCGTCGAGCTCTGCGTCGGCGACGAGTTCATAGAGGACGCCGGGGCGGACGAGGAGGTCCGGGAAGTCCACGGTCGCGGCCTGCTGGGCCTCGATCCGGGCGACGTTCGCCGTCTCGGTCACCGGGTCGGACCCGTCGGCGGCGACGAGCCGGAGGCTGACGGTGAGGGGGCCGAGGGCCTCGTTCCCGGTGTTGACCACCACCACCTGGACGTCGATGTCCTCGGCGAAGGGCAGCACGGCGGTCGTACCGTCGCTGCCTGCCGGGGGCGGATCGACGGTGCCGGTGATCGAGACGTCGGGATGCTCGCCGAGGCCGTAGGCGGCCGCGAGCTGGAGGACGAGGAGCTGCACGTCGATCGGGCGCCGGCCGACGAAGGCGACCTCGGGCAGGGCCCGAGGCACGAGGGCCGCGTCGAGGGCGGCGACCTCGCCGAGGAAGCCTCCGTAGGCCACGTCGCCGACCTGGAAGCCGGCGAGGGCCCGGCGGAGCGCGTCGACGTCGTCGCCATCGACCGGCCCGTCGACGATCCCACGGACGATGCCGGCGAAGTCCCCGGCGGCGTCCCGCCAGGCGGTGGCGGCGACGACCAGGTAGCCGTGCGCCGGCGCGATCGGAGCGGGGACCTCGGCGTCGTCGAGGAGGAGGGCGGCCTCCGCCGTCGACGCCTCGAGCATGTCGAGGGTGCGGACGAGCTCTTGGCGGCCCATCGTTCCCACCCCGGTGAGGACGGTCTCGAGCTCGTCGGCGGCGATCTCCTCGGCGGCGGCGACGTCCGCGGCGAGGACGAGGTACTCGGAGGTCGCCCGCCGGTCCGACCGGTGTCGGGCCGCGAACCCCACCACGGCGACGAGGGTCACGACGATGAGGGCGACGAGGAGACGGCGACGGCGCTGCTCGCGCCGGGACGAGAACGACGGGTAGGCCATGGGTGGGCGAGGAGGGACTTGAACCCTCACGAGTGTTACCTCACAGGAACCTGAATCCTGCGCGTCTGCCAATTCCGCCACTCGCCCGTGCCCGGAAAGGGTACCACCGGCGTCTTCAACCGCACCGGGGACGCGGCGGGTACCCGAGCCGCCATCCGGCCGGTGACCATACAATCCTCTCGTCGAGACGAAGGAGCCCCGTGAAGCTGGCGAGGGAACTCGAGCGTCGCCTCGAGCGGTTCGTGGAGCGCACCTCCGCCGCGGTGTTTCGTGGCCGCATGCATCCGGTGGAGATGGCCGATCGTCTCGTCCGTCAGGTGGATTTCCTCCGCACCGAGGGGGTGGCCGGGCCGGAGGTGCCGAACGTCCTCTCGGTGGCGGTGCATCCCGCCGACCTCGATCCC
>DRQR01000258.1 GCA_011371355.1 Actinomycetota bacterium
CCCGGTTGGGTCGGATGGCCTGGTCGGGATCGACGACGATCGAGGTGAAGTCCGGCTACGGCCTCGACCCGGAGTCCGAGCGGACCCTCCTCGAGGTCGCCGCGGTCCTCGACCGAGCCCAGCCCTACACGGTCGTCACCACCTTCCTCGGGGCTCACGTGGTTCCCGTCGAGTACCGGGATCGCCGGGACGAGTACGTCGAGCTCGTCTGCGGCCCGATGATGGAGGCGTGCGCTCCCCTGGCGGAGTTCTGCGACGTGTTCTGCGACGAAGCCGCCTTCACCGTCGAGGAGGCCCGGCGCATCCTCGAGGCCGGCAGGGCTCACGGGTTGAAGCCGAAGCTCCACGCCGACCAGCTCGGCCGGGTCGGCGCCGCCCGGCTCGCCGCCGAGGTGGGTGCGGTCTCCGCCGACCACGTCGACCACGCCTCCGACGCCGATCTCGCCGCCCTCGCCGAGGCGGGGACCGTCGCCGTGCTCCTCCCCGGTGCCTCCTTCTCGATGCGCCTCCCCTTCCCCGACGGACGGCGGGTCTGGGACGCCGGGGTCACCGTGGCCCTGGCGACCGACTGCAACCCGGGAACCTCGTGGGTGGAGCGGATGGGGTTCGTCGTCGCCCTCGCCGTCTTGGAGCTGGGGCTCACCCCCGCCGAGGCCCTCTGGGCGGCGACCCGAGGCGGGGCCTTGGCCCTCGACCGGCCGGATCGGGGGCGGCTGACCCCGGGGGACCGGGGGGACCTCGTCGTCCTCGATGCCCCCTCCCACCTCCACCTCGCCTACCGACCCGATCGGGACCTCACCGCGGTGGTCGTCGTCGCCGGTGAGGTGCTCGGTCGCCGGTAGCCTCCTCGACGATGGCCGTCCACCCCTATCTCGCCCTCGAACATCCGATCCGCCTCGCGCATCGCGGCAGCCGGATCCTGTGGCCGGAGAACACCATGTACGCCTTCGCCGAGGCCGTCGAGGGTCTCGGCTACCGGTACCTGGAGATCGACGTGCGGATGACCCGGGACCGGGTCGTCGTCGTCCACCACGATGCCACCGTCGACCGGACCACGAACGGCACCGGGCCCCTCCTCGCCTACTCCTGGGAGGAGCTGTCCCGGCTCGACGCCGCCCACCGCTTCGACCCCGAGCACGACTTCCCGCTGCGGGGGAAGGGCATCGGGGTGCCTCGCCTCGCCGAGGTGCTCTCCACCTGGCCGGAGGTGCACCTGAACATCGACCTCAAGGCCCCGGGGATCGAGTGGGCCGTGGCCGAGGAGATCTGGCGGCACGACGCCACGGACCGGGTGCTCATCGGGTCGTTCCACGATCGCCGCATCGCCCGGTTCCGTCGGATCACGAAGGGGGAGGTGGCGGTGTCGGCGGGACCCCGGGCGGTGGCGACCCTCTACGCCGCCTCCAGGCTGGGCCGCACCTTCTCTCGGGGCTACGCCGCCTTCCAGCTCCCCCACGACCACCGGGTGCTACGGATCGACGAACGGCTCGTCGCCGCCGTCCACGCCGCCGGTGCCCAGCTCCACCTGTGGACGGTGAACGAGCCGGAGGACATGCATCGCTTCCTGGACCTGGGCGTGGACGGGATCGTCACCGACCGGCCCGACCTGCTCGACGAGGTCGTCGCCGCGAGGAACGCCGATGGGTGAGCTCGGCGCCATCCTCCGCATCCAGGTACAGCGGGAGCCGCTGAAGGCCCCCCACGGCTGGTACGACCCGTCTCGGATCGTCGCCGTCGACGAAGCGGAGCTCACCTCCCTCGGCCTCGTGGGGATCCGGGGCGGGGAACGGATCGTCGACGCCCACCACGCCGACCATCCCCGGAGCCGCGGCGGGGGCCGTCGGGCGCTGTCGGTCGGCTTCCGGGGCCACTACGACGCGATGGCCGCCCGGTTCGGGGAGCGGGTGCGGTTGGGGATCGCCGGGGAGAACCTCGTCGTCGACGGGCCGGCGGTACGGACGGAGGACCTCGCCGGCGGCCTCGTGATCGTCACCGCCGACGGGGTCGAGGTGGAGCTGCGGGCGCCGAGGCCGGCGGCGCCCTGTCGGGAGTTCACGACCTTCCTCCTCGGCGGTCGGGAGCCGAGGCCGCGGGACGAGCTCGTCGACGAGCTCGAGTTCCTCTCCGGGGGCACCCGGGGGTTCATCGTGTCGGTGGGACACCTCACCGCCCCGGTCGTCCTCCGGGTGGGGGACGTGGTCCGGGTGGGGTGATCTCCGGGAGTGCCCTGAAATCTGTCGGTGGCGTTTTCCATAATGGTCTCGACCGTTGAAGGCGGATCCAGGGGGGTCCGCGCTGCTGCACAGGGAGGACGAGCGATGACGGCAGAGATCACGGTCGAGCGGCTCCTTCGAGCCTTGGGGAACGACGGCACCGACGCCGGGGTCACGATTCGGGCGCTCCTCGAGCCCTTGGCGGGGCCGGGGGCGCCGGTGAAGCCGGCGACCTACGCCGGGGGTCAGTACGCCAGGGGGAAGCGCTGGTGGGATGTCGGTGGCGAGCGGCAGATCGTCGAGACGATCACGATCGACGGGGTCCCGAGTCAGGCGAATCGCTGCGAGGCCGCCCTCGAGGCGAACCGGACGCGCTTGGGGATCCCCGAGATCGTCCTCGACCTCGACGGGCTCGAGCTGCCGCCGCACCTGCCTCGGCGCATCTCGAGCTATCGCTTCCCCCATCGCAACGCCGATGCCTATCTGCGCGACGCGATGCTCGACGGCGTCCCCTTCCCGAAGACCCCCGTCGGCGAGGCGATCTTCGCGGCGACGGCCGACCGGTCCGAGGCGCTCTTCGAGTGGATGCCCCACGCCCTCGTCTACGGGTTCTGGCAGTCCCACCTGGGGAAGAAGCGCTCCCAGGCGAAGGTGGCCCGGGCCTGGACCTCGGAGATCGTCGGCTACCGCCCCGCCGACCCCGAGGCCCGGGTCCCCGGGCTCAAGGGCGACCCGCTCAACCTGTCGGTGGACGACCGGGCGGCCTTCGACGAGAACGACCTCCTCGGCGGCGGCTGGGAGCTCCTCGTCGGCCGGGCGAAGGTCGGGGCGGGGACGAAGAAGGAGAAGCTCTCCGAGATCGGCCACGGCCAGGTCCCCTTCGGGGACGCGGACGCCGCACCGGCGGGGGTGTCCTTCGACGCCGTCGTCCAGCAGGCGACGATCTCCTTCCCCCGGCTCCGCCAGCTCAGGATCGGCAGCGAGGAGGCGGACTCGGCCGGCCGGGCGCTCCTCGCCGCCCTCGCCCTCACCGCTCACGTCGCGGCCTTCGGGCGGGCCTTCACGCTGCGGTCGGGCGCCGACCTCCGGCCGGTGGAGACGACCTGGCTGTGGCGGGGTCCGGGTGACGACGAGCCGGTCGCGCCCCTCGACTTCGAGGCCGCGGTGGAGCTCCTTCGGGGATGCGTCGAGCGTGCCGAAGCCGCCGGTCTGCCCGTGGGTTCCCGTTGGACCCAGGAGCCGCTCCGCCTCGAGCCGGCGCCGTCCCTCGTGAAGGCGATCGAGGCCACCTGGGTCCTTCCCGACGAGGACTGACGATGCTCGCCGTCGCGGTGGAGTTCCTCCACGGAACCTATCGAGGCTCCAGCGACGATCTGGCGATCAGCGGGATCGCGCCGACGGCGGAGTGGCCGCCGAGCCCCGCTCGGCTCTTCGCCGCCTTCGTGGCCGCCGACGGCACCCGAGACCGGTGCCGGTGGACGGACGGGTCGGAGCTGCGGTTCCTCGAGCGCCAGCCGCCTCCGGTGATCTACGCCGATCCCCGGGAGCAGGTCGCCGAGTCCCCGGGCCTCGAGCGGTTCGTGGTGCGCAACGAGATCCACAAGAACACCGTCCAGGACTATCCGGGGAGGCTGAACGCCCTGGCCCGGGAGGGGGGACGGGTCGAACCCCGGTCCCCGAAGGTCGTCTACGTCTGGGAGACCGCCGAGCCCTCCGAGGAGGTTCGTGGGGCTCTCGCCCGGAGAGCCGCCCGGATCGGCTACCTCGGGTGCGCGGACTCGCCGGTCCGGGTCACCGTGGGAGATCGGCTCCCCGACGACCACCCGTCGGAGCGGTGGGTGCCCGACGACGAGGGCGGGGCGACGATGCCCGTTCCCTTCGACGGTCTCGTCGACGTCCTCGACCGCATCTACGACGACTTCGTCACGAAGCCGATCTCCGGGCTGTGGGCGCCGCGACGCTCGGCCTATCGGACGGAGTGGCGTCGGTATCGGGAGCCCGGCGAGGCGCCGGCGACCTGGACCGTGCCGGGCAAGGTGCTCTGGCTGCGCTTCGACGGCTCGATCCCGGGGCGCCGCCTCCTCGCGGTGACCGAGACCCTGCGCGCGGCGGTGATGGACCTCTACCAACGCCACGTGGCCGGACCCGGTGGCGCCCTCCCCGGGGTCCTCACCGGGCACGGGCTCGACGGGCGGGGCTTCGAGCACGCCGCCTGGCTGGGACTCCCCGACGTCGGGTTCCGATGGTCCCGCGGCAACCTCCACGGCGCCGCCGTCGTCCTGCCCGACGCCACCCCACCCGAGGTGCTCCACGGGGTTCGTGCCTGCCTCGCGAGGCTCGACCGGCTCGTCCGGCCGGGACGCTTCGATGTGGCGGTGGAGCCCCACGCCGACCATCGGGAGCCCTGGGCGGCGCACCCCGATCGATGGAGGAGGCCGGCGAGGAGGTTCGCCTCCGCTTTCCCGGTCGTCCACGAGCGGTTCGTGCGACCCCACCCGACCCTGTCGGACGTCGCCGCCTGGTGTCGACACGCCGGGCTGCCGGAGCCGGTGTCGATGCGGCTGTCGCGCCGTCCGCTGCTCACCGGCGCGCCGTCGCTGCATCCGGCCGAGGTGCGTCGGCGAGGAGACGACCGGCGCCCCTTCTCCCACCTCGAGGTGGAGTTCGACCGTCCGGTCGTCGGTCCCGTCGCCGTGGGGGCGGGCCGGCGGTTCGGGTTGGGGCTCCTCGTGCCCCTCCCGGAGACGGAGGGAGGGACGTCGTGACCGCCGTTCCCGCCTTCGCCGACTTCTACGCGGCCACCCATCGGGACCGGGAGCCCTTCCCGTGGCAGCGCCGCCTCGCCGCGGAGGTGGAGGCGCGGGGCTGGCCGGACCTCGTCGGCGTGCCCACCGGGCTCGGCAAGACCGCGTGTCTCGACGTCGCCGTGTGGTCCCTCGCTCGCCAGGCCGACCGGCCGCCCGACGCTCGGGTGGCGCCGACCCGGATCTGGTACGTGGTGAACCGCCGCCTCCTCGTCGACGCCGCCTACGACCACGGCCTGCGGCTGCGTCGATGGCTCTCCGATCCCCGGCGCCTGCGAGAGGACTGGCCGGAGGCCGAGGACCGCCACCTCGAGGCGGTCGAGGCGGTGGCCGCCGCCCTCCGACGGATCGCCGCCTTCGGTTCCGACCGTGGTCCCCTCCACGTGGCCCGGCTCCGGGGCGGGGCCGAGTTCGGGGCGAGGGTCCCCGATCCCTCGCAACCCGCGTTGGTCTTCTCGACGGTGCCGATGTTCGCGAGCCGCTGGCTCTTCCGCGGCTACGGCTCGTCGCGGGGGATGCGGCCCGTCGATGCGGCCCTCGCCGGGGTCGACAGCCTCGTCCTCGTCGACGAGGCGCACCTCGCTCGGGCCCTCGTCCGGCTCGCCGAGCCCCTGCGGGCCTGCGACGTCGGGGAGCCGACGTTCCTGCCGGAGGAGCGCCGCACGCCGCGGGTGGTGGAGCTCACCGCCACCGGGGCGGCGGGGGGTCGTCGGTTCGATCTCGACGAGGAGGACCGTCGCCACCCGGTGATCCTCCGCCGGCTGCGGGCGGCGAAACCCACCCGCCTGGTCGAGGTGAAGGAGCGTCGGCTCGTCGACGCCCTCGTCGAGGCCGCCGTCGACGCCGTCGAAGATCGGCCGGAGGCCACCTGTGTGGTGTTCTGTAATACCCCCGGGGTGGCCCGCGCCGTCCACGAGCGTCTCGGGGCGGCGGCGAAGGGACGCGACGTCGAGCTCGAGACCCTCCTGTTGACCGGCCGGATGCGGGAACGGGAGGCGGCGGCGGTCCGGGCGCGCCTCCTCGACCCCGAGACGGGGGTCCCCGCCGGCCGGGACCGGGATCGTGACGGTCGCCGGTCCACGCCGCTCGTGGTCGTCGCGACCCAGACCCTCGAGGTCGGTGCCGACGTCGACTTCGACCACCTCGTCACCGAGATCGCCGGGGTCCGAGCCTTGGTGCAGCGGTTCGGGCGGCTCAACCGCCTCGGCGAGGCCGCGGACGTCTCGGCGACGATCGTCGCGCCGAGTGACGTGGACGACTGGCCCGTCTACGGCGAGGAGCCGGTCGTGGTCCGGGAGCGGCTGCGGGCCTCGGGCGAGGACCTCGTCGACCTGGGCCTCGAGCGGATCGACCTGGTGCTCGGTCCCCCCGGCGACGAGCCCCCGCGAGCCGGGGAGCTCCTGCCTCACCACCTGTGGGACTGGGCGAAGACCTCGATGCGGCGTCGTCCCCTCGCCGCCCCGGAGCTCTTCTTCGACGGCCTCGAGCGGGACGTGGCCCGGGTGTCGGTCGCCTGGCGCGGATACCGGCCTCCGTCGGGTGGACGGCTCCTCCCCTCCCTCGTGGCGGACGAGACCGTCGAGGTGCCCCTGTGGGAGCTGCGGGAGGCCCTCGGGAATCGGGGGCTGGAGCGGGTTCTCCGGCTCGGGGACGACGGCGTCAGCGTCGAGGAAGCCGAAGTGGGCGACTTGTCGCCGGGAGACCGGGTGGTGCTCGGCGTCGACGACGGCCTCTACGACGAGTTCGGGTGGAACCCCGCCTCCGAGGCGCGGGTCGTCGACACGTCGGTCCTTCGTTTCGGGTTCGTGTTCGTCCCCGAGGTGGTCGACGGGTTCGTGGGATCCGGGCCCCTCGGTGAGGTCGATTCGACGATGCGCGAGCTGGTGGAGGCCGTCCGGGACCGCTTCGCCCGCGCCGCCTCCGGGGACGATCTCGACGAGCTCGAAGCCGCCCGGCTCGCCGCGGTCGAGGCCTTCCTCGAGGCCTTCGTCGACTGGGCCCCACCCGGGGACCTCACGGAGACGGAGCGGGCTCGGTGGGAGACGTGGCGTCGAGACGTCGTGGAGGTCCTGCGCCGGCGGGGTCTCGAGGCGATCGAGCTCCTCGACGGTGACGTGCCGGCGGTGAGGGTTCGGTCTGCGAGGACCGCGGAACGTGCCCAGGTGGCCCGCGACGCCTTCGACGACCCGAGCTTCGGGATCGCCGAGGGCAAGGAGCTGAGGGGACATCTCGAGCTCGTCGGGGAGACGGCGGCGCGGATGGCCGCGGCGATCGGGCTGCCCGACGACCTCGTCGCGGCGGTGCGACGTGCCGGGCGCCTCCACGACCTGGGGAAGCTCGACGTCCGGTTCCAGCGGTGGCTCGACCCGGAGGGGACCGCCTCGGTGCCCCTGGCCAAGTCCTCGACGCCGCTGTGGGCGATGCGCCGGACTCGGATCGCCGCGGGATGGCCCCGCGGGGGACGCCACGAGCTCATCAGCGGTCGCCTCGCGGCGGCCCTCGTGGAGGGGGACGCGGCGGACCTCGTCGTCCACCTCGTCGCCAGCCACCACGGGCATGGACGTCCCCTCGTCGAGGTCGTCGACGACGACGACGCTCCCGAGGTCGTCGCCGAGTTCGACGGGCGCCGGGTCGTCGCCTCCGGGGACCTCTCGGTGCCCGACTGGGACCAGGCGGCCCGCTTCCGCCGTCTGTGTGAGACCTACGGCTATTGGGGACTGGCGCTGCTCGAGGCGGTCGTCCGGCTCGCCGACCATGCGGCGTCGCAGATCACGGAGGTGGCGTGATGAGGGAGACGACGGTCGTCGCTCCGGGGTGGACCGGCGACTGGCTGAACGCCTGGCTGGCCGCGATCGGCGTCACCGTGCTCTGCCCGGGTGCGACCCTCGCCTGGACCGAGGAGGTCCGGCCGAAGGCCGTCCTCGAGATCCCGGGCGCCGAGCGTATCGCCGAGGAGATCGCCGCCCGGCTTCCCGGGGTCGAGGACCTCGAACGGCTCGTCATCGCCGAGATCGGTCATCGGATCCCGCTCGAGGAGTACGCCGAGGCGGCGCGACGGGCCCGGGCGTCGGGTGACGAGACCTTGGCGATCCTCACCTCCGACCTCGTCGA
>DRQR01000259.1 GCA_011371355.1 Actinomycetota bacterium
CCTCGGCGAGATCGGCGAACCGTCCCAGTCCGACCCCTTGGACGAGGGCGTTCCCCAGGGCGGTCGCCTCGGTGGGCCCCACCGACACCTCGAGTCCCGTCGCCTCGCCGAGGAGCCGGTTGAGGGGCGAGTTCCGGGCACCGCCGCCCACGACCACGAGCCGACGGAAGGTCCGTCCGGTCGCCGCGGCGAGGTCGGCGACGACCTCGGCGGTGGTGTGGGCCAGGGAGCGGAGGACGCAGCCGGCCACCTCGCCGACGTCGTCGGGATCCCCGAGCGCGGCGGCCTTCGCCACCTCGGTCGCCATGTCGTCGGGATTGAGGAAGCGGTCGTCGGTGGCGTCGAACCGAGGACCGTCGAGGGTGACGTCCTCGACCCGGGCGAGGACCTCACCGAGGTCGAGGTGCCACCGCCGTCGGCATCCTTCGAGGATCCAGGACCCGGCGAGGTTGCGCAAGAGGCGGTAGCCGGAAGGGAAGGCCGGCTCGTTGGAGAGGTTGGCCTCGAAGGCCAGGTCGTCGACCACCGGCCGCTCGACGTGGGTGCCGACGAGCATCCAGGTGCCCGAGGACACGACGACGGTGTCGGTTCCCGCCTGGGGCGCGGCGGCGAAGGCACAGGCGGTGTCGTGCCCGGCGACGAGTTGGACGGGGACGCCGCCGCGGTCTCCGGCCACCACCGGCGCGGCCGCGATCGGAGGGAAGAGACGTCGGGGAACGCCGATCTCGGCGATGAGGTCGTCCGCCCAGTCGCCGTCGGCGAGGTCCACGAGACCGGTGGTGCCCGCCGTGGTGCGCTCGATCGCGTCGACGTCGACGAGGTGATGGGCCACGGCCTCCGCCATGGTGAGGAGCCGGGAGGCCGCGGCGAGCTCGTCGGGATCGTGGACGGCGAGTTGGAAGATCGTGGTGATGGGGAGGAGCTGGATCCCCGTGCGACGGTAGAGGTGACGGGCGCCGATCCCCTCCAGGAGCTCCCGCCATCGGGCGGTCCGGTCGTCCCGGTAGGAGTACGGTTCGGCCACGGCTCGTCCCTCGGCGTCGAAGAGGGCGTAGTCGACACCCCACGAGTCGATACCGACCGAGGCGAGGGGTCCCGCGGCCGTCGCCCGTTCCAGGCCGCGGTGGACGGCGTCGACGATCCGGTCCAGTTCCCAGCGCAGCGTGCCGTCGGGACGGCGGACGGGGCCGTGGAGGATCCGGTGGACCACCTCGAGGTGGGGAAGCTCGGCGTCGAGATCGACGACCGCCACCCGGACCGACGACGCCCCCAGGTCGATGGCGGCGACGCGGAGGCTCACAGTCCGGTCGCCTGGGCGTCCCGACCCCGCTCGGCGATGGCCTGCGCCCGGTAGCCGGCCGCCCGGTAGGTGGCGACGAGCTCGAGGGCACCACCGCCGCGTCGGCGGGCCTCCGCCACGAGGGGACGAACGTCGGTGCGGAAGCCGTCCATGAGCACCTCGGCGGCGCGCGCGGGGTCGTTGGCCTCCTGGGCCTCGATGAGGGCCGCTCGGTCCACGACGAGGGCCTGGGCGAGGGCGAGCTGCAGCGCCTCGGTCGACTGGAGGAGGTCCTCGAGGGGGTCCTTGAGGTTGTGGGACTGATCGATCATGTACGCCAGCTCCGGCAGGACCCCGTCCCCCGCCTCGAGGAGCTCCATCATGATGAGGAAGAGCTGGAAGGGCTTGATGGAGCCGGTGGTGAGATCGTCGTCGCCGTACTTCGAGTCGTTGAAGTGGAAGCCACCGAGTCGTCCGACCATCGCCAGTCGGCTCACGACCTGCTCGATGTTCGTGTTCGGGAGATGGTGTCCGAGATCGACGATGCACCGGGTGCGGGGACCGGCTTCCTGGGCGAGGAGGAGGGAGCTCCCCCAGTCGGTGTTGACCGAGCTGTAGAAGGCCGGCTCGTAGGGCTTGTGTTCCACGAGGAGGGTCCAGCCGTCGGGGAGGTGATCGTGGATGCGACGGAGCCCCTCCGCGACGCGTTCGAACTGGCGGCGGAAGCTCGCCTGTCCGGGATGGTTGGTCCCGTCGGCGAGCCACACCGTGAGTGCGGACGAGCCGAGCTCGACGCCGAGGTCGACGACCGCCAGGTTGTGTTCGACCGCCGCCTCCCGGACCTTCGGATCGGCGTTCGCGAGGCTGCCGAACTTCCACGAGACCTCCCCGCCGCGGGTGGTCCGGGGATCGTCCTGGAAGGTGTTCGAGTTCATGGCGTCGAAGCCGATGCCTCGCTCCTCGGCGTAGTCGCGAAGCGCCGCCGGGTCGGGTGGGAGATCCCAGGGCACGTGGAGGCTGACGCGCGGATTGGCCGCGGTGAGGGCGTGGAGGGCGGCGGTGTCGTCGATCTTCTCCTCGGTGGTCCGGGGCTCGCCGCCGATGGGGAACCGGCCGAACCGGGTGCCTCCCGTTCCCAGGGCCCAGGAGGGAACCGCGACCTCGAACTCGGCGAGCGCTGCGATCACCCCTTCGGCGTCGACGCCGCGGGCGGCGAGGCTCCCCACGAGGTGGTCGAGGTCACGCCCGTGGTGGACGCGGCGGCGGTGGTTCTCTTCGGCGACGAGGTCGGCGTCGATCCGGGGCATGGCACCTCACCTGGGGAAGGCCGCGGGCAGGCCTCCGTCGACCGGCAGGTACGCCCCGGTGGTGCGGGGGAACGTGCCGTCGACGAGGGCGAGCACCGCGGCGGCGACGTGTTCGGGGAGCACCTCCTCGCCGAGGAGGGTGCGGGAGGCGTAGAAGGAGGGGAGGTCCTCGACGCTGACCCCGTGGGCGTCCGCCCTGGCCTCGGCCCACTCGCCACGGAAGAGCCCGCTCCCGCGAACGACGGCGTCCGGGTTCACGGCGTTCACCCGGATGCCGTGGGCCCCGAGTTCGGCGGCGAGGAGTCGGACCTGATGGAGCTGGGCGGCCTTCGCGGCCGCGTAGGCGACGTTCCCGGGGCCGGCGACCACCGCGTTCTTCGAGACGATGTGGACGATGTCCCCGCCGCATCCCTGGGTGATCATCGCCCTGGCCACCTCTCGGGAGAGGAGGAAGGTGCCGCGGCCGAACACCGCGGCCACCTCGTTCCATCCCTCGGCGGTCGTGTCGAGCAGCGGCTCTCCGCTGGCCACCCCGGCGCTGTTGACGAGGACGTCGATCCCTCCGTAGCGCTCCACCGTGGCTTCCACGGCGGCGATCACCGAGTCCTCGTCGGCGACGTCGAGGGCGATGCCCGTTCCGGCGCCGCCGCCGCTCTCGATCTCGTCGGCGACGGCGTCGGCGCCCGGTCGGTCGAGGTCGGCGGCGACGACGGCGGCGCCGGCGGCTCCGAGGGCGAGGGCGACGGCGCGTCCGATGCCCGAAGCGGCACCCGTGACGAGGGCCACGACCCCCTGGAGGGCGGGTGGGGGAGGTCGGCGGTCGAGCTTGGCCGCCTCGAGATCCCAGTACTCGATGTCGAAGCGCTCCCGGTCGGAGAGGGGACGGTAGCCTCCGAGCCCTTCGGCGGCCTGCATGATCTCCATCGCTTGACGGTAGTACTCGGCGGTGATCGCGGCGTCCCGGGCGTCGGCACCGAAGGTCCACATCCCGACTCCGGGTACGAGCACGACCCGGGGATCGGCACCGCGCATCGGCGGCGAATCGGCGTCGGCGTGCCGCTCGTAGTAGGCACGGTAGCGGTCCCGATAGGCGCGGTGGGCCTCGTCGATCTGGACACGGAGGTCTCGGTCGGCGTCGAGGTCGAGGAAGAGGGGCCGGTCCCGGGTGCGGAGCAGGTGGTCGGGACAGGACGTGCCGCGGTCGACGAGTTCGCGGGCGGTTGGGTTGTCGAGGAACCCGAGGACCTCCGGGGCGTCGACGAAGGCGGCGACGGACCGACGGTCGGTGGAGCAGACCCTCCGCAGGTGGGGCGCGAGGGCCGCCGGCCGCGGCGTCGAGGTTCGGCGGGGCGCCGGCGGCGCCGTCGTGCGTGCCGCCACGAGGTCGGCGGCGGCGTCGATGATCGAGCGGGTCGTCGCCTCGCAGGCCTCGGAGGTGTCCCCCCACGAGACGAGGCCATGACCGGCCAGGACGACGCCCTCGAGCTTCGGCCGACCTTCGACGAGCTCGAGGAGCTCGACGGCGAGGGCGAAGCCGGGACGCCGCCAGTCGACCCATGCCACCCGATCCCCGAACAGCTCCCGGACGAGCTCGGGCCCGCGGGCGCAGGTGGCGAGGGTCACGATCGCCGTGGCGTGGGTGTGGTCGACGTGGGCCGCCGGGAGGAGGGCGTGGAACGCGGTGTCGAGGGAGGGGGACGGTCCGGCGGGGCCGTACCGGCAGTAGGCGAGGAGTCCCATGAGTCGTGCCTCGTCTTCGGGACCCCGATAGCGTCGGCGGAGGGCACGGACCCGGTCGAGGTCGAGGACGGCGAGGCCGTCGACGGTGAGGCTCCCCAGGTCGCCGCCGGAGCCCTTGATCCACAGGAGGTGCCGGGATTCGCCCGTCACCGGATCTTCGACCTCGACCTTGCAGGAGGTGTTGCCGCCGCCGTAGTTCGTGATCCGGCGGTCCCGTCCGAGGGAGTTCGAGCGGGCGACGAGGGCCAGGACCTCCGCCGGGATGGAGACGTCGTCGGGCACGGGGACCTCCGGACGAGACGGATGATGTGAGCTAATGTACGATACCACATGAACACACAACGGACCTCCCGCCCGATCGTGCTCCCGGGAGGACGGACCACCCTCGAACTCGCCGGGGAGGGTCGTCCCCTCCTCTACCTCCACGGCCTGAGCTCCTCTCCGGAGGCCGCGCTCGCCTCGGCCCCTCCAGGTCACCGGGTCGCCTCCCCCTGGCAGCGAGGTCACGGGGACCACGACTGGTCCACCGAACCCTCGGCCTACGCGCTCTCCGGGTTCGTCGCCGACGCGCTCGCCGTCCTCGACGAACTGGGGTGGGAGCGCGCCGCCGTCGGCGGTACCTCGATGGGTGCCGCGGTCGCCCTGCGGCTCGCCCTCGACCACCCCGAACGGGTGGAGCGGCTCTTCCTCGCCGGTCCAGCCTTCTCCGAGGTCCCCAACCCCGAGCTCTCCCTCATGGTGGAGATGGCCGATCACCTCGAGGGCGACGAGATGGCCCCCTGCATCGAGCGGCTCCTCGCCTGGCAGCGTCGGCGCGGCGTGCCACCCGAGATGTCGGTGGCGGTCGAAGGTCTCGCGGTCCATCGCCCAGGTCCCCTCGCCGCGGCGTTGCGAGTCGTCTCCACCTGGGTGGCCCTCGGCGCCGACGACGACCTCGGTCGCCTCCCCTCCACCGCCGTCGTGGGCTGGCCCGACGACCCCATCCATCCCCTCGACCTCGCCCGGCGCATGGCCGAGGCCACCGGCGGCCGCCTCGCCACGGTGTCCGGCCTCGTGGAGGTGCTCGCCGATCCGGGGTGCATCCGTCGGGCTTGGCCGACCGACGGGAACGGAGCCCCCGAGGGCACCGGTACGATCCGCGGAGGCGACGACGGTAGGGACGATGCAGTGCGGGACTGATCCCCGGCCGCGGCGGGTCGTCGCGGCCCGTCGGCGGTTCGGTCGGCGACCTCGTCGGGGTGGGGCGTGAGGCGGCTTCTACGACGCCGTCTCCTCCTGCTGCCGGTCACCCTGCTCGGGGTCACCCTCGTGACCTTCCTCGCCATCCACCTCATCCCCGGCGACCCCGCCGAGGTCCTCGCCGGCGGACCCCTCGCGACCCCCGAGGCCGTCGAGGCGATGCGGACCCGTCTGGGTCTGGATCGCCCGCTGCCCGTCCAATACCTCTCCTATCTCGGGCGGCTACTGCGGGGGGATCTCGGGGTGTCCCTCTTCACGGGGCGTTCGGTGGCCTCGGAGATCGGGGAGCGGTTCCCGGCTTCCCTCGAGCTCGCCGCAGCGGCCCTCCTCCTGGGACTCCCCGTGGGAACGGCCCTCGGCGCCCTCGCCGCCACGCGGCGGGACCGGCTCCCCGACCATCTCGCCCGGGTGATCTCCCTCGTGGGGCTCTCCCTCCCCTCCTTCTGGCTCGCCCTGCTGCTCGTGTGGCTCTTCGCGGTGAAGCTCGGCCGCCTTCCCTTCGGCGGCCAGCTCCCGCCCTTCACCGAGGTGCCCCGCCGTACCGGTCTCGTGGTCGTCGACACCCTGCTCGCCGGCGACCCGGGACTCACCCTCGAGGCCCTCCGGCACCTCGTGCTCCCTGCGGTCACCCTGGCCTTCGTACCCATCGCCCTCACCTCCCGCTACACCCGCGCCGCCCTGGCCGAGGAGCTCGCCTCGCCCCACGTCCGTACCGCCCGGGCCTTCGGGCTCCCCGAGCGGGTCGTCGTCTGGCGCTACGCGGCTCGGAACGCCATGCTGCCCCTCGTCACCCTCCTCGGGATCCTCCTGCCCGCCCTCCTCGGCGGCGCCGTCCTCATCGAGGTGGTGTTCTCCTGGCCCGGGCTCGGCACCTATCTCCTCCTCGCCATCCAGAGCCGCGACTACGCGGTGGTCCAAGCGGTCACCCTCCTCCTCGCCGTCCTCTACGTCCTCGCCAGCCTCCTCGTCGACCTCTCCTACGGCCTCCTCGACCCGCGGGTGAGGGAGCGGGGATGACCGTCGCCACCACCACACGACGGGGAACGGCGTGGCATCGCCTTCGGCGTAATCGGCTCTCCTTCGCCGGGGTGCTCGTCCTCTCGGGGGTGGTGATCACGGTGATCGTGGGTCCACTCCTGTGGCGGGTGGATCCGATCGCCATCGACCTCGCGAACCGACTCGCCGCCCCCAGCGCCCTCCATCCCCTCGGCACCGACATCCAGGGACGGGATCTCCTCGCGCGCATCCTCCACGGGGGTCGAGTCACGCTCTTCGTGGCCGTGGCCTCGGTGGTGGTGGCGCTCGTGTTCGGGAGCGGGGCGGGACTCCTCTCCGGCTTCGTTCGGGGATGGTTCGACACCGCGGTGATGCGGGTGGCCGACGTGCTCCTCGCCTTCCCACCCCTCCTCCTCGCCCTCGTCATCGCCGCGGCCCGGGGCCCCGGCGTGGCGAACACGATCCTCGCGGTCTCCATCCCGGCCCTTCCCCGCTTCGCCCGGCTCATGCGAGCCCAGAGCCTCGCCATCCGGGAACGGGAGTACGTCCTCGCCGCCTGGGCCGTGGGCCTCTCTCCCCTCCGCATCCTCTTCCGCCACGTCCTCCCCAACGCCGTGGGGCCGGTGACGGTGCAGGCGTCGATCGCCGCCGGCATCGCCGTCCTCGAGGTGGCCGGGCTGGGCTTCCTCGGGCTCGGCGTCCAGCCTCCGAGTCCCGAGCTCGGTGCGATCCTCGTCGACAGCCAGACCTATCTCCTCCAACAGCCCACGGCGGTCCTCGCGCCCGGGATCGTCATCTCCCTCTCCATCCTCGGATTCAACCTCCTCGGCGACGCCCTGGGGGATGTCTTCGACGTGGGGTCGGGATCGTGAACGACGTCGTCCTCGAGGTCGAGGATCTCGTCGTCGAGTTCGACACCCGGCCCCCCGTCCGGGCGGTGCGGGGGGTGAGCTTCCAGGTGCGGCGGGGAGAGCGCGTGGGCATCGTCGGGGAATCCGGGTGCGGCAAGTCGGTGACCGCCATGGCCCTCTTGGGTCTCGTCGACCCGCCCGGCCGGATCGTCTCGGGTTCGGTTCGCGTCGCCGGCGTCGAAGTGGTGGGTGCCCCGCCTCGAGAGCTTCGGCGACTTCGGGGGAAGGAGATCGCCATGGTCTTCCAGGATCCCACGACGTCGCTGAATCCGGTGTTCCGGGTGGGACGCCAGATCGCCGACGTCCTCGCCTACCACGGATGGGGCGACCCCCGAACGCGAGCGGCGCGGGTCGTCGAACTCCTCCGCCGCGTGGGGATCCCCGACCCCGAGCGCCGCGCCCGAGCCTATCCCCACGAGCTGTCGGGCGGTATGCGCCAGCGGGTGATGATCGCCATGGCGATCGCGAACGAGCCGGCGATCGTCGTCGCCGACGAGCCGACGACCGCCCTCGACGTCACCGTGGAAGCCCAGATCCTCTTGCTCCTCGACGAGCTCGTCGAGCGGAGTCGCACTGCGGTCGTCTTCATCAGCCACGACCTTCGGGTCGTCTCGGAGGTGTGCGACCGGGTACTCGTCTTCTACGCCGGGAGGATCGTCGAGGAGGGCGACCTCGCCGAGGTCTTCGCCGCTCCCCGCCACCCCTACACCCGAGCGCTCCTCTCTTTGGCCTTCTCGGGCCGGGAGGCGAGGTCGTCGATCCCCGGGGCTCCTCCGGACCTCTCCCGACCCCTCGCCGGCTGCCCCTTCGCTCCCCGCTGTGATCGCCGCGCCGAGCGCTGCGACCGGGAGCCGCCGCTCCTCGGCGACGGCGGCCATCGGTTCGCCTGCTGGTACGAGGAGGCCTCGTGAACGGGAAGGAGACCGTCGTCCGGGGAATCGACCTACGGGTCGCCTTCCGCACCGAGGACGGACGTCGCGTTCGGGCCGTCGACGGGGTGGATCTCGAGGTGGGGCGGGGGGAGATCCACGGTCTCGTGGGGGAGTCGGGCTGTGGGAAGACGACGCTGGGTCGCGCGCTGTTGGGTCTCGTGCCCCTCACCGGCGGTCGGGTGATCGTCGACGGGGTCGACATCGGCGAGCTGCGGGGTCGGAGGCTGCGTCGGGCCCGGGCCCGGATGCAGATGATCTTCCAGAGCCCCTGGGGCTCCCTCAACCCCAGGATGCGGGTGGGTACGGCGATCGCCGAGGCGCTCCGGGCCCATCGTCGGGTCTCCCGGGCCGAGGTGCGTCCCCGGGTGGAGGCGCTCCTCGCCATGGTGGGACTGCCGGCCGAGGCGGCCGACCGGTATCCGGCGGCCTTCTCGGGGGGACAGCGCCAGCGGATCGCCATCGCCCGAGCGCTCGCCGTCGAACCCCGGTTCATCGTCGCCGACGAGGCGGTGGCGTCCCTCGACGTATCGGTCGGCGAGCAGATCCTCGAGCTCCTCGTCGGCCTCCGGGATCGCCTGGGGCTCTCCTACCTCTTCATCTCCCACGATCTCGGGGTCGTCGAACGGGTGGCCGACCGGGTGACGGTGATGTACCTCGGTCGCGTCGTGGAACGGGCCGCCGCCGACGAGCTCTTCCGGGCGCCGGCCCATCCCTACACGGTGGCCCTCTTGGCCGCCGCCCCGGGACGCTTCCCCCGGGAGGTACGCCGGGCCTTCGTGCTCAGCGGAGATCCGCCGTCCCCGGTGGACCCGCCCTCGGGGTGCGTGTTCTGGCCGCGGTGCCCGGTGGGTCCGACCGTCGATCCGTCCCGGACGATCTGCCGAACCGAGGTACCGCCGCCGACGACGGTCGGCGACGGACACGTCGTCGCCTGCCACTTCCCCGGCGAGGTACGGCTCCCGGATCCCGTCCTCCGCTGACGGCCCGACCCGTCGGGGCGGTCGTCGTCCTCCGCCTCAGGCTTCGATCCAGGCCGTGTGGTGGGAGGCGATCCCGGCGTGGTAGACGCCGAGGTCGTGGACGTCGGCTCGGGAGGCGATCCCGACGCCGGAGAAGGCGATGGGGATCCCGGCCATGGCCTCGGCGGCCTCCTCGAGGACGCCCCGGAGGTGCTCGGCGCTCTCCGCCGGATCGAGGGCGGTACGGGCGGCGACGACGGCGGCTCGCCATTCGTCGGTCGTCGGAGTGGCGTACTGGCGAGGGGAGCGGTTGAAGTAGAGGGACATCACCGCCGCCTCCACGCCGACGCCGTTGCCGTAGGGGACCACCGAGCAGTCGTTCTCGGCGGTTGCGGGGATCCAGCTCCCCGGATCGACGAGGTTGATCTGGAGGTCGATGCCGACCTGGGCGAGGTCGGCGGCCATCGCCTCGAGCATGGCCTTGAGCTCGGGCACGTTCGTGAAGGCCGCCGGGTCGACGACGGTGAGCTCGAGTCCATCCCCGTACCCGGCTTCCTCGAGGAGCCGACGGGCCTCGTCGGGGTCGTAGGGGGGCGGGGCGAGGTCGGGCAGCGCCCGTGGATCCACCCCCGGGGCGAGGGCGATGAACCCGGCGGGCTCGGCGAGGCCCTGGCCCCAGAACGCCTCGACGTAGGCTTCGCGGTTCGTGGCGTAGGCGACCGCCTTGCGGACCCGTTCGTCGGCCCAGGCCGGCTCCTGGTCGAGGTTGAGGCTGAGGAAGACGTTGGTGTCGAGCTGGCCCACGTGGGTGGACCAGGTGGAGGGGTCGGCGAGCACCGCGTTCCAGTCCGGGTTCGACAGCGCGTAGGCGGCCTGGGCGTCGCCGCTCTTGAGGGCGAGGAATCTCGCCGCGGCGTCGGGGACGAGCTGGAGACGGAGGCGGTCGAGGTTCGCTTCCTCGAAGAAGCCGTCGACGCGTTCGAACTCGACCGCCTTGCCCGGGTCGAAGGCGGTGACCCGGAACGGGCCGGACCCGACCTGGGCGAGGAGATCGACGTCGGTGCCGTAGGTGTCGAGGTGCGCCTCGACGACCCTCGGGTTGTAGATGTAGAGGTTCGTCATCGCCCCCCGGAGATCCGGCCTCGGCTCGGGTGCTCGTACGACGACGGTGAGGTCGTCGACGGCCTCGGCGACGAACTTCGTCTCGTCGGTGGGGAAGCCGAAGAAGAGGATCACCTGGAGGTAGATGCCCGCCTCGTCGCGAAGGGGGCTCGCGGGGTCGAAGTACATCTCGAGGTTCTCGGCGACCTCCCTCGCCGTGAGGGGGGATCCGTCGTGGAAGGTGAGCCCGTCGCGGAGCCGGAAGGTGTGGGTGAGCCCGTCGGGGGACACCTCGTAGTCCTCGGCGAGCCCGGGAGCGATGGTGTAGTCGTTCGTCTCCCGGTAGAGCGTCCAGAGGAACTGGCGGTGGGCGACGGTGTGGGGACCCAGCGAAGCGCTCGAGGCGAAGGTGCCGCCCACGCCGTCGCCGGTGACGATGACGAGCTGTCCGCCCTTCGCGGGTCCGGTGGGCGCGGTCGTCGACGA
>DRQR01000260.1 GCA_011371355.1 Actinomycetota bacterium
CGGCGTCGTAGACCGCCACCCTTCCCAGCTCGTTCAACTGGGCGAAGAACCACGTGTCGAAGACGACCCTGTAACCGTCGACCTCCACCACGATGTCCTCTTCGCGGGCCTGCCAGTAGCGAGCCTCAGCCTCCTCGAGGGTCAACCCCGGCGGTTCCTGCCCCGGCCGGTAGAGCACCGGGAGCGACCGGACGGTCTCCGCCCACGCCGCCTCCTCCTGCAGCGACGCTCGCCGCAGACGACCACGAGCGGCCTCGATCTCCCCGGCCGGGTCTTCGGTGGGAACCTCCGCGAGCACCTCGAGGCTCCCACCCGACGGGACCCAGGCGAGTCGCCCATCCCCTCCCGGCGCGGCCGCCTGCGACAGCCACACCACCCGAGGCCGAGGATCGGCGAGCCACGCCCGGGCCTCCTCCGGGGCGAGACGGAGGGGGAACCCCACCGCCAGGGCGGGGTCGGAACGCACCCAGACCCCGTCGGGGTCGTAGAGGATCTCGAGCGTCCGGACCGTGACGTCCACGTAGTCCCATCCCAAGAACCGCTGCGGCGGGGCCGCCTCGACGGGCTCGACGCGCACGACGAGCCTGCTGCGAGCGAGCGCCTGGTCTCGAGAGGGACGAAGCTGCGACTCGAGGGACGAGCCGAGCACCTCCGCTCCCGCCGCGAGGGCATCCAGATCCAACTCGCCGGGATCCCGGAACACCCCGTCCTCACCGAAGACGACCCCGAACACCTCCGAGGAGACGATCCCCTGGTCGAACACGAAGGGTGCGAGGGCCACGACCACCTCCCGGCCCTCCTGCAGCGGCCGCACCCCCGGATACAGCGGCGACGGCTCGGCAGGCCACAGCAGCCGGATCACCTCACCCGTCGGCTCCCCCAGCAACACCGAGGCGACGCCGGCCTCACGGAGCTCGAAACGGCCCCGGCCGACGATCTCGACGGTCTCCAGCTTCGGCCCGATCTCGGCGGTCACGATCACGGCCGCACGGGCGACCGTCAGCCACCAGTCACCTTCGGTCATGTCGAAGACCGACAGCGCGTCGACCGACTCCTCCGGCAACGTCGTCGTCGTGGTCGTCGTGATCCGAGGCGGGAGCGACGTCGACGGCGATGGACCGTCGGCTCCTCCCCCAACGCAGGCCACCGACGCCACCGCCACGACCACCACGGCGGCGAACCGACGGATCATCTCCCCTCCTCCTTCATCGGTGATACCCCGGGGTATCGACACCGTCTCCGTCGAAGTCTCCCAACATCGGCGACATACCCGGCACCCCGAACACGAAGGACAGCTCGGCCCCACCCCCGAAGTCGTTGTCGAGGTACCAGGTCGCGCCTCGCACCACGCCGATCTCGTCGCCGCATCCTGGGTGCCGGCCGACCTGTGACCGAGACATCGCCCCGGTCGTAGCGGTCGAGCAGTGTCGCCCGCGGGTGTTCGACCCAACGACGGGAAGACCGTGGGCATCGACGGTGCGCCGTTCCACGATATGGGAGGCCGGGCGGGCGCCGACCGAGGAACGATCTGCACCAGACGCTCACGGCCTCGGCCGTGCCGGAGGCCGGAACGGGCCCGTCCGGCAGTCGCCCGAGACTCAGCCGGCCGCGGCCAGCCGACCTGCGGTCCTCTCGGCGCGGATCGACAGGTCGAGCCAGAGGGCGGCCGAACCCGGATACTCGTCGGCCCGGCGGCGCCAACGGGCCGCGGCGATCTCGTAGAGGAGCGACAGCTCGCCGCGATGCTCCTCGATGCGGGCCGGGGTGAGGCGCCGAGACGCCGTGGGGTCTGCGGACAGGGACACCACCGTCGCCCGAAACAGGACGGTGCCCGACCACACCGAGTCGAGCCACCGCTCGAGCGGCACCGCGACCTCCACCGGCCCGTAGGCGTCCTCCCCCGGCGGGTACACCCCCTCGGTGCCGGTCAGCCGGGGCGCCGCCCGATGTTCCTCGCCGAGCCGGAGCAGCTCGTCCCGGGCCCGATGGGCCGCCTGCCTCGCCTCGGGATGGCAGCGCCCGGCCGCGTCGAGCCAGGGCACGGCCCAGTGGAGGACCCGATCGCCGAGGAGGAACCGTCGCGCCTCGTAGGCTCGCAGCGCCACGTCCCCGGCGTCCGCGCGCCAGGCGTCCGCCTCGGCGGCGGCGAGCCCGGCGGCGAACCGCGCCAAGGTCCCCAGGTCTCCGGCGCCGACGTCGAACCCCCACTCGCGGCCCCGGCGGCGGAGATCGTCGCGGGGGTCGTGGAAGCCCACGACCCCCGCCTCGGTCGGGGGACGGTCGGCCACCGCCGCCTCGAGGTCCGCCGAGGCGACGTCGGCGGCGATCCCGAGCCAGCGGTCCGCCTCGGCCTCCGCCGTCGCCGCCGCTCCCGACTCAGGGTCGGTAGACGTAGGCATCGGGCGTCGGCTTCACCGGGCGGGCGAGCCACCGCGGCCGGCGGGTCCCGTCGGGTCCGGGCCCGGGTTTCGTGAGGGCGAGCCACTCCCGATAGACCTCGGTGGACTTCGTCGTGTCGACGACGACGTCCCCGTACCGGTCGCCCGGATGGGCCGGTTCGAGCCGCACCCGCTGATGCCAACAGTGCATCCCCGACACCGGATCGGGATGGACCGGGAAGGCGAGGTTCTGGTTCACCCCCGGATCCCGCCACCAGATCCGCGCCGAATCCGGGTCGTCGGAGACGAAGGGCTCGATCCCCTTGCGCTGCCGGAGCCGCCACCGGCCGTCGTCGAGACGCTCGATGTCGACGAGGGCCGAGGACCAGCGCTCGTTGCCCTGGTCGTCGGCGAGTCGCCAACGGCCGAGGTGATGGGAGGCGGCGACCACGCCGGGACGGATGCCCTCGGTCCGCCAGGCCCGCATGACGAACCAGCCGATGTCGGTGACGACCCGGACCATCTCCCCGGTGTCGAGGCCGAGGGCGTCGGCGTCGTCGGGGTTGATCCAGAGGGGATGGCCGTGGCTGATCTCGTACAGGTACTTCGCGTTCCCCGACCGGGTGTGGATCAACGTGGGCAGCCGGAAGATCGGCAGGAGGATCCGCTCGTTCCCCTCGAGGTCGAGGTCCCGCCAGTAGACGTGGGTCTTCAGGTAGGTGGGGATCGCCTCGTCGTGCCATCCCCAGTCGTCGAGGGTCTTCGAGTACCACTCGAGCTTCCGCGACGGCGAGGCGAACCCGAGCTTCGGTTCGCCGTCGACGACGACGCCGACGACCTCCCCGTCCCGCACCGCGAGCCCGTCGTCGGTCGTCTCGTCGGCCTCCACCTTCCGTTCGTGGACCTCGTAGACGTCCCGGGCGACCTCCACCGCCCCGTACTTCCGCATGTACTCGAGGGGGGTGATTCCCTCCGCGGCGGCCTTCTCGGGTAGGCCCGGGACCGAGTGCTCGAACATCCAGCCGTAGTACTCGTCGACCGACACCGGCCGCGACGGATCGTTCGGGGAGGTGAACCACTGCTTGATCCCCAGGGACCCGTCGGGATCGAGCCGCCAGGACAGGTCGATCCAGAACTCGGTCTCCTCCCACACCTCGCCGGGGTTCGTCTCGTAGGTGCGTTCCACCTTCCGGCCGTCCCGCTCTGCAGCGACCCGGAGGACGGGCTGGCGGAACCCGAGCCACTGCCCGGCGTGGGTCTCGTAGGAGTGGGTGTCGTGCCGTTCGGCGGCGACCCCCATGGGGAGCACGTAGTCGGCGTACCAGGCGGTCTCCGACCAGGTGGGGGTGAGGGCGACGTGGAGCCCGACGAGCTCCTCGTCGGTGAGCACCTCGAGCCAGGTGAACCCGTCGGGGTTCGTCCAGATGGGGTTGTAGACCCTGGTGAAGTACACCTCGAGCCGCCCTCGGCCCTCCTTGAGGAAGTGGGGGAGGAGGATGCTCATCTCGTGGTGGGCGAAGGGATACTCGATCGGCCACAGCAGCTCGTTCCAGCGGCTGTGGGGCGGCGGCATGTTCCAGTGCTCGGGCTTGAACTTGTCCCAGGCACTCGGGGAGCACCCACCCACGGTGCCCACCGATCCCGTGAGGACGTGGAGGAACCACAGGCACCGCGCCCCCTGCCAGCCACCGAGGTTGCCCGATCCCACCGAACGCCAGGTGTGGGACGAGAACCGGTGTCCGGCCTCGGCGATCCCGCGGGCGACGGCGACGATCTGGTCGGCCTCGACCCCGCACTCCTCGGCGGCCCAGTCGACGGTGAAGGACGCGTAGGTCTCCTTCAGGGCGTCGACGAAGGCCTCGTAGGTCCGGGGTCGGTCCCCGAACCGGTGCTCCATCGCCTGCTCCCAGTTGACCCAACGGCGCACGAAGTCGTGGTCGACGGCGTCCCACTCCAGGAGGAGCCGGGCGATGGCGAGGAGGAGGGCCGGTTCGGTGCCCGGCCACGGCGAGAGCCAGTAGTCGGACATCGACGCCGTGTTCGACAGCCGCGGATCGATGGTCGCCAGCTTCGCCCCGTTGCGCTTGGCCTCCATGATCCGCTGGGCGTGGGGGTTGAAGTAGTGGCCGGTCTCGAGGTGGGCGGAGAGGAGGAGGATGAACCGGGCGTTCGCGAAGTCCGACGAGGGCCGGTCGTGGCCCATCCACATCGCGTAGCCGACCCGCGCCCCCGACGAGCAGATGTTCGTGTGCGAGTTGTGCCCGTCGACCCCCCACGCCTTCAGGGTGCGGTCCATGAACCCGTCCTCGCCGGGCCGACCCACGTGGTACATGATCTCGTCGTGACGGCCTTCGACGATGGCCTTCCGCATCCGGCCGGCGATGTCGTCGAGGACCTCGTCCCAGGAGACCCGCTCCCACTCCCCCGACCCCCGGGGACCCTTCCGCCGCAGCGGGTAGAGGATCCGTTCGGGATCGTGGACCTGGTTGAGGGTGGCGGGCCCCTTCGCGCAGTTCCGACCCCGGGAGCCCGGGTGGGCCGGGTTCCCCTCGAAACGACGGATCTCGCCGGTGTCCTTGTCGATGTAGGCGAGGAGCCCGCAGGCCGACTCGCAGTTGAAGCAGGTGGTGGGAACGAGCCGGACCCGGCGTTTCACCCGCTCCGGCCAGGCCTGGGCGTCCCACTCCTCCCAGTCGTCCCAACGCTCCGGCGGCGGGTAGCTCGTCAACCCGCCGCCGGGCACGAGCCTCGGAATGCCTCGATCGATGGTCATCGGTCCTCCTCAGCTCAGGGGAACGCTCTGGCCGGCACGGACGAAGGCGTCGTCGACGAGCCAGATGCCCGCCGACGCGGCGAGCCCGCCGAGGGCGCCGACGGCGATGGGCCCGCCGCCGAGGACGACGAGTCCGGCGACGACGGGGACGGCGACGCTCAGGACGAGGCCGAGCCAGTACTCCGGGGCGTAGCGACCCTTGGTCATGTGGTGCATCGCGGCGGCGATGTTCGCCGTGGGATGCCTCGAGGCCAGCTCACCGAAGGCCAGCGCCCCGAGGGCGGCCGCCCCGACGACCATCGTCCAGGCATAGGCGACGGTGGCGGTGCCCGAGGGGGCCGCGACGACGGCGGCCACGAGGGACACCCCGCCGCCGAGGGTGAAGGCCCCGGCGAGCATGTGCCACAACAGCGTGGGGCTCTGCCAGAGGTCGCGACCCTCGGCCTGACCGAACAGGAAGGCGGTGTACCCGGCGAGGCCGAGGGCGAGCAGCGCCGAGATCCAGATGAGCGCCGGGAGCACGCCGGTCGCCCCCGAGACGCCGGCGAGGAACCAGAGCCCGTCGACCACCGCGAAGGCGGTGAGGATCCACGCGCCCTTGACGAGCCACGACGACGGGTTGCCCTTCGTCAGCAGGTAGTAGAAGCGGTCGGGCCGCTTGAGGTCCCAGATCAAGAGCACCCCGGTGATCGCCAGGAAGACGCCCGAGACGAGGGGAGCCGCCCACGCCATCCATCCCGAGTCGACGCCGACGCCGAAGAGGAGGGCCACCGCCGCGGCGAGGGCGACGCCGGCGGCGACGCCCTTGGTGAGGAAGTAGCTCGACACCCTCCAGCCCCAGGGCATGGGGTGGTCGGTGTTGTAGACGACCCGGGGCGGGGTCCCCCGCTTGCCCCCCTCGACGCGGGGCGGTGGGCTCGGTACGGTTCGGCCGCCGTCGCCGGCGGGGGCCGGGGCGGCGTCGGTGAGGTCGACGGCGAGCCAGGATTCGATGCTCGGCGGATCACGCCACAGCCCACCGTCGTCGAGGGTCCCGGACCGCACCGGGTCGAGGTTCGCGGCGTCGGCACCGAGGTAGTAGACGTTCGGTCCCGTTCCCTGCTCGGGCGCCCGGACCGTCGTCTGTTCCATGGCGACGAGCTCGGAGATCCGGGAGGTGGGATCGTCGAGGTCCCCGGCGATGATCGCCTGCTCGGGGCAGACGACCACGCAGGCGGGTTCGAGACCGACGTCGACCCGGTGGGCGCAGTAGTTGCACTTCTGGGCGGTGTTCGTCGCCGGATCGATGTAGAGGGCGTCGTAGGGACAGGCCTGCATGCACGACTTGCAGCCGATGCAGCGGTCGGTGTCGAAGTCGACGATGCCGTCGTCCCGGGTGAAGAGCGCCGAGGTGGGACAGATCTTCACGCACGGCGCGTCGGTGCAGTGGTTGCATCGGAGCACCGAGAAGAACCGTTTCGTGTCGGGCCACTCGCCCTTCTCGACGTACTTGACCCAGGTGCGGTAGACGCCGAGGGCGACGCCGTGCTCGGTCTTGCACGCCACCGTGCAGGCGTGGCACCCGATGCAGACGCGCTGATCGATGACGAACCCGTAGCGCAGTTTCGGCTCCCTTCGTCGAGCGGCGGGACGTTCAGGACTTCTCGACGACGAAGTGGAACTCGCCGTCGCGCTCGAACTGCTCCTTCAGGGAGTAGCCCATGTCGCTCGCCCAGGCGGGGATGTCGGACAGGGCTCCTCGGTCGGTGGCCACGAGCTCGACGCTCTGGCCGGGCGACAGGTCCTTCATCGCCTGGGAGATCTTCAGTACCGGCATCGGGCACTGGAGGTTCCTCGCATCCACGGTCACGTCGGCCATCGGTGATCCTCTCTCTCGCTCAGATGAACAGCTCGATCGACGCCTCCTTCATGAGGCTGATCGCCGAACCCGCGCCGGCGGGCTCATCGAGCCCGTCGATGAGGTCGTCTTCGGTCAGCCCCATGAGATCCATGGTCATCTGACACGGCCAGAGCTTGACGCCCATGTCTCGGGCGAGGCCGAGCAGCTCCTGGATGGAGGCGACGTTCTTGTCGTCGGCGAGGCCCTTCATCATCCACGGGCCCATCCCGGCGAAGTTCAACCTCGAGAGGGGGAGGTGGTCGGGGGTCCCCTTCGCCATCACCGAGAGCATCTTCTGCCGCCAGTCGGAGCCGGTGATGCCGACCCCGGGCTTCTTGAGGACGAGGAGGCCCCAGAAGGTGAAGAAGACGGTGACCTCCATCCCGTAGGCGGCCCCGGTCGTCGCCAGGATGAGCACCGGCCAGGCCTTGTCGAGGTCGCCCGACGCGGCGATGATCACCATCTTGTCGGCCCCGGCCCCGCCCCGGTCCGCTCCGGTCTCGTCGGCCATCGTCGCTCCACCTCCCTCTCGAACATGCGTCGACGTGCATATGACGCGCCAGCATCATACGCGGGCGGCGACGACCGCGCCACCGCTTTTCCCCGAAGGCCTCCTCTGTGGCATAGTGCGGGCCATGGCCGACCTCTCCGACGAGCTGCTCCAGCTCCACGCCAGCTTCTGCAAGGGCCTCGCCGACCCGAAGCGGCTCCAGATCATCGGCGTCCTACGCGACGGACCCCGGTCGGTCGGGGAGATCTGCGAGCTCCTCGATCTCGCCCAGGCGAACGCCTCCCAGCACCTGGCGATCCTCCGGCAGCGGGGATTGGCGCGACGTCGCCGGGAGGGGCAGCGGGTCTACTACGAGCTCACCTCCCCGAAGATCGTCGAGGCCCTCGACCTCCTCGTCGAGGCGATGCACGACGTCGCCATCTCCCGCCGCTGAGCACCCCTCCGGTCCGGGTTCGGTTGCGTCATCGAAATGATGGGTTGGCACCGGCGTCGCCATGCGCTACGTTGAACATGCGGAAACTCGAATGCATCCTGCGGGGAGGTGCCATGAGCCGAGCGATCACGACCGAGGAGCTGGCGAGGCGGGTCGACGACCCGGAGCGGGCCCCGTTCATCCTCGACGTCCGCGCCCCGGACCAGTTCGAGCGCTGGCGCATCGAGGGACGGGTCGTACCCGAGACCCTCAACGTCCCCTACTGGCGGGCGATCACCGAGGACGAGGAGATCAAGGCCGCCCTGCCCACCGACCGGGACGTGGTCGTCGTCTGTGCCAAGGGCGACTCCTCGGATCTCGTCGCCGACGTGATCGGCTTCCCGAACGTGGCGAACCTCGCCGGCGGCATGGACGCCTGGTCGCGGACCCTCGTGCCCCACACCCTCTTCGACGACGGGCGTCGCTTCGTCGTCCAGATCGACCGGATCGCCAAGGCGTGCCTGTCGTACGCGGTGGGTGAGCGGGGCGCCGAGATGGCGATCGTCGACCCGGCCGCGGACCTCGGGTTCTACCTGCGGCTCGCCGAGGAGATGGAGGCGCCGATCACCCACGTCTTCGACACCCACCTCCACGCCGACCACGTCTCGATCGCTCGGCGCCTCGCCGACGAGACCGGCGCCGAGTACCACATCTCCGAGGGCGACGCCGAGGGGGCGTCCTTCGCGTACACGCCCCTCCGCGATGGGGAGGTCTTCGAGCTCGGGACGCTGCGGCTCATCGTCCGGTCGGTGGCGACTCCCGGCCACACCCCCGGCTCGACGTCCCTCGAGGTCGACGGGCGGTTCCTCCTCACCGGCGACGCGGTGTTCGTCAGCGGGATCGGCCGACCCGATCTCGGGGGTCAGACCGAGCCCTGGGCGCGGGACCTCTTCCACACGATCCACGACCGGCTCGCCCGCCTCGACCACGACCTCGAGGTGGCGCCGGCCCACTACACGACGAGGGCCGAGGCCCAGGAGGACGGGACGATCCGGCGGCGGCTCGGGGACCTGCTCGTCAACGACCCGGTCGTCTCGATGGACGACGAGGACGCCTTCGTCGACTACGTGGTGCGCCACCTCGGCGAAGCGCCGGCGGTCTACCAGGACATCCGCAAGGTCAACCTCGGTTGGAAGGAGGCCACCGAGGAGGAGATCCAGGAACTCGAGGTGGGTCGGAACGAATGCGCCCTCGCCAAGTGACGCCGGCCGACCTCAGCCGACGGGCGGATCGTCGGGGGTGACCACCTCGACGACGACGGGGATGCCGTCGGCGTCTCGGTAGCGGGCCGCGTCCTCGACGGAGACGACGAGGCCCCGCTCGACGAGGTCGGCGAGCCACGCCGCGGCGGTGAACTCGAACACCCCGAGGCGCTCGGCGAGCTCGCCGGCGGTCGCTCCTTCCCCGAGGGCGACGATCACCTCCCAGTCGCGGGGCGCCAGGGTGACCGCAGCGCCGATCTCGGGAACGGGGACGAAGCGGCGTCGCTCCCCGGGGAGGAGGCGCCGGATTCGCCGCCAGGCCGCCCGTCGTTCGTCGGCCGCGGCCCGGACCTCGACGAGGTCGAACCCTTCGACGGGCGCGTCGCCGTAGGCCCGGGTGGTGACGCCCTCGACGAACCAGAACCGTCCCGACCGTTCCCGTTCGAGACGGAGGAGGACCTCGACGATCTGGTGGAGGACGAGCTCGCGGATCCCGGCGGCGACGGCCTGACGACCTCGCCGCTCGTGCCGTTCCCGGCGGCCGACGAGGGCCGAGACCCCGCCGTCGGCCTCCCGGGTCGTGGCGTAGACGAGGTCGCCGTCGACGAAGTAGAGCCGTCCGGTCCTGCCTGCCGCCTCGATCCTCAGCACCCCGGTCTGGCGGGTCCGGGCCACCACGTCGAGGACCTCGTCGAGGGGGAAGGTCTCGAGGTCTCCGGAGAGTGCGTCCATACCGCCTCCATCGGCAGTCCCGGGCGGGCCCTGGAGCGGTGCCGAACCGTCATCCGCCGGATGGTTCCGCCTCCTCGGCCGGAATCATGCCCACACTCGTCCTCTCCTGGGAAGCCTGATCCCCACAGCCGGCGGCATCACCACCACGAGCCTTCGACGAGACGACCGCCGCACCCCTCCGGCGGTCGCGGTCATCAGGTCGTCCCCCGCGAGTTCCCTGGTCCTCGCTTCGACGGCCGGCATCCCCGTCTCGGAGCGACGGGCTGCGGCAGAACCCCGAACCCTACGAAGCGTCCGCTTCTGGGCGATCGAGCTCACCCGCTCGGTTCGGGATCGTCCGGGTCGTGGGGCTCGACGTCGAGAAGCGGCCGGAGCTCCTCGAGCCGCGCTTCGTAGGCGTCGAGGTCGAGGACCTCCACGATCGGTTGCGCGCCGGTGAGGTCGACGACCGCGAACACGCCGGGAGTCCCCGACGAGCCGACGTCGGAGGTGAGGAACGCGGCCAGGAACGCCGGCTCGTCGACCTCGATCACGTCGGGTGGCGGAACCCGCCCGGGTGCCCCGTCCTCGAGGCCGAGGAGATCCGCGTCTTCGGGCCACGACCGAAGGCTCGGCGCACCGACCGGTGGCCCGAGACCGGTGACGAAGGTCGCGCCCCGAGCGTGGTCGACGACGTGCGTCCCCATCAGACCCAGATCCTCGAACGCCAGGGTGATCGCTCCCCGCCCGGCCAACGCGTGGCCGTGAACGACGAGCACCTCCCACCCGACGAGTTCCACGTCCATGACCGAAGCCCACTCGGGCGGCACGTCCTCATAGCCACCGGGGAGATGGCGCTCCAGCCACGGCAGACTCCGCCACGTCTCGAACGCGTCCCCTCGACGCTCGGCCGGCCCGCCGGCGTCCTCCCCGTACGCCGCCTGGAGACGCGCCGATCGAGGTCCGGCAGCCCAGGTCCCGCTCGATGCTCCCCGAGCGGCCGCCCGCAGCATCGTGTTGAGTTCGACGACGTACTCGATCACGGCGGCCGGAACATCGCTGGAGGCCTCATCCGGGCCGAGCAACGCCTTCAAGGCGAGCCGGGTCGAGTCCGTGTCCCACGGCGGGAGGGGGTCGCCCCGCTGGGCCAGACCGAAGGTGACCGACCAGTGACGGTCGGGCACCGGTCGCCCGTCGGGTCCCTGTGAGTACCCGTAGTTGAGGAACCACACGCCTCGTGCGCCCGGGGACAGGGTGCGCTCCGGCTCCTCGAGGGAGGTTCGGATCAGCAGCCCCGTCACGGTGTCACCCCGAGCGACCTCGGGGAGCGGGAACGCCGGGTTGAGTTCGTCGATCAGGAGCACCTCGTCGACCTGCAGCGTCAACAGGGGATGGCCATCGAAGCCGGGGGCTTCCTCCTCGGAGACCTCATCGACGCCGAGGAGCGTCGCCTCCACCACCGCCTGCGCCGGCAGAGTGCGGACCCAGTCCTCCCCAGCGCCCAAACCGGACTCCCCTGCGCCCCCGGTCGGAGCGGTGCAGCCTCCGACACCGAAGGCGACCACCGCCGCCGCGGTGGCAACCAGCCAGGGCCGAGAGCGCCGAGTACGCTCCATCACTCGTCTACCAGTACTCGCACACGGTCGACGTCCACCGAGACATAGTCGCCCCCAAACCTCATGCGGTTGTGCAGATAGACTCTGACGTCGATTCCCTTCGTATCAACTCCTCCGATGGACTGGGGAACGGTGTAATGACCAGTGGTCGAGTACCGCCATCTCGACGCCGGATAGCCGATCGTGGACAGGGTAACCCATCCGCTCAACAAGGGGTGATCGTTCGCGCCCGTGACTATCTGGCACTTCGCGTCATAGCCGCCGCTGTACTCCACGGCACGCACTCGAGCTTGTATCAGGACCGTGCCGGTTGAAGCTCTGATCACCTTCCGGTAGTTCCCCCGAGCCTTCACCTTGCTCCCTGCCATGGATCCGGTGGGGGAGGTCATACGAGCCATCCTCGTGGTGCTGAAGATGTAACTCCGATCGGCCGGATTTGCTGACCGGAAACGCAGATACCGGCGCGTGTTGTCTTGACCTCCATATCGTATCCACCGATGACCGTTGCCACTGTTGCGAAAACCCCACCACTTCCAGCCTTCCTCAAACGAAGGATTTGCCGTGGCTGCTCCGTAGTGTCCGGACCGGTTCTGATAGTGTTGTATCGCCGCCGAATCGTCCTGGGCTATGATCGCGTTGTCGGTGAAGTTGCCGTGACAGGTACTCATCGTAGGTGTACCCCCGCCGTGAGAGTCATGCTTCCCGGAATGCCCTATGCCCCAGGCGTGACCCCACTCATGAGCTGCCACTCCACGAAGACGGATTACACCATTCCTAAAGTCGTCAAAGCGAGCATCATTGAATGCAATCTCTGGAGTACTAGGTGAGCAGGAGGTCCGCGCGTAGACATCGCTTCCTCCCAGGTACCAGGATGGCTTCCATCGCATCGTAAAGGTATCGCCACCATCGGTCAGGGCACTGACGTAACCCCCGTAGTGCATGATCTCGTGGCCGATCCAGTCGTCTCTTCCCAACTCCACGGCTCGCCCGAGCGTCTTACCTGCCTCGGCATTGCCTTGGATGTAGGTATCCCACTTGGCGTCCACGGTGAAGGCAATACGTGCCTCGGAGCGATCACCGCAGAACGGCGCAGGACCCCACCAGTCGAATGCTTGCACTCGCGGCGATAGACGAGAGGCGCCCGGATCGAACACGAGCGCACCCACCACGAGTGCGCCGACCGTGAAGCGTAGAACTTGAGCCAACCTACGGGACATCGGTCGAAGGACTCGGGTCACGCCCATGAACATGGCTCAGCGACAACGGGACGTAGAGCCTTACCAGGTCGAGCACACGCGCCCCTCTCGAATGGGGCTGGCATGCGTGGGACCCCAGGGAGCCGAGCGCCCAGCCTCGGAAGCGAGGAACCCCGAGGTGCACGAGGGGGCCCGAATCCGAAGCCGAGACGGTACGCCCGGTTCGAGGCCGACGGCGGCCACGGACCCGATCCGCGAACCGCGCCTCGGCGCCCGAGGTGCACCACCACGGCCTCGGGCTCCTCGACGCGGTGGAGGTTGTCGACGGACGAGGCGGGCGATCCGGCCGACTCCGCAGGGTTGGCCGGCCTGCCGGCCCGACCCCGTCGGCCGGCGTCGTCTGCCGACTGCGCGGCTCTCGGTGCGCCGGCGGCCTCAACGGCCGCTCCTCCCCGATGGGGATCCGCCGGCATGAGCACTCCTCGGATCGCCGTATCGTGGCCGTCCCCCTGAACCACCCCTCGGCGCTATCCCGATCCTGCCACACACACACACACACACACGTCAACCCCCCTGCGGGGTCGAGGAGGAGCCGCGAGCGCTCCGGCCTCGACGGAGCCCCCATCGAATCGGCGATCTCGTACACACCGCGATCGGCGTCGACGCCCAGGGCTCACCGACTCGCGAAGCCTCGATCCTCGGCCGGCGACGCGAGATCGTCCCCGGCGCAGACCCGGCCCCTCGACCTGGATGAGGCCCGAACTCCGGGGAACCGGAATCCGGCCTCGACGCGGTAGGCGTCGAGCGGCTCGTGGCCGCGGCGGTGCCGGCCGCGGTCCCGATGTAGCTCAGCGCCCGGCTCGGTCGAGGAGCGTCAGGTCCTCGAGCCGGTACGTCGTCTCGGAGCCTGGACCCTTCCACCGACCGTCGACGGTCGGCGAGAAGACCCCGGCGGGGTGAACGGGGCCCCACACCTCGGTGGTGCCCCCCTCGTACCTACGAAGGGAAACCCGCGCCAAGAAGACGACCACCCGTCCCCCCTCGGTCAGGATCACGCCGGGGGCCCGACCATAGGTGAGCTCGGCAGGCGCCGTCACCGGCGTCTCCACCTCCACCTCGGGTGGTCCGCAGTCGGGTTCGCTCGACGGGCAGACGACGGGCTGCTCGGTCGGCGGCACCACGACCTCCACGTCGGTCATGCCGATCGCCCGAGCCCGGTCGACGTCGACGGTCGTGTCGTACTTCCCACCGCCGACGGTGATCGTGAACCGCTCCCCCGGTCGAGGAACACCCTCGAGCCCCGGACGGACATCGACCACGCCGACGATCTCCAGGTCGACGTCGGTGAGGACATCGAGGTTCCTCACCCCCCGGGTCTCCAGGTCTTCGAGCGGAGGGAAACGTCCGTCGACGGTGTCGAGCCGGGAACGGTGGACCTCGACGACCGTCGCTTCGACCACCAGCCCGGCCGTCCTCCGCAGCTCGGAGAGGTCGACGGGCAGATACGTGGCCCTGCCGATACCCCGCAGCTCGGCCGTCGACGACGGGTCCGGCCCCAGATTCGCTCCGAAGGACGACGAGCCCACCGGCGCGCACGCGGCCACCACGAGGGCGACCACCCCGACACTCCACGTCCGCATCATCGGCACCCTCCTCGCCCGGCCAGCGTGGCTCCCGGGTCCGCACCCGGAACCCGGCTGCCTCGAGTATGCCCCCGGGCCCCGCGAACGTGGATCGCCGGCCGTTCCCGGACCGGCACCGGCTCGGTGCGACCGAGTCCGCGACACCCCGCACAGTCGGAGAGGGTCCGATCCACCGGACGCCACGATCCCGTCGCCTCGAGGATCCTCGGCGGCGCGGGCACGGTCGAGTCTCCTCTCCACGTCGCGACGACCCCCGGGTCGGCGCGCCGGTGGAGGACGTCCCGAGGACCGGAGGGCCCGAGTCGTCGGAGACCCCGAGCCTCCGCGCCGGAGGGTCTCCCCGGCCGGGGGACGGCGAGGGGGTGTGAGGCCTCGGGCCCCGCTCCGCTCAGCGCTCGAGGGGCAGCCCCGCCGCCTCCCAGGAGAGGATGCCACCGGCGAGCTCGTAGACCTCGGAGAAGCCGAGGTCCTCGAGGATCGGCATCGTCTGGCCCGATCGATTCCCGCTGCGGCAGTAGAGGAGATAGGGGACGTCCTTGTCGAGGCGATCGAGCTGGTCGGCGAAGTCCGAGGCGTAGAAGTCGACGTTGATCGCCCCGGGGAGGTGTCCGGCGGCGAACTCCTCGGGCGTCCGGACGTCGAGGACGACGAGATCGGCGGGTCCTTCGTCGAGGAGCGTCGCCGCCCGGGCGGCGTCCACCTGGACGAGGGTCCGGTCCGGAGCGGCGGCCGGGGCGCCACCACCACAGGCGGCGGCGAGCACGGCGACGACGACGGCGACGACGGCGAGACGTTGCATGGGGCTCCTCCCGGCTCGGCTGGAGGGGAGGATATACCCCGTGGGGTATAACGACCTCGGGGTCAGGAGAGCCGGAGGAAGAGCTCCTCGAGGCGCTCGGGCGAGTAGCCCTCGGCGGCCGCCCGCTCCGGGTCGGCGAGACACTCGGCCATCGCCGAGGAGAAGTAGCGGTAGCCGGCGTGCTCGAGGGCCCGGATCGCGGCGGCGAACTGGGTGACGACCTCGGCACAGCCCCGCCCTTCCTCGACCATCCGCTGGAGCCCGCGAACCTGCCCCTCCACCCGGCGCAGCCGGAGGAGGAGGTCGGCGAGGCGCTCGGGCGGGAGTTCGAAGCCTGCTGCGTCCATGTCCCCAGTGTACCCCCCGGGGTACCGTGGTGGGTCGAGGGAGATTCCCGGAATATGACAACGACAGACTCAAGTTATAGACTCCGGACCAGCTCAATATCGGCGACGACAGGAGTCATGGAATGGGACGCGCGGTTGGCATCGACCTCGGAACGACGAACTCGGTGATCTCGATCCTCGAGGGGGGTGAGCCGAA
>DRQR01000261.1 GCA_011371355.1 Actinomycetota bacterium
GCCTCGCCGGGAACCTCTGCCGGTGTACGGGCTACACCGCCATCGTCGACGCCGTCGCCGAGGCCGCGGAGGTGAACCGATGAGCCTGGGCATCTCGATCGTCCGCGACGACGCCCGGGCCAAGGTGACCGGGGCGGCCCGCTATCCCGGCGACCGCGTGGGCCCCGACCTCCTCCACGCCGTCGTCGTCTTCTCGGGCCGACCCCACGCCCGCATGGTCTCCATGGACGTCCGCCCCGCCTTCGCCGTGCCCGGCGTCGTCGAGGTCGTGACCGCCGGGGACATTCCGGTGAACGAGTACGGGCTGACGATGTTCGACCAGCCGGTGCTCGTCGGCGTCGACGGGACCGGACGGGCTCGAGTCGCCTCCGACGTGAGCCGCTGGGAGGCGGATCAGATCGCCGTGGTCGTCGCCGAGACTCCGGAGGCGGCGGCGGCCGGTGCCGTCGCCCTCGACGTCGACTGGGAGGACCTCCCCGTCGTCGCCGACCTCGAAGCCGCCCTCACCGACGAGGTCCTCGTCCATCCCGAAGCGGGCACGAACCGGTACGTCCACCATCGGATCCGCAAGGGCTCCCCGGAGGCGGGATGGGCCGCCGCCGACGTGGTCGTCGAAGGCACCTACCGGCTCCCCCACCAGGAACACGCCTACCTGCAGCCTGAGGCCGCCGTCGCCTACCTCGACGACGACGACCGGATCACCGTGGAGATCGCCGGCCAGTGGACCCACGAGGATCGGGAGCAGATCGCTCACGCCCTCGACCTGCCCCCCGAGCGGATCCGGGTTCGGTATCCGGCGATCGGCGGCGCCTTCGGCGGCCGGGAGGACATGTCCCTCCAGATCGTCATGGCCGCCGCCGTGCGGAAGCTCGCCGCCCGCGGCATCCGCCGTCCCGTCCGCTGCGTCTGGTCCCGGGAAGAATCGATCGTCGGCCACCACAAGCGCCACCGCGGGATCGTCCACGCCCGGTGGGGGGCGACCCGGGAGGGGGTGGTCGTCGTCGCCGAAGTCGACGCCTACCTCGATGCCGGTGCCTACAACTACACGACGAACAAGGTCCTCGGGAACCTCCACCTCACCGTCGCCGGCCCCTACGAGATCCCGAACCTCAGGGTGGATTCGTGGGGGGTGTACACGAACGCGGTTCCCGGCGGCGCCTTCCGGGGATTCGGGGCACCCCAGGGGGCCTTCGTCGCCGAGAACCAGATGAACCGCCTCGCCGAGGCCCTCGGGATCGACCCGGTCGAGCTGCGGCGACGCAACGTGATCCAGGAGGGGAGTGTCGGTCCCACCCAGGTCCCCTTCCCCGCCGGCGTGTCGATGCCCGCGGTGATCGACGCCTGTGCCGAGGCGGCGGAGCGGCCCGTGGCCGTTCCTCCTCCGGCCATCCCCTTCGCCAGTCTCCCGGCCGACGAATCCCGGCTCCGACGGGGTCGGGGCTTCGCCTGTGCCTTCAAGAACGTCGGGTTCTCCTTCGGCTTCCCCGAACGCTGCGAGGCGACGATCGAACTCCACGGCGACGACGAGGTCGAGCGGGTCGTCCTCCACCACGCCGGCGCGGACGTCGGCCAGGGCGCCCACACCGCCTTCCGGCAGATGGCCGCCGAGGCCGTCGGCGTCCCCCTCGAGCGGGTGGAGGCCGTCTGGTCGGACACCGCGGTCACCGGCGATTCGGGATCCGCCTCCGCGTCCCGGCTCACCTTCATGGCCGGGAACGCGATCCTCGGCGCTGCCGAGGAGGCGGAGAAGCGGTGGCGCGACGGCGACCGGCCCGCGATCGGAGAGTTCCGCTACGTCCCCCCTCCCACCGAGCCCTTCGATCCCGACACCGGACGCGGCGACGTCAACTTCGCCTACGGGTACGTCGCCGAGGCCGTCGAGGTGACCGTCGACGTCGGGACGGGGCACGTCCACGTGGATCGGGTCGTCTGCGCCGTCGACGTGGGTCGGGCCATCAACCCGCGGCTCGTCGAAGGCCAGGTCCACGGCGCCATCGTCCAAGCCCACGGGTACGCCCTCACCGAGCGGCTCGTCGTCGAAGGGGCCACGATCCGCAACCCCCGGCTCTCCCAGTACCTCATCCCCGGCATCGGGGACGTGCCGGCCCACGTCGAGGCCGTCATCGTCGAACACCCCGACCCGGTCGGCCCCTGGGGGGCTCGGGGGATGGCGGAGATGCCGTTCATTCCCTACGCCCCGGCGGTGGTGGCGGCGATCCACGACGCCACGGGGGTCTGGTTCGACGAGATCCCCCTCACCCCCGACCGGGTCCTCGCCGGGTTGCGACGGGCCGGCGTGGCTCAGTAGCGGATCGAGAACCCGCCGGTTCCCTCCGGCTCGGCGGGAACGACGGACACCTCGGTGACGGTCGCCGCCGCCGGCCCCCGTCGGAGCCGGGCCACGAAGGCCGCCACCTGGTCGTCGGGACCCTCGGCGTGGAAGGCGACCCGGCCGTCGGGGAGGTTGCGCACCCAACCGGCGACGCCGAGCTCGTCGGCCACCCGCTTGGCGAACCAGCGGAAGCCGACGCCCTGGACCCGTCCGCCGACGAGCCCGTCGACCGCGGTCATGGCACGACGACCCGCCGGGCGTCGCGAGCGACGTCGTAGACGCTGCCGACGACGGCGGCGGCCGTACCGATCACCGGGTGGGTTCGCAGCTCGTGCACGCCGTCGCGGAGCTGCGCCTCGAGATCGTCGAAGCCCAAGAGGTCCTCGGTCGGCACGGCCCCAGTCGTCGCCCTCGCCTTCGCCGCCACGGCCTCCTCGTCGAGGCCGCAGGCGCCGCAGTCGGTGTGCATCATGAGCTCCACCTTGCGGACGCCGAAGACGACGACGCTCACGACGAGGGACCGGCGAACGTCGTCGGTGACGACCGCACCGGCGTTGCGGATCACGTGGAGGTCGCCGCGGTCCGCCCGGTGGATCCGCCACGGATCGATCCGGGCGTCCATGCAGGTCACCACCGCCAGGCCTCGGCGAGGCACGGGGGAGTCGGTGGAGGAGAAGGAGCGCTTCGCCTCGCGGAGCAGCTCGTCGCTCGTGGGCATGGCCTCAGCCTACGCCGGCACCGGTTCCCCGACGTCGAGGTCCGGTCAGTCGGTGGCCGGCTCCCCGTTGGGCTCGAGTTCTCCGAGGACCTCCGTCTCGCCCGGCTCCGCGCTCGGCGCCCCCTCCTCCCATTCGTTCCAGTCGTCCCACTCGGGGACCTCGTCGGCGGAGGGTTCCTCGGCGAGGAGCTCCGCGCCGTCTTCGGGCACGTCCGAGTATTCGAGGTACTCGATGAGGGGATGCTCGGCGGCGTCGACGGTCGAGAAGGAGAAGTAGCCGACCCGGACCCAGGGTCGACCCTCCCCGTCGGGGATCCAGGCCACGGCGACGGGTTCGTCGCCCCGCTCGCCGCGGGTCAGGAGCATGCCCGGGTGGGAGAGGGCGAGCTCCACGAGGGAGTCGACCACCCCGTCCCCCTCGACGCCGGCGCCGAGGTTCAACTTCCCGTCGGGGGCCAGCAGGGTGGCCACCTCGTCCCAGTCCTTCGCGTTGAAGAACTCGACGAACGCGTCGACCACGTCTTCGACGGTGGGGTCGGCGGGCGGTTCGGGACCTCGAGGGTCGTTCGTCATCGCCGTGGGCTCCTCCTCACGATGGCGGATGGTCGCCGCGGTCGCGCGCGAGGATAGGGCCTTCCGCAGGGGTCCCGGTCTCCACCGGCCCTCCGGCGCGACACCATTCGCTCCACGAGCCCGCGTAGAGGAGCGGGCGGGGCCGGCCGAGGTGCTCCATCACCGCGACGAGGAGGCAGGAGGTGACTCCGCTGCCGCAGTAGACGACGAGCCGAGGATCGGGTTCGAGGCCCGCCCGGGCGAGGATCACCTCGAGCTCGGCGGTCCCCCGCAGCCGCAGTTCCTCGTCGAGCAGGCGTTCGTAGGGGAGGTTGCGCGCGCCGGGAATGTGGCCGGCGACCGGGTCGATGGGCTCGACGAGGCCCAGGTACCGATCGGGGGCGCGGGCGTCGACGAGTCCCCCCGGCCAGCCCGAGACGAGGTCCTCCATGGTCACGGTGCCCGGAAACCGAGGTGGGAGGTCGGGCCACGGCGGCGCGGGCTCGACGGCTGTGGGTTCCGAGACGAGCTCGCCTCCGCCCGCCACCCACGCGTCGAGGCCGCCGTCGAGGATTCGGGCCTCCACGCCCAGGGCGGTCAGCATCCACCACGCCCGGGCGGCGAAGGCGCCGCCACGGTCGTCGTAGACGACGACACGATCGGTGTGGCCCACGCCGAGGTTCGCCATCGCCGCGGCGAACTCGGCGGGGGACGGGAGGGGATGACGGCCCGGGCCCTCGGGGGCGGTGAGGTGGTCGTCCAAGGAGACGAAGCGGGCACCGGGGAGGTGCCCGGCCTCGAACTCGCGGCGGGCGCGTCCGGGGTCGTCGAGCCACCACCGGGCGTCGAGGAGGACCGGCCTCGGGTCGTCGCCGACCGAGGCGGCGTCGACGAAGGGCGAGGTCACGCGGCGCCGGCGGCGGGGGCGGACCGGGGCTCGATCGACAGCGGAACGAGCCCGGCAGGTCGGGCCGCCGCCTCCCAGGGGCGGGCGATCACGTGCCAGGCGAGGACGACCGCCTGGAGCGGCACGACGAGGTCGGTCTCCACGGTGAGGCGGTTGTAGGAGATCGGCGACCCGGCGAGTCGAGCGATCGGCTCGTGCCCGACCCGGAGATGCCATCGCCGAGGCAGGGGATCGGAGACGAGCTCGTAGCCCCAGGTGGGCGAGACGACCTCCCACCGTCGACCCCACCAGGAGCGGCGGACGATCCGACCGAGTTCGCTGCCCTCCTCGAGGAGACGAACCACGCCGAAACCGTCGGGAACGAGCCGCCACCGAGTCCCGTCCCGGAGCACCGCCGAGGCGCTGTGGTCTCGGGGATGCCGGACGAGGCGGGCGAGTCGCTCTCCGGTGTCGTCGAGGACGTCCCAGGCGTTCGAGAACCAGGGGCTCTGGAGACGGAGGGTGCCGCCGATCATCCGGGTCGCCATGGAGACAAGGGTAGTCGGGGCGGTACGATCGCCCGGTGAAGGTCCACCTCGTCGACGGCACCTACGAGCTGTTCCGAGCCTTCTTCGGTGCGCCGCGGCGCCGCGCACCCGATGGGCGCGAGGTCGGAGCCGTCCACGGGCTGGCGGCGAGCCTCCTCGCCCTCCTCGCCGAGCCCGGCGTGACCCACGTCGCCGCCGCCTTCGACTCGGTGATCGAGTCGTTTCGCAACCGGATCCTCCCCGGCTACAAGACCGGCGAGGGCGTCGATCCGGAGCTCCTGGCCCAGTTCCCGCTCGCCGAGCAGATCACGAGGGCCCTCGGCGTCGTCGTCTGGTCGATGTACGACTTCGAGGCCGACGACGCCCTCGCCACGGCCGCGCTGCGTTAC
>DRQR01000262.1 GCA_011371355.1 Actinomycetota bacterium
AGGGCGAACACCGCGGCGTAGGAACGCACGAGTCCGTTCTGGAGGCCGGCGAGGGAGACGCCGAGCCGCCGCACGAGGCGGGCCGTGCCGTCGACGGCCCCGTCGATCACCCGACCGTCGACGACCGAGGCGGCCCAGGCGGCGACGGACTTCGCGGGGAGCACGACGAGGCGCCCGTACCAGTCGTCGACGTGGTAACCGTCGTGGGCGGCGCGCCAGAACGCACCCTCTTCTCGCGGCGGCGTCCCGGCGTATCGACGCCAGGCACCGGCGATCCCGACGAGCACGACGACGAGGGAACCTCCGGCGAGGACCACGAGGAGGACCCCTCCGGGCGGCGTCGCCAGACGGACGTGCTCGAAGGCGGGATGGAGGAAGTGCTCGAGCGCGAGGCGCCAGGGCGTGTTCACCGCGCCGGCGACCACCGAGAGGGCGGCGAGGACCACGAGGGGCACGGTCATCGTCGCCGGCGATTCGTGGGGACGGACGCCCTCCTCCCACCGGGGTGTCCCGAGGAAGGCCAGGGCCAGCCAGCGGGTCATGTAGAAGGCGGTGAGGCCCGCGGTGAAGAGCCCCACCGCCCACAGGACGAGGTAGGGGCCTCCCTTGGCGAAGGTCGCGCCGAGGATCTCGTCCTTCGACCAGAACCCGGCGAGGGGAAAGACTCCGGAGATCGCCAGCCAGGCCACCACCGCGGTGGCGAAGGTCACCGGCATCGCCTTCCGGAGCCCGCCCATCCTTCGCAGGTCCTGTTCTCCGCCGAGGGCGTGGATGACCGACCCGGCGCCGAGGAAGAGCAGTGCCTTGAAGAAGGCGTGGGTCATGAGGTGGAAGAGACCGGCGGTGTACGCGGCGACGCCGACGCCGAGGACCATGTAGCCGATCTGCGAGATCGTCGAGTAGGCGAGCACCCGCTTGATGTCGGTCTGGGCGAGGGCGATCGTGGCGGCGACGAAGGCGGTGACGACCCCGACCGTGGCGACGACCGCCCCCGACATCGGGGCGAGTTCGAAGAGCGGGCCGGTGCGGGCGATCATGTAGACGCCGGCGGTCACCATCGTCGCGGCGTGGATGAGCGCCGACACCGGCGTCGGGCCCTCCATGGCGTCGGGGAGCCACACGTAGAGGGGGATCTGCGCCGACTTCCCGGTGGCCCCGACGAGGAGCAGCAGGGTGATCGCCGTCGCCCACCCCGTCGTGAGCACCGCCGGGGCCGCCTCGAAGACCGTGGTGAAGTCGAGGGTCCCGAAGCTCGCGAAGACGAGCATGAGGGCCACGAGGAACCCCCAGTCCCCGATCCGGTTCACCACGAAGGCCTTCTTCCCCGCGGCGGCCGCCGAGGGCTTCTCGAACCAGAAGGAGATGAGCAGGTAGGAGCTCAGACCGACGAGTTCCCATCCGACGAACATCACCGCGAAGTTCGCGGCGAGCACGAGGGTCATCATCGAGGCGATGAAGAGGTTGAGGTACGCGAAGAAGCGACCGAACCGGGGATCCCCGTGCATGTAGCCGATCGAGTAGAGGTGGATGAGCGCCCCGACGCCCGTGACGATCCCGGTCATCATCGCGGCGAGGGGATCCCACAGGAAGGCGGCGTCGGCGCCGAGGAGCGGGATCCAGGAGAACCACGTGACCACCTCGGGATGCCCGCTACCCGCCAGGAAGGGCCCGGCGGCGACCGCCCCCACGACGAAGGCGCCGGCGACCGAGGCGGTGGCGAGCCAGCCCGCCCAGGGTTCGCCGATCCGGCGTCCGAACACGAGGAGGAGCCCCGCCGTGACGGCGGGGAGGACGACGGTGAGCCAGAGGAGGTCGCTCATCCGTGCAGCTCCGTGAGCTCGTCGACGTCGGCGGAGGGTCGCCGATGGAAGATCGCCACGATGATCGCGAGGCCCACGGTGACCTCGGCGGCGGCGACGACGATGACGAAGAGGCTCGCGACCTGGCCCTCGACGAGGCCGAGGGCCTTCGAGGTCGCCACGAAGGAGAGGTTCACCGCGTTGAGCATGAGCTCGATCGACATGAACATCACGAGGGCGTTCCGCCGCAGGAGCACCCCGGCGCCGCCGAGGGCGAAGAGCACCGCGGCGACGGCCATGAACCAGCCCGGGGTGAGGGTCATGGCCCCTCCTCCCCCTCGGTGGCGGCGACGTCGTACCGGCCGAGGGCGACGGTGGCGAGGGCGGCGATCGTGAGCAGGAGCGTGGTCCCGAGGAACGGCAGCACCCAGGTCCCGAAGAGCTCGTCGGCGACGACACCGATGGTGCCGACGAGGTCGACGCTGCCGAAGCGCCCCGACCCGGTGAACCACGCCTTCGAGCCGGCGGCCACGACGAGCACCCCGAGTGCGAGGGCGAGCACGATGCCGATGGGTCGCTGGAAGGGGATCGGCTCGGTCGTGTCCTCGCGTCGGTCGACGCCGATCATCATGATGACGAAGAGGAAGAGGGTCATGACCGCGCCGGCGTAGATGATCACCTGGATGGCGGCGATGAAGTGGGCGTCGAGGAGGACGTAGAAGACCGCGATCGAGAACATCGAGGCCAGCAGCCCGATCGCCGAGTAGACGGGGTTCCGGGCGGAGAGCATGACGAAGGCCCCGGCGAGGGCGACGGCCGCGAAGACGGCGAAGACGACGAGCTCGGCCACCTCAGGACTCCCCGTCCGTCTCGTCCGTCACTCCGGCCTGGCCGCGTTCGGGGGGTGGCTCCCCGTAGGTCGCCGACGGCGTCCAGGCGACGATCCCCTCGTAGGCGGCCCTGCCCGACGGCGCGGTCGCCCGAAGCCACCCGTGGCCGCGACGCAGCTCGTCGAGGTCGACGAGGGGCCCTTCGGGCTGGGGATGGCGGGGGGTGCCGTCGGGCTCGACGAGGAGCTCGTCCTTCGTGTAGATGGCGTCCTCCCGGCTCGTCACCGACATCTCGAAGAGGTGGGTCATCGTGATCGCCTCGGTGGGGCAGGCCTCGACGCACAGGGCGCAGAAGATGCATCGGAGCATGTTGATCTCGTAGACGTATCCGAATCGCTCGCCGGGGCTCACCGGATCCTCCGGCGGGTTGTCGGCGCCTCGAACGTAGATGCAGCGGGCCGGGCAGACGCCGGCGCAGAGCTCACAACCGATGCACTTCTCCATCCCGTCGGGGTAGCGGTTGAGGACGTGGCGTCCGTGGAAGCGCTGGGGCTTGACGCGTTTCTCCTCGGGATACTGGGTCGTCACCTTCGGTCGGAACATCTGGCGGAGCGTCACCGCGAAGCCCCGCCAGGGACCGAGGAGCCCGGCGAACCAGCTCATCGCGACGCTCCTACGCCCATGGCAGCCCGAACCTCCGGACACCGATCGCGACCATCGACAGGAAGATCCAGACGAGGGACACCGGGATGAGCCGCTTCCAGCCGAAGGCCATGAGCTGGTCGTAGCGGACCCGGGGCAGGGTGGCCCGCACCCAGATGAACAGGAAGACGATCGCCCAGGTCTTCGCGAGGAACCAGACCACCGGCAGCGCCATCTCCACGGCGGGGGGCCCGAACCGGGGACCGTGCCAACCGCCGAGGAAGAACACGGTGGTGAGCGCCGCCATGTTGAAGACGTTGATGTACTCGGCGAGGAAGAAGAAGGCGAACCGCATCCCCGAGTACTCGGTGTGGTAGCCACCGACGATCTCCTGCTCGGCCTCGACGAGATCGAAGGGGGCCCGATTCGTCTCGGCGAACCCGGCGATGAGGAAGATCACGAAGGAGGGGACGAGGACGAGGTTCCAGGCGGGCAGGCCACCGCCGAAGGTGCCGCCTTGGGCTTCGACGATCTCGGCGAGGGAGGTGGTGCCGGTGAACATGATCACGGGGACGAGGGCGAGGCCGAGGGCGGCCTCGTAGGAGATCATCTGCGCCGCGGCCCGGACCGAGCCCAGGAGGGGATACTTCGAGCCCGACGACCAGCCGGCGAGGGTGACCGCGTAGACCCCGAGGCTCGAGACCGCCAGCACGTAGAGGACGCCGACGTCGAGGTCGGTCACCTGGAGGGTGTAGGTGACGCCTCCGATGGTGATCGGCGCGCCGACCGGGATGACGGCGAAGACGAGGAGGGCCGGGACGACGGCGAGGACCGGCGCGGCGATGTAGAGGGCGAATTCCGCCTTGCGGGGGGTCATGGACTCCTTGAAGAAGAGCTTGAGCCCGTCGGCCGCCGTCTGGAGGATCCCGGCCGGCCCGGCCCGATTCGGTCCGTGACGGTTCTGCATGAAGGCGACGATCCGGCGCTCGGCCCACACGAGGACGATCACCGTCCCCATGAGGAACCCGAAGGCGACGGCGACCTTGACGGCGGCGAGGAGGACGCCGGTCACGAGCCCGCCTCCCTGACGACGTCGATGCGGACCGAGGGGACCGCGCCGAGGGCCGCGGTCTCGGCGAGGTTGAAGGGCACGTAGACGGTGCCCTCGGCGAGGGTGGGGTCGAGGACGACGGGCAGCTCGACGACGCCGACGCCCTCGAGGCGAACCCGATCGCCCTCCCGGACGGCGAGGACCGAGGCGTCGCGGGGATGGAGATGGGCGGCGGCCTCGGGAGCGAGGGAGGCGAGGGACGGGCAGTGTCGAACGAGGACCCCGTCGTCGTAGAGGACCCGGGCGAGGTGGAGGGCGGGCCGCTCGGAGACGACGGCGAGTCCGGGATCCGAGGGGACGTGGCGCAGGGGCGGGGTGACCCCTTCGAGGGGCACGACGACGCCGTCTCGTCCCTCGGCCCAGTCGAAGCGGTCCCAGGTGAGTCCCTCGTAGGCGGGGGCGAGGGTGGCGAGCTCCTCGAAGATCTTCTCCACGGCGTCGGCCTCGAGCTCCGAGCCGAGCGCCGCGGCGAGGTCGTCGAGGATCGACCAGGCAGGCCGGGCTTGTCCCGGCGGCGGCACGACCCGGTTGAGCTTCTGGACTCGGCCCTCGAGGTTCGTCACCGTGCCCTGGATCTCGCCGAGCCCGGCGACGGGGAGGACGACGTCGGCGTGACGGGTCGAGTCGGTGACGAAGAGGTCGAGGGCGACGACGAAGGCACGTTCGAGGGCACGGCGGGCAAGGTCGGGTCGGGGATGGTCCCGCACCGGGTCGACGCCGAGGAGGACGAGCGCGCCGATCCGACCCGAGGCGGCCGCCTCGAGGATGTCGGTCGCGCCCATGCCGACGCCGTCGGGGAGCGAGCCCCACCGGGCGGCCAGCGCCCGCCGCCGCTCGGCGTCGTCGACGGACACCCGGCCCGGCAGGAGGGTCGGCGCCAAACCCATGTCGAGGGCCCCGAAGACGTTGCCCCGCCGGACGAGGGGGAGGATCCTCGCGTCGTCGAGGGTGAGGGCGAATGCGGCGACGGCCTCGGCGAGTTCGGCGGGTTCGGCGAGGCCGGGCCGTCCGACGAGGGCCACCACCTTGCCCGCCCCGAGGGCGTCCCTGGCCTCCGCGAGGTCGCCCTCGCCGGCTGCCAGGCGTCGGAGGAGGGCCGGCCCCTCCCCGGGTCGGTACCGGATCGTGTGGGCGGCGACGTCGTCGAGGCCGGTGCGGCGGGGATGGACCACGACGAGCTTCGCGCCGGCGGTCGCGGCCTTCCGCACCCGGAGGTAGAGGACGGGGAGCTCCTCTTTGAGGTCCGGACCCCACAGGAGGATGGCGTCGGCGTCGTCGAGGTCGTCGATCAGGGCGCGGGGCTCGACGGCGGCGGCGAACTCGGGGGCGAGGCCGTCGTCGAGCTGGGCGTCGAGGTGGGGCGTCCCGACGACCCCCCGCAGGAACCGGGAGAAGACGTAGGCGTCCTCGTTCGTCGAGCGGGCACCGCCGAGGCCGGCCACGGCACCGCCGAGGTCGGCGAGCCGGGAGGCGGCGAGGCCGACGGCCTCCCCCCAGGAGGCCTCCCGGAACCCGTCACCGTTGGCGATGAGGGGGACGACGACCCGGTCGTCGGCGAGGAGGTGTTCGTAGACGAAGCGGTCCTTGTCCGAGAGCCATCCCTGGTTCGTCGGGTCGCAGTCGACGCCCGAGATCCGGACGATCTCGTTCATCGAGGCCTCGAGGGAGACCTTCGAGTGGACCGAGTCGACGGTGGAGACGGCTTCGACGGCCTCGAGGTCCCACGGCCGGGCCCGGAACCGATAGGGACGGGCGGTGAGCGCCCCCACGGGGCAGATCTGGACGGTGTTGCCCGAGAAGTAGGAGGTGAAGGGGTGATTCGGGAAGGTGTTCACCTCCACGTGGTTGCCGCGGTCGACGAACTCGATGAGGGGATCGCCCGAGATCTCCTCCGAGAAGCGGGTACAGCGGGCACAGAGGATGCACCGCTCCCGGTCGAGGGCCACGAGGTCGGAGATCGGGATCGGCTTGGGGTAGTGCCGTTTCTCCTCGACGAAGCGGCCGTCGCCGGGGCCGTAGGCGAGGGTCTGGTCCTGGAGGGGACATTCTCCGCCCTTGTCGCACACCGGGCAGTCGAGGGGATGGTTGATGAGGAGGAACTCGATGACCCCCTCTTGAGCCTTCTTCACCACCGGAGAGGAGGTCTCGACGACCATCCCGTCGGCGACCGGGGTCGTACACGAGGTCGTGAGCATCTTCCCCCGGGGTGTGTCGATCTCGACGAGGCACATCCGGCACATGCCCACCGGCTTCATCCGGGGATGCCAGCAGAAGTGGGGGATGTAGGTGCCGGCCTCGATGGCGGCGGCGATGAGGAGGGCACCCCGGGGCACCTCGACGACTCGGCCGTCGAGGGTGATCGAGACCTGGTCGGGCGCGTCAGCCAACGGTCGCTCCTCGGGTGATCTTCGCCTCGACCTCGTCGCGGAAATACCGCATGATCGACGTGATCGGCGACACCGCCGACGGGCCGAGCGGGCAGATGGTCGTCATCGCCGGCGGCCATCGCAAGCCGGGACTGATGTTGTCGGCGACGTCGAGGAGGAGGTCGAGGTCGGCGGGCCTCCCCTCTCCGTGGAGGATCCGCCACAGGATCCGCTCCATCCAGGTCGTTCCCTCGCGACACGGCGTGCACTGACCGCAGGATTCGTGGGCGAAGAACTTCACGATGCGGTGGGCGGCGGCGACGACGTCGGTGGTCTCGTCCATGACGACGACGGCACCCGAGCCGAGCATCGAGCCCGCGGCCGCGCAGTCGTCGATGGTCACGAAGGTGTCGAGGTGCTCGTCGGGCACGAACCAGGGCGCCGAGGCGCCCCCGGGGATCCACGCCTTCAGCGCCTTGCCGTCGGGGATGCCCCCACCGACGTCGAAGATGAGGTCCCGCCAGGTCATGCCCATGACGATCTCGTAGTCCCCGGGACGGTTCACGTGGCCGGAGAGGGAGAAGAGGCGGGTGCCGCAGGAGCGCTCGGGGCCGATCGCGGCGTAGGCCCGTCCCCCGTGGGCGACGATCCACGGCACCGTGGAGATCGTCTCGACGTTGTTGACGATCGTCGGTTTCGCGTAGAGCCCGGCGACCGCGGGGAAGGGGGGCTTGATCCTCGGCTCGCCCCGGCGACCCTCGAGGGAGTTCAACAGGGCCGTCTCCTCCCCGCAGATGTAGGCGCCGGCGCCGAGGTGGATCGTCACCTCGAGGTCGAAGCCGCTCCCGAGGATGTTCGTGCCGAGATACCCGGCTTCGTAGGCCTCGTCCACGGCCCGCTGCAGCCGCCGGGCGGGCTTCGGATACTCACCCCGGACGTAGACGAAGGCGTGGTGGACGTCGAGGGCGTAGGAGGCGAGCGCGATGCCCTCGACGAGCTGATGGGGGTCCCGCTCGAGGAGGATGCGGTCCTTGAAGGTCCCCGGCTCGGACTCGTCGGCGTTGACGACGAGGTACCGGGGACGCAGATCCTCGGGGAGGAATCCCCACTTGACGCCGGTGGGGAAGCCGGCGCCGCCCCGCCCCCGGAGGTTCGAGGCCTTCACCTCGGCGGCCACGTCGGCGGGGCTCATCTCGCCGAGGGCCTTCCGCAGCGCCGTGTAGCCCCCGGTGGCCTCGTACCGGGCGAGGGTGTGCGAGTCGGCCGGGTGGGCCTCCATCCGCGCGGTGAGGATCCGCTCGGTCATCGGCCGCCTCCCGTCCCCGGTCTCGCCGAGCCGTAGGGTCCGAAGGCCGGGACCGGGGCGATCGCACCCTCGGGTTCGGGAGCGCCCGGATCGAAGGAGGGCCGGCCGCCGAAGAGGAGCTGCATCTCGTCGCCGAGGACGACCTCCGGGCGGGCGTCGCGGAGCCAGCGGCAGAGCTCGGCGGCCTTGGCGGGGGTCACGCCCTCGACGAACTCGTAGTTCACCTGGAGGGCGGGGGCGCCGCCGCACGCGCCGATGCACTCGACGTGCTCGACCGTGAAGAGCCCCTCGTCGTCGGTCTCCCCGTCGACGACGCCGGTGGCCCCCTCCACGGCCGCGAGGACCTCGTCGGCACCCCGGAGGAAGCACGAGATCGAGGTGCACACCGACACGAGGTATCGACCGACCCGCTCCCGCTTGTACATCGTGTAGAAGGAGGCCACCGACTGGACCTGGGCGGCGGTGAGGCCGGTGAGCGCGGCGACCTCCTCCATGGCCTCCTCGGTGACGTGTCCGTGGTGGAGGGAGGCGAGGTAGAGCAGGGGCATGACCGCGGAACGGACGTCGGGATAGCGCTCGACGATCGTCGCGGCACGGCGCTGGTACTCGGGATCCCAGTGGGCGATCGGGCTGCTCATCGGTCGACGTCTCCGAGGACGGGATCGGTGGAGGCCAACGTGGCGATGAGGTCGGCGACGAGCGAGTCGGTGAGCATGACCGGGAGGGCCTGGACGGCGGCGAAGGACGGGGTCCGTACGTGAAGCCGCCATGGTTTCGATCCTCCGTGGGAGACGAGGTACATGCCCAGCTCGCCGCGGGGGCTCTCGACGGCCTGGTAGGCCTCGCCCGGAGGCACCTTGAAACCCTCGGTGAAGAGCTTGAAGTGGTGGATGAGGGCTTCCATCGACTCGTCGATCCGCTTGCGCGGCGGCGGGGTGACCTTGGCGTCGTCGACCCGATAGTCGCCGGCGGGCATGGTCTCGAGGACCTGCCGGACGATCTTCAGGGACTCGTCCATCTCGGCCATCCGGACGAGGTACCGGTCGTAGACGTCGCCGTGTCGCCCCGTGGGGACGTCGAAGTCGTACCGATCGATGCCCGAGTAGGGGAAGGCCTTGCGGAGATCCCAGGCGATCCCGGAGGCCCGGGCGATCGGCCCGGTGATGCCGTAGGCGTGACACTCGGCGGGCGTGATGACCCCGACCCCGACGGTGCGGTCGAGGAAGATCGGGTTCTCGTCGAGGAGTTCGTGGTATTCGGCGATGCCCTCGGGGAGCCGCTCGAGGAGTTCCTCGACGTCCTCCTCCCAGCCGTCGGGGAGATCGGCGGCGACGCCGCCGGGCCGGATGTAGTTGTGGTTCATGCGGAGCCCGGTCACCTTCTCGAAGAAGGCGAGGATCCGCTCCCGCTCCCGCCAGCCGTAGAGCATCATCGACAGGGCGCCCACGTCCATCCCCTGGGTGGCGACCCAGATGAGGTGGCTGGCGACGCGGTTGAGCTCGGTCATGAGGACGCGGATGGCCTGGGCGCGGGGCGGCACCTCGACGCCGAGGAGCTGCTCGGTGACGAGGGAGAAGCACAGTTCGTTGTGGAAGGGCGACAGGTAGTCCATCCGGGTGACGTTCGTGCCGCCCTGGAGGTAGGTGAGGGTCTCGGCGGTCTTCTCCATGCCGGTGTGGAGGTAGCCGATGATCGGCTTCACCCGACGGATCGTCTCCCCCTCGAGCTCGAGCTGGAGCCGGAGCACGCCGTGGGTGGAGGGATGTTGGGGTCCGAGGTTGATGATCTGCCGCTCGTCGGGCGCGGGTTCCGGCTCGGCGACGTAGTCGTCGACGACGGCGGCTCCTGCTTCGTAGGCGACCTCCGGGTCCACGTCGGCGGGGAGGATCTCCTGGGCCCCCTCGTCGGTGGCCGCGGCGAGCCAGCGAGGCTCTTCGGTGCCGGCGACCCAGAGCTCGTGGAGCCGCCGCGTCCCCTCGGCCCCGTCGGGCGGCTCGGCGGGGCCCTCGGGACGCTCCAGGGTGGGAGCGACGAGGTCGCCTTCGACGTAGTCGGGCGTGTCGCTCATCGGACTCGGTGGGCCGCTTTGAACTGGACGGGGACCGACCCGACGCCGTAGTCCTTCCGGAGGGGGTGCCCCTCCCAGTCGTCGGGCAGGAGGAGGCGTGCGAGGTCGGGGTGTCCCTCGAACTCGATACCGAACAGGTCCCAGGTCTCCCGCTCGTAGAAGTTCGCGCCGGCGTAGACGCCGGTGATCGTCGGCACGACGGGATCGTCGCCCGGCACCGGCACCCGGATCCGCAGTCGGAGCCGATCCCGGATCGAGAGGATCCCGATCACCACCTCGAAGCGGGGGCGACGGCCGAGGTGGTCGACGCCGCAGAGATCCACGAAGGTCTCGAACCCGGCGTCCCTCGCCGCGGTGAGGAAGGCCACGAGATCGCCGCGGTCGACGTGGGCGATCGGCTGGTACGGGCCCGCGGGGGGACGGAACTCCTCCCAGCCGACGGAGGGGAACGCCTCGGCGAGGGCGCGCAGGGTCGGATGCCCCGGGGCGGCCGAGGACCCCTCGTCGGTGTGGACCTCGTCGGCGTGGACCTCGTCGGTCATGCGAACACCCGCACGTCGCGCTGGAGCCTCCCCGCTCGGATCGCCTCGTGGAGGCTGAGGATGCCGTGCATGAGGGACTGGGGCCCGGGCGGGCATCCGGGGACGTACATGTCCACGGGGACGACCTGGTCGACGCCCTGGACGAGGGCGTAGTTGTTGAACATGCCCCCGGTCGAGGCGCAGGCTCCCATGGAGATCACCCACTTCGGCTCGGTCATCTGGTCGTAGACCTGACGGAGGACCGGGGCCATCTTCTGGGAGAGCCGGCCGGCGACGATCATGAGGTCCGCCTGCCGGGGCGAGGCCCGGAACACCTCCATGCCGAACCTGGCGAGGTCGTTGTGCGCGGCGCCGGTGGCCATCATCTCGATGGCGCAGCACGCCAGGCCGAAGGTCGCCGGCCACGTCGACCGGGTACGGGCCCAGGCGACCGCCCGCTCGAGGGTGGAGAGGAGGAAGCCCGGGTGGTTCGTCGGACCCGCCATCAGGCGGCCTCCTCGAGGGGTTCGGCCACGACCCGGCGATACCGACGTCGGTAGGGGACGTTCCAGTCGAGGGCGCCGCGTTTCCAGACGTAGGCGAGGGTCTCGCCGAGCAGGGCCATGAAGAGGCCGACCGCGGCGATCCCGGCCCATCCGAACTCGTCCATCCGCACCGCCCAGGCGAAGAGGAAGACGATCTCGACGTCGAAGATCACGAAGAGCATCGCCACGAGGTAGAACTTCACGGGGAACCGCTCGGCCGGTTCCTGGAGGGGGACGATGCCGCACTCGTAGGGGGCGAGCTTCTCGGCGGTGGGCCGATTCGGGGCGAGCTTCCACGACAACCACAGGGTGACGACGGAGAACCCCAGCCCCAACAGGGCCATGAGCGCGATGGGGAGGTAGTCGGCGAGCGTCATCGTGGATCCCTCCTGCTGCGCGGAAGCCTAGCGGTGACCGCGTGGGCCCAAGTCCGCTCACCCCGCCGTCGTACCGCGGCGAGATGCCCTACCCTGCCGCCATGACCTCGACCGTCGAGGCCGGTGGCCTCGCCCGCAGGGCTCTCGTCGGCGACCTCGTCGCCGTGGCGGTCCCCACCGCGGTGGGTTTCGGGGTCCACGGGACCCTCGGCGAGGCCGGGCGGCTCGTCGCGACGGTCGTCGCCTTCGCCGGGGCGTGGGTCGTCGTCGCCGGCGGATTCGGCCTCTACGACGACGAACGCCTGGTAGGAGGGTCGTGGCTGCGGGTCCTCGGCGCCTGGGTCGCCGCGGCGCCCCTCGGCGCCCTCGCCCGCTCGCTCCTGCTCGGTCGGGTCACGGTGGTCGTCGCCTTCGTGCTCGTGACGATCGCCGTCACCGCGCCGGTGCTCGTGGCCTGGCGGCTGGTCCTGGCCCGCCGCGTACGCCGGTTCGTGGATCAGCCGGCGAGTCCCTGATAGAGGGCGCGGGCGAGGCGGGCCTCCGCCTCGAGGGGCGGATCGACGAACCGCACGGCGAACTCGCCGTCGATCCCGCGGACGTCGACGACCTCGACGCGGAAGACGAGGGGTTCGTCCCTCAGCTCGAGCTCGAGCTTGCCCTCCGGCAGCTCGGGCACGGTCCGATCGAGGGCCCGGAGCCGGGCACCGCCGAGGGACAGGTCGACGATCTCGACTTCCTCGCCGGCGACGCGGCCCCGGAGCCGCACCGGCATGCGCACGCTCGAGCGCCGTTCTCCGCGATAGCGAGGGGCGGTGATCCGGTGGATCGCCGCACCGAGGAAGACGAGGTTCGCCGCGAGGAAGACGGCCGCGCCGACCATCGCCGAGGGCACCCCGTAGGTCATCGGGGTGAAGCCTCCGAGGGTGAGGATGCCCCAGGCGAGGGCGAGGACGCCGGCGCCGAAGGCACCGGAGAGGACGAGGGGCGGACGAGGGGAGGCCTCGTGACGTCCCTTCGGCGTCACCCGGAACCGGGCCTCGCGGCGGGGGTCGAAGAGCACGATCGTCGCCGAGAGGATCGCCGGCATCCGCAGGAACTCGAAGAGCGTCGACAGCAGCGGCGGGTAGTACCCGCGGGCGAGGAGGCGGAGGGCGACGAACCCGAGCGCGAGGGCACCGAGGAAGAGCGGACCGTAGACCTCGATCGGGGCGGTGATCGGAACCATCCCGGTGGCGAGGGTGAGCATCGGGACGAGGAGGAACCCGAAGAGCTTCCACGCGTCGAACCAGCCGATGAGCGTCGCCGCGTAGGCGAGCCGCTGGGCGAGGGTGAGTCCCGGGATCGTCAACGGGTTGTCGACGCGGAGGAGCTGCATGGCCCCGGCGGCCCACCGATGCCGCTGGAGGAGGTAGGACTCGGCGTCGGCGGGAGCGATCCCGTGGGCGAGGACCTCGTTGTGCGCGACGGTCTTCCAGCCTCGGGCATGGAGCCGGACGGTGGTGTGGATGTCCTCGGTGATCGTCTCGGTGGCCACGCCTCCCACGTCGCGGAGGGCGGCGACTCGGACGATCGCGCCGGTGCCACACCAGAAGGCGGCGTTCCATCGGTTCTTCGCCGGCAGGATCACCCGATAGAAGACCGACTCCTCGTAGTAGATCCTCCGGCGCAGGGGAGCGTGCTCGAAGGACTCGAGGTTGTAGAAGTCCTGGGGGGTCTGGACGATCGCCACCTTCGGATCGTCGAAGTACCCGAGGGTGTTCCGGAGGAAGTCGGGTCGGACGACGTGGTCGGCGTCGATCGTGGCGACGAGGTCGGCGTCGACGTGCTCGAGGGCGTGGTTGAGGTTCCCGGCCTTCGCGTGACGTCGGTCGGGACGACTCAGGTACTTGGCCCCGAGCCTCCGGGCGAGGTGGGCGACCTCGAGCCGACCACCGTCGTCGAGGACCCAGGTCTCGTGCGCCGGCTCGACGGCGACCGCGGCGGCGATCGTCGGCAGGAGCACCTCGGTGGGCTCGTCGTAGGTGGTGATGAGGATGGCGATGCGGTGGTCCGTCTCGTCGACGGGCTCGGGAGCGCAGATCGCGTCGAGGTCCCAGAGGGAGAAGGTGTAGAGGGCGAGCCCGACGGCGTTGTGGACCTCGAGGACGAGGAGGGGGACGGCGACGAGCCACATCGCCGGGTCGATGGTGGAGGCCGCCCTCCAAGTGAGGTAGATCGTCGTCAGGCAGAGCGCAGCGACGGCGAAGCCGCGGACGAGGAGCTTCCGGCGCAGGGACTCGGGTGGGGGAAGCGCTCCCCCCTCGAGCCGAGGCAGGCCGGAGAACGGATCCACGGTGAGGAGTACCCCGGGCCCGTCGTCGCGAAGTTCGGGATCGTCGCGGTGCATCGTGAGCTCCTGTCGGTCACGATCCCGTCGGCGGGGTCCGGGCGGACTTGAGGGCTACCGCCGCACCCTGGGTTCGGGACCGGCGGCGACGATCCGCTCGATCGCCAGGTAGACCCGTTCGGCCATCCCCACCTCCTCGGGCTCGAGGAGGTTCGCCATCACCTTGAGCACCCACTCCATGAGCGGCCGGGAGCGGAGCCCCACCCGGGTGAGGGTCCGCATGACGTGGGGATTCCCGATGGCGACGACGAAGGCACGGGCCACCCGGTGGTAGTCGCCGTAGGCGTCCTCGAGGGCCCGGGCGTAGGCCCTGAGGTGACCCCCGCCGGGATCGGCGAGCTCCTCGAGCACGTACCGGGCGGCGAGCCGACCGGTCTCGTAGGCGTAGTCGATGCCCTCCCCGTTGAAGGGGTTCACCGCCCCGGCGGCGTCCCCGACGGCGACCCAGTTGGCCCCGGCCCTCGGTCCCACCGAGAGGGCCATCGGCAGCTTGCCCCCCACCGGCGGCTCCAGGGGTCCCTCGTCGTCGAGCTCCCAGGGGTCGCGGAGCTGCTCGAGGTAGGCGTCGAGGACGCGGGAGGTGTTCACGTCCTTCCACCCCCGGAAGGTCGAGATGACCCCCACGCCGACGTTCAGGGTCCCGTCGCCGAGGGGGAACACCCAGCCGTAGCCCGGCATCGAACGGCCCTGGGCGTCGCGGATGTCGAGCTGGCTCTCGAGGAAGCCGTCCCGGCTCTTCGGCGACCGGTAGTAGCCGCGGACGGCCAGCCCGTAGGGATAGTCGCGTCTGCGGTGGGCGCCGAGGGACCGTCCGAACCGGGAGAGGGAGCCGTCGGCGACGACGACGACCCGAGGCTCGATCCGGGTCGTCGCACCGTCGGCGACGAGATCGACGGCCACGAGCCGCCCGTCCTCGACGACGGCGCGGGCCTCGGTGCCCTCGACGAGCCGGGCTCCCTGCTTCACGGCGAGGCGCGCCACCTGCTCGTCGAGGTCGGCACGCCGGAGCGTCGCCCCCCAATCCGGGTAGATGGTGTGCCGGGGCCACGGGAGCTCCATCACGAGGTCGCCGGCATACGCGCGGAGCCCGACGATCCGGTGGACCTCGTCGCCGAACTCGAACCCCATGTCGAGGAGCTGGCGGACGGCTCGGGGCGTGAGTCCGTCCCCACAGGTCTTCGACCTCGGGTAGCGGCGTTTCTCGACGAGCAGCACGTCGGCACCGTCGCGGGCGAGCCAGTGGGCCGCGGCGGCGCCGCCCGGGCCCCCGCCGACGACGAGGACGTCGGGGGTGGTCATCGACCGAGGAGATGGGATCCCGGCCGGATCGCGACGGCCCGCATTCGGTCGGGAGGACTCACTCGCCCTCGGCGGCGAGGCCGCAGTCCTTCTCGGCGTCGGCGAGGTCTTGGCCGCCGAAGGCGACCCGCTCGTAGAGGACCACCTGGGCGAGCTCCGCTTCGCTCAGGGACGCGAAGCCCGGCATCGGCACCCCGGCCCCTCCAACCGGTTTCGCCGTGGCCCCATAGGTCGGGTCGGGCCAACCGTTCGATCCCAGCTCGACCCATCGGACGTGGTCGGCGCAGGACCCGGCGGGGAAGGTCTCGAGCACGGCGCCGTTCGCGAAGGCGGGACCGACGCCTCCTTCGCCGTTGGCGCCGTGGCATGCCACGCACTGGGCCTCGTAGATCGCCGCCCCGAGGGTGAAGGCGTCGCTCCCGCCCTCCCCGTAGGGCTCGAGGTCGCAGCCCACCGCCTCTCCCGTCACCGGATGGACCTCGAGGCGTCCCGCCGACCCGCAGGCGGGCCCGTTCGGGAAGGTCGCCAGGTAGGCGACGGCGAGGAGGGGCACGACGACGAGCAGGGTCACGAGCGCCGCCGGGTATCGGCTCGGACGCCGCGGTGCCTCCTCCGTCTCCTCGACGACGGCCTCCGCGGCGGGCTCGAGGACCTCGACCTCGAGGGTCTCTGCCTCCCCTTCGGCGGGTGCCTCGGTGGGGGTCGCCGCCGCGGGCGGCGCCGGGCCGGCGGCGGGCGCCGCGCCCTCGGCGGGGAGGTCGACCCCCGCCCATTCGGCGAGCACCTGCTCGACGGAGACGCCCTCCTTCTTCGCTCTCGCCGCGGCGGACCGCTCGACGAGGTTCTCCGGCATCCCCTTCGCCTCGGCGGCCTTCGCGACGAGCTCCTCCTTCGTCATCGCCACCGGGGCCGCCGGTGCCGGTGCCGGCGCCGGCGCCGCCTCCGGCGGGGGCGGGGGTTCGCCGCCGGGTGTCTCCTCGCCGGCCCAGCGGGCGAGGACCTCCTCGACGGGTCGTCCCTCGGCCTGGGCCCGGGCCCGCGCCGAGCGCTCGACGAGATCCGGGGGGATCCCCGCGGCTTCGGAGACCTGCTGGATGAGCGCTTCCATGATCCCTACCTCAGCGTGGTCAGATAGGCGACGAGGGCGTCGAGGTCGGCGTCGGAGAGATACGAGTAGGAGGGCATGAAGGACCAGGGCCGCTCGGCCCGGGGATCGACGAGGTGGGCCCGCAGCGCCTCGGCGTCGAGTCGCGAGCCCACGTGCATGAGGTCGGGCCCGAGCCTGAGGTAGCCGAGCTGGATCGGGGTCTCGTGGGCGTAGTCGCCGGCCGTCGACACCGGGCCGAGTCCGACATCCGCCACGACGGCCCGCACCTCCTGGGTGTGACAGGTCTGGCAGCCCTCCGCGACGTAGCGGGCCCGCCCGGCGGCCTCGAGGCTCCCCACCGGGTAGGTGCGGACCTCGTCGGCGAGGATCGAGGGCTCGGCGAGCTCGGGGTCGAGCGACGGCAGGATCCACACGAGGAGCCCCACGAAGACGAAGAGTGCCGTGGCACCCCACCGGAGCGAGCCCCAGCCGACCCGCCGGACGCCACCCTCGATCTCGAGGTCGACCGGCTCGGTGGCCTCGATGGGAGGCTCCGAAGCCACCCGCACCACCGGTGAGAAAGCGCCCACGACGAAGAGGCCCTGCGCGGCGGCGTAGACGACGAGCCCCACGGCGAGGGCGACGAGGTAGCGGCCGATCCCCGCGACCGAGGTACCGAACCCCTCCCCCGCGGCGGTGAGCGTGGCGCTGTTCGCGCCGGCCGCCCAGGTGAAGCCGAGGACGATGCCGGCGAGGGAGGCGGCGGCCACGGCGAGCCCGAGGCCGAGGAGGGAGTATCGGTGGTGCCAGCGGGCGGCCTCGGCCCTCGCCGGCGCGGTCCCGGTTCCGAGGACGTGGTAGGCGAACGCGAACAGCCAGGACGCCACGACGCCGAGGACCACGAGGAGGTCGACGGCGAGCGTCCAGGGGGTGAACCGCACGACCGCCGCCGAGGTGCGGAGGGCGGCGACGAGCTCGAGGGCCGGGACGATACCGAGGGCGACGGCCCCGGCGGCGAGGAAACGGAGCGTCACCCGATCCGAGATCTCCTCCCAGCGGCCGCGCATCTCGACGACGAAGTCGGCGACGATCACCGCGACGGGTACCACGAGGCCGATGGCCGCGGCGATCCCGATCGTCTCCATCCAGTCGGGTCCGGCGCCGTAGACGAGGGACGCGGGCGCCGCGGCGGCCCAGACGAAGGCGAGGGACCAGAAGCCGAGGATCGAGATCGAGCTCGGTTGGATGGGGTCGGCGCCGGCGAGGCGGGGCACGAGGAAGTAGACGAGCCCCACCCCGGCGGCGACGAGCCACAGGCCGAAGAGCCCGGCCCGGTAGAAGCTCGCCTGGATGGCGCCGGCGTAGCCCCCGGCGTCGGGGAGGACGCCGACGACGCCGACGAGGACGAACCACCAGGAGGCGCCGACGAGGTACCACTCGGTGGGACCGAGGCGGTGACGGGCCGGGGCGACGGTGACCGTCGCCACCCCGGCGGTGAGGACGGCGCCGAGGAGCACGAGGGCGTCCGCCCACGGGGGGAGCTCCTGGAGCAGCCGTCCCTCCCCGCCTCCGAGGAGGACGGCGATCGTCCCACCTGCGGCGGCGAGGGTGAAGGCGACGAGCGCGACCCAGGCGACCCGCTCCCCCACGAGGCGTCCACCGGCGAGGCGGGGCAGGACGTGGTGGATG
>DRQR01000263.1 GCA_011371355.1 Actinomycetota bacterium
CCACGACGCGTCGCTGCGGGGACGTCCCGTGGTGGTCGGGGGAACCGGACCGCGAGGCGTCGTCGCCGCGGCGAGCTACGAAGCCCGTCGCCACGGCGTCCGGTCGGCCATGCCGGTGTCGCTCGCGCGACGGCGATGCCCCGGGCTCGTCGTCGTACCTCCCCACCGCGGACGGTACGTCGCCGCCGCTTCCGAGGTGTTCGCGATCCTCGAATCGTTCACCCCGGTGGTGGAGCGGATCTCCATCGACGAGGCCTTCCTCGACGTCGCCGGCCTCCGACTCCGCTACCCCGACGCCGTCGTCGTCGCCGAGGAGATCCGCCGTCGTATCCGTCGGGAGGTGGGGCTGCCGGCCTCGGTGGGCGTCGCCTCGAATCGGTTCGTCGCCAAGGTGGCCTCGGGCAGGGCGAAGCCCGACGGGCTCCTCGTCGTCGCCCGCGGCAGCGAGGAGGCCTTCCTCGCCCCGATGCCCGTCGAGACCCTCTGGGGAGTGGGCCCGGCCACCGCGGCGGCCCTCGCCTCCCTCGGTGTCGTGACGGTCGGCGACCTCGCCGCCGTGCCTCCGGCCACCCTGCGGGCGCGCCTCGGGACCACGATGGGGGATCGGCTCCACGAGCTCGCCCGAGGCCGGGATCCCCGCTCCGGACCCGACGCGCCGGCGAACCGCTCGGTCTCGGTGGAAGAGACCTTCGCCGCCGACGTGCGGGGCGCCGAGGCCCTCGAGCGGGAGCTCCGCGCCCTCTGTGAGCGTCTCGACGCCCGGCTCCGCCGGGCCGGGGTCGTCGGCAGGACGGTGGTCGTCAAGGTGCGGTTCGCCGACTTCCGGACCGTGACCCGCTCGACGACCGCCGCGGCGCCGATGGGATCCTCCCTCGAGGTGTGGCCCCATGCCCTTTCGGCGCTCGCGCGCGCTCGGGTCGGGGACCGGCCGGTGCGCCTCCTCGGGGTCGGCCTCACCGGCGTCGTCGCGGCGGGTGAGGGCGTCGAACAACTCTCCTTCGACGCTCCCCGCCGGGCGTCGATCGCCTCGGTCGCCGCCGAGATCAAGGCCCGATTCGGGGACGACGTCCTCGTCCCGGGCAGGCTCCTCGGCGATCCCGACGGCCCGGAACGCTCCCGACGAGGGTCGGTATACTGGCCCTACGAGTAGCGATCCGACGGAGCGGCGATGCCCCTCGACGACCGAGAGCAGAAGATCCTCGAGGAGATCGAACGTCATCTCTACGAAGAGGACCCGAGGCTCGCCCGCACCGTGGCCACGGCTCCGTTGGGCGGTCGCCGGCGCCTGCGCCAGCGCCTCGCCGCCGTGGCGTTCCTCGTGGGGATCGTCGTCATGCTCGGGTCGTTCACCACGTCGCCGTTCATCGCCGGCCTCGGCTTCGTCGTCATGGTGGCCTCGGCCGGATACCTCGCGACGACGGTCCGGGCGGCGGCCGAGGTCGGGGCGGTCGGATCCGGCTGGCTCGACCGCTTCCAGGATCGCTGGCGACGCGAACGCTAGGGTCGGGGGCCGCTCCGCGTTCAGGGGAGACCGTGGCCGGGTATGGCCGCGACGAGAGTTGGGAGGACCGGTTTGGAGGGATTCACCGCACGCCAGGCGTCGTCGCTGACGGGCTGTACGCCCCATCAGCTCCGGTACTGGGACAAGGTGGGGCTCGTGAAACCCTCGCTGCAGTCCACCGGTGGTCGTCCCGGCAAGCGGCGCCTCTACTCGTTCCGGGACCTCGTCGCCCTCCGGGTGGTCAAGAGCCTCCTCGACAACGGCATGTCGGTCCAGCGGGTGCGACGGGCCTGGGACTACCTGCGGCGTACGGCCTCCCTCGACGAGCATCTCGCCGAGGTCCGGCTCGTCACCGACGGTCAGTCGATCTTCTACGTCGCGAAGAACGACGACGAGCTCCTCGACGCCCTCCGGCAGGGCCAGCTCGCCTTCTTCGTCGCCATCGACGAGATCGCTCGCACCGTCGAAGAGGACGTCACCCGTTTCGAACTCGACCGGGAGCAGTTCCTCGATCTGCTCAGGAAGGTCGAGGAGGACGTCGCCGAGGAAGCCGAGACCGGCTGAGCCGGGGCCACCGCACCCGATACCAGGCGGCGAGACGACGGCCGGCGGGGTACCGCTCCGCGATCGCGGCGAGGGTCCGTCGATAGGCCACCGTGGCGGCGAGGCGTCGCCGATCGTCGGTGGCCACGCCCCCGTAGATCGTCTGGGAGTAGAGGGCGGCCAGGGGAACGAGCTCCTCCCCGTGGGCCCGTGCCGCCTCGAGGGGCGTCGCGGCGGGATCGGGAGGGTCGCCGAGGTCTTCGAGGCGGGCGACGATGTCCTCCCACGCCGCGGTGATGTCGCCGCGACGGAGCCGGGCGAGGCGCCGCCGTCGCCGGTACCACTTCACGGCGGGGACGGCGCCGACCACGGCGACGGCGACCACGACGGCGCCGAGCCAGGGGAGGGCCGCCGTGGGGAGTCGAGGACCTTCCCGGTCGGTCTCGCCGCCGCCGGCGACGAAGACCCGTTCGGGCTCGTCGTCCCTCGCGATCACCGGCGGGGCCGCGCCCGGCGTCTCGATGCGGGGTCGGATGGGCTCGGGGACCTGATCGAGGTACTCGGTGAGGTCGAAGCCCAAGGCGGCGTTCACCGTCTCGTAGGTGATCGGGTTCG
>DRQR01000264.1 GCA_011371355.1 Actinomycetota bacterium
CCGACGAGGGTCAGCCCCGGAAGGTGCGGTGCGAGGATCCCGAGGACGTCGAGGAGCACCCGGCGTGCCTGGACGTACTCAGGGTCGGGTGCGCCAGGCATCTTCGTGGTCCTTCATCCATGCCAGCAGCTCCTCGCCTTCGCTCGGAGCGCGTCCCGGCCCGGTCAGCAGATCGGCCGCGAGCTGGGAGCAGGCAACCGCGACGAGGCCTCGACGTTCCACCGTCCTGACGAACACCACGTCGTCGAAGGGTTCGAGGAGGAGTGCATTGGTGCCTGTCTCGGTGGGCCGGAGGTCGAGTTCCGATGCGAGTCCGGCGGCATCTCGGGTGTAGATCATGGCGAGGCGGGCGGGCGCGACGGAGACGTCCTCGGGGAGCGCCATCGATCCGGTGAGGGCGTAGCGGCGCTCCAGCGTGCGGAGCTTGTTTGCGAGCGCAGGGAGGCCCCGGGGTTCGAGGTAGGCGGCGACCCGGTTCGTCTCGGTGACGCCGTAGTCGGCAGTCCACCTTCGGATCGTTCCCTCCCAGTCGAGGTGTTCCACCGGACCGCGAGGTTCCCGCTCCACGAGCCCCTCCCGTTCGAGGAGCTCGACGACCCGGGACAACGTCGGGGCGGAGACACCGGTTCGCTCGGCGAGCTCGCGGATCCCATACGGCGGAACGAAGTCGACCAGGGCACGAACGGCCACGCCAGCCGCGGGTCCCTTGAGCGACCGCAGTCCCGACGACCGGTGCCATGGGTCACGGTTCGCACCCGAGCTCTCGACGAACACGGCCGGTTTGCCGCACACCACTCGGACGTTCCCGGTGGCATCGATGAAGCCGAGCCCACGGTCGATGAGGAGCTCACGAGCGGAGGGGCTGAGATAGGAGCTCACGAGAACCCCGCAAGGGTCGACCCCGCGGTCCTCGAAGGCTCGGAGATACCGTCCCAGCAGGTCGGCGGCCGAGCGGACGGCCCGGATCGAGGGCAGGTACGGCTTGACTTCGACGACGATCGGTGCCTGGGTTCCGTCGGGTGCTTTCAGCCAGACGACGGCGTCCACCCTCAGCCGGTCGTCGACGACCGGCTCGGTCTCGGTCTCGAGGGACCATCCCCCGGGAAGCCGCGACGCGAGGGCCCGGTCCATGAGTGCGAGGAACTCGCTCTCGGTGGCCGGGGGTGGAGGCGACGGGAAGATGGTGGGCGACATGAGCTCCGCTGATGTTTCAGTATCACGCGTGTTCCATGCTACCTGAAACAACGCTTTTTTCCGAATCACCACGAGGATTGCGCGCCCCGCCGTCCGATCCCCGAAGACTCGCGAAGCCCTCCCCGCACTCGGACACCGTCCGCCGAACCCCCGACGGTGTCTCCCCGGTGACCTGCCGCATCCCTTCGACGTGCGGCCAGTACGCCTACCGGATCCGCGGTCTCGGAGGTCGGGCGAGCCACAGGTCGGCGACGTTCGTGCCCGTGGGGCCGGTGACGACGAGGTCGCCGGCGGCGGCGAGGAAGGCGTAGGCGTCGTTGCGGGCGAGGTGCTCGTAGGGATCGAGCCCGGCGGCGCGGCCCCGGGCGATCGTGCCCCCGTCGACGAGGGCTCCGGCGGCGTCGGTGGGTCCGTCGATCCCGTCGGTGCCGGCGGCGAGGAAGATCCCGTCGGTGCCCTCCAACGCGAGGGCAGCGGCGAGGGCGGCCTCCTGGTTCCGGCCACCCCGGCCGTCGCCCCGGACGGTGACCGTCGTCTCCCCGGCGTAGACCCCGACGGCGACCTCCAGGCGAGCGACGGCGACCCGGGCGCCGACGTCCCGGGCCTCCCCAGCGAGGGTCGTCTCGACGACCCGGGCGGTGATCCCCCTTCGGCGGAGTCGCTCCACCGCGGCGCGGGCCGCCCTCGGTCCGTTCCCGACGACCTCGATGGTCTGACGTGGGTGGGGCCGCTTCGGCGTCTCGGGGAGGAGACCCGACGCACCCGCCTCGAGGTGGGCCACGACGCGGCCCGGCAGTCGGTCCCGGAGTCCGTGACGGTCGACGACGTCGAGGGCATCGCGGTAGGTGGTCGGATCCGGCACGGTCGGACCCGAGGCGATGACGTCGAGGGGATCCCCGACCACGTCGGAGAGGACGAGGGTGAGCAGGGTCGTCCGCCGGGCCGCCTCGGCGAGGCGGCCGCCCTTGACGGCGGACAGGTGCTTGCGAACGGCGTTGAGTTCGTCGATGGGAGCCCCCGCCCCGAGGAGGAGCTCGGTGGTGGCGACGAGGTCACCGAGTTCGAGGCCCTCGGCGGGCACCTCGACGAGGGCCGAGCCGCCTCCCGAGATGCAGCAGACGAGCAGGTCGTCGGGCCCGGCGGCCGCGGCGAGCTCGAGGACGCGACGGCCGGCGAGGACGCTGCCGGCGTCCGGAACGGGATGACCGGCGACGATCGACGGCCAAGGCCCCGCCGTCGCCTCGGGAGCGACGACCACCCCCGTGGAGGGCAACCCGTCGAGACCTTCGGCGAGCCCCCGGGCCATCGCCGGGGCCGCCTTCCCGAAGGCGACGACGACCACTCGACGAGGCCGGGCGACCACCGAGCCACGGGCCACGACCGTGCCGTCGGCGACCTCGACGGCCTCGAGGACGCAGCGGGCCGGCTCGACCGCGGCCACGCCGGCCCGCCAGGCGTCGAGGAGCTCCCCACGGAGATCGGCCATGGCGCCACCCTACGCGACCGTGGGACCCCGAGGTGGCCCCGGGGTCCCACGGTCCTCGTCGGACGTCTCAGCCGTCGGCCTTCCGCTGGGCGACGAACGCCTCTCGGATGGCCTTCAGCTCCTCGAGGGTGAGGACGCCGTCGTCGAGGTACTCGGCGGCCGGTCCGTCGGGATCACGGAGGGGATGCCCCTCGGGGAGGCTCGCCAGTTCCTCGGCGGTGATCTGCCCGTCCTCGGCGAGCCGGCGGATGATCCCGCGGCGACGATGCCTCCGCTCGGCGACCTTCTCCTTCACCTTCGTCGCCACCGCGTCGGCCTGCTCCTGGGTCAGCGTGCCGTCGGCGACGAGCTCGTCGAGGGCCTCCCGGAGGATCGCCCCCCGGCGGTGCTGCGGCCCGGCCGCTTCGGCCTCCTCGGCGACCGCCGGAGACATGGAGACCACCGTCACGGCGGTCGCGCCTCCCACGAGCACCGTCGTGGCCAGCAGGGTTGCGAGGATGCGCTTCATCGTGTCGCTCCTTTCCGTCGACCTCGCTGACGCCATGGTGGGAGGCGGAGGTCAGCAGAGTGTGAAGAGAACCTGAGAAGGACCTGAGAGCCGTCGAGTCCCTCAGCCGACGGTCGGGAGCTCGAAGCCCACCGCGGCCCCCCCGCCTTCGGGTTCCTCGACGAAGACCCCGCCGCCGTGGTCGGCCACGACCTGGGCGACGATGCCGAGCCCGAGCCCCGAGCCGGGGGCGGCTCGGGCGGCCGGACCGCGGTAGAAGCGGTCGAAGACCCGCTCCCGCTCCGAGGCGGGGATGCCCGGTCCCCGGTCGACGACCCGAAGCCGACCCCCCCGGACCTCGATGGTGATCGTCCCGTCGGCGGGCCCGAACTTGTGGGCGTTGTCGAGGAGGTTGTCGACGGCCCGTCGCAACGCCGGCTCCCGCCCCTCGACCACGCCGGGACGCTCCGCGACGACCTCGATCCGCCGCCCGGTCCGTCGCGCCCATCGCTCGGCGGCCTCGGCGGCGAGCGCGCCGAGATCCACCGGCCCCGGTGGTTCGTCCCGTTCCCGGTCGGCGGCGAGCTCGACGATCTCGGCGACGAGCCGGGACAGCTCGCCGACCTCGGCCTCGAGGGAGGCCACGAGCGCCCGCCGATCCTCCTCGGGGAGGTCCTCGGCGCGGGCGAGGAGCTCGATGTTCGTCCGGAGGGACGTCAGGGGGGTCCGCAGCTCGTGACCGGCGTCCCGGACGAGACGTCGCTGCTGCTCCCGGGAGGCGTCGAGGGCTCCGAGCATCCGGTCGAAGGCACGGGCGAGGCGACCGAGCTCGTCCTCCCGATCGACGTCGACCCGATGCCGGAACTCCCCGGTGGCGGCGACCTCCTCGGCGGCGGCGGTGAGCTCGGCCACCGGCCGGAGCGTCGACCGGGCCACCCAGGCACCGAGGACCCCCGCGGCGAGGGTACCGAGGAGGCCGATGCCCGACAGGACGAGCCCGAGACCGGCGAGGGCCGCGTCGACCTCGGCGAGGGGACGGGCGATCTGGACGACACCGAGCCCCGGCACCCGGCCGGTGATCATGCGGAGGTGGACGCCGTCCACCCGGAGGTCGGTGATCGTCGGGGTCGCCCCGACCTCCTCGGGCGAGGGAAGCTCGAGCTCCTGTTCGGGAGGGGCGAGCGCGGTCCCGTCGGGGAGCGTGAGCCGGTAGTAGACCGTGTCGAAGGTCGGCCGACCCCCCGGCGGTCCCAGGAAGGGTCGTGGCCCGAGCGGGCCGCGGATCCTGCCGGGGGCGTCGGCGGCCCGGGCGACGACCTCCATGCGTTCGACGAGGCTCGCGTCGACCTCGGCGAGGAGCTCGCCGCGGGCGACGACGAAGGCGGCGGCGGCCACGGCCACCACCGCCACGGCCACGGAAGCCGCCGAGACGAGCCCGAGGCGGCGACGGAGACTCACGGTTCTCGCACCACGTACCCGACCCCCCGTACCGTGTGGACGAGGCGGGGTCGGCCGCCGGCCTCGGTCTTCCGCCGGAGATACCCGACGTAGACGTCGAGGGGGTTCGACGTCGTCTCGAAGTCGATCCCCCAGATGTCCCGGTAGAGGGCCTCACGCTCGACCACCCGGCCCGCCGAGCGCAGGAGCCGCTCGAGGAGCTCGAACTCGGTCTTCGTCAGGTGGAGCTCCTCGCCGTCCCGGGTCACCCGTCGGGCGGCGACGTCCATGACGAGATCGGCGACCCGCAGCACCTCGGTGACCGCACCGTCGGCCCGTCGCAGGAGCGCCCGGATCCTCGCGAGGAGCTCCTCGAGGGCGAAGGGCTTGACGAGGTAGTCGTCGGCGCCGGCGTCGAGACCGGCGACGCGGTCCCCGACGTCGGCGAGGGCGGTGAGGACGAGGATGGGCACGTCGTGGCCTCGTGCCCGGAGCAGGCGGCAGGCCTCGAGACCGTCGAGCACCGGCATCATGAGGTCGAGGACGACCACGTCGGGAGGATCGGCCTCGACGAGGTCGACGGCCCGGGCGCCGTCGGCGGCGGTCTCGACGAGGTACCCCTCGTACCGAAGGGCGCGTTCGACGGCCTCCCGCACCGCGGGATCGTCCTCGACGACGAGGATCCTCCGGTCCACGGCCACACGATACGGTCCGGGCGGGGATCTCCGAGGGCCGGGTCGGCGAATCTCAGGAGGTTCTCATCCCAGATCGGGCCGGTAACCGTCCGAGCGTGGTTGCCTTCTCGGTGGCCGCATCGAAGGAGTACCCATGCGTCGAATCCTCGTCCTCGCCGTCGGGCTCGTCCTCGCCGCCGCGGCGTGCGCCTCGGGCTCCGCCGACACCACCGACGGCGTCGCCACCCTGCGGGACGACCCCACCACGGCCACGACCGCGGCCGCCGACGCGGTCCGCGACGACGAAGAGGCCCTCCTCGCCTTCGCCCAGTGCATGCGGGACCGGGGCGTGCCGATGCCCGACCCCACCGTCGACGCCGACGGCAACCTCCGGATCGAACCCCCCACGGATCCCGACGTCGACCGGGACGCGGCCAGGGCGGCCTTCGACGACTGCGTCGTCCACCTCGAGGGCGTCGCCCTCGGCCCCTTCGACGGGGACCTCACCGAACTCGAGGACACCCTCGTCGAGTACGCGGCCTGCATGCGCGACCACGGCTACGACCTCCCCGACCCGGACCTCTCCGACGGGCTCCGTAGCTTCGGGCGGCCAGGCGGGGTCTTCGGGAAGGAGATCGACCCGACCGACCCCGACTTCGTCGCCGCCAACGACGCCTGCGAACACGTCTTCACCGACGCCGGACTCGACGGACCGCGGGTGGGCCGGGGAGGAGACGAGTGAAGCGGCTCCTCGCCGCCCTCGCCCTCGTCGGCGCCTCGATCGCCGCCGCCGTGGTCCTCGGGCTCGCCGGAGACGACGTCGAAACGACGCCCGTCGAGCCGGACCCCGCCCTCGCCACGGTGCCCGTCCGCCGCACCGACCTCGTCGTCACCGGGGATCTCGACGGCTCCCTCGGGTTCGTGGCGGCCGACCCGGTGGTGAACCGTCTGCCCGGAACGCTCACCGACCCCCCGGAACCGGGCACGACCTACGTTCCCGGCGACGTGCTCTATCGGGTCGACGACACCCCGGTGGTCCTCGCCGCCGGCGCGGTGCCGATGTACCGGCCGTTGAGCACGAGGAGCGCCGACGGGCGAGACGTCGAGCAGCTCGAGCGGATGCTCGTCGACGCCGGCTACGACCCCGAGCTCGAGGTGGACGGCGACTTCACCGCCGCCACCCGCGACGCGGTCCGGGCCTGGCAGGAGGACCTCGGCCTCGACGACTCGGGCATCGTCGAGCTCGGCAGGATCGTCTTCGTCCCCGACCCGATCCGCGTCGTGGAGGTCCCCGTCGCCCCCGGAGCCCCGATCGGCGACGGCACCGTGGTCGCGACGACCTCCACCACCGAGACGAAGGTCACCGCGCTCCTCCCCGGCGAAGACCAGGGGCTCCTCGCCGCCGGCGACCCGGTCGTCGTCGAGCTCCCCGACGGGACCGAGACCCCCGGCACCGTGACCTCGGTGGGAGCCGTCGCCCGCCGCACCCCCGACGGCACCTTCTTCGACGTCGAGATCGACCTCGACGACCCCACCGTCGGCGCCGGCCTCGACGAGGCACCGGTCACGGTCGTCTTCGAGAGGGAACGCGCCGAGGACGTCCTCGCCGTCCCGGTGACCGCACTCGTCGCCCTCGCCGAGGGCGGCTACGCCGTCGAGCTCGTCGACGGGGACCGCACCCGGCTCGTCGCCGTCGTCCCCGGCACCTTCGCCGACGGGCTCGTCGAGGTGGTCGGCGAGCTCGACGTGGGAGACGAGGTGGTGGTGCCGTGACCGAGGCGGTCCTCGAACTCGTCGGAGTGGAGAAGACCTACCCGGGCACCCCGCCGGTTCGCGCCCTCGACGGGATCGATCTCCGGATCACCCGAGGCGAGCTCGTCGCGATCGTCGGGCCGTCCGGTTCGGGGAAGTCCACCCTCCTCCACGTCATGGGCACCCTCGAGCGGGCCACCCGGGGCACCGTCTCGGTCGCCGGCGTCGACGTCGCCACCCTCTCCGACCGACGCCTCGCCGCACTCCGGGCCCACCACGTCGGGTTCGTCTTCCAACGGTTCTTCCTCCTCCCGGGAGCGACCGCGCTCGACAACGTCGCCGACGGCCTCCTCTACCGCGGCGTCCCCCTGCGCCGCCGCCGGGCCCTCGCCGCCGAGGCCCTCGACCGAGTGGGTCTGACCCACCGCGCGCACCACCTCGCCACGAAGCTGTCGGGGGGAGAACGGCAGCGGGTGGCGATCGCCCGGGCCGTCGTCGGCGCGCCGGCGATCGTCCTCGCCGACGAACCGACCGGCAACCTGGACTCGGCCACCGGTCGGGAGATCGTCGAGCTCCTGCGACGCCTCAACGAGGCGGGGACGACGATCGTCGTCATCACCCACGACGAGGAGATCGCCGACGCCTTTCCCCGCCGCGTCCGGCTCCGGGACGGCAGGATCGTCGCACCCGCGGTGCCGGCCCCATGACCACCCACGCCCGAGAGCGATCCCGCCTCACCCCCTCCGACGCGGTGCGCACCGCGGTGGTCGGCCTGCGCACCCGGCGGCTCCGCAGCCTCCTGTCGGCCCTGGGGATCATGATCGGCGTCGGCGCCATGGTGGCGGTCCTCGGCCTCTCCGAGTCGTCCCGCTCCGAGCTCATCGCCCGCCTCGACCGGCTCGGAACGAACCTCCTCCGGGTCGAGGCGGGTCGCGGCATCGGGCTGGGCTCCGGCGAGCTCCCGGTCGAAGCCCCGGCGATGGTGTCCCGGATCGGGCCCGTCGAGCAGGTCGCGGCGGTGGGCGACACCGAGGCGAAGGTGTATCGCACCGACCTCGTCCCCTCCGAGCAGACGGCCGGCCTCACGGTGAAGGTCGCCGAACCCCACCTCCTTCGGACCCTGCAGGGTCGGATGGCCGCGGGGGTGTTCCTCGACGAGGCGCCGGCCGACTACCCGGTGGTCGTCCTCGGCTCGGTGGCCGCCGAGCGGCTCGGGATCCGGCACCTCGGAGAGGCACCGCGGGTGTGGCTCGGAGGCCACTGGTTCGCCGTCGTGGGGATCATGGAGACCCTCGACCTCTCCCCCGACCTCGACCGTGCCGCCCTCGTCGGCGAGGGCGCGGCGACGCGGTTCCTCGACTTCGACGGCGTACCCTCGGCCCTCTACGTCCGGACGAGACCCGAGCACATCGACGCCGTCCGGGGCGTCATGGCGGCGACGGTGAACCCGGAGAACCCCGACGAGGTGGAGGTGTCCCGGCCCTCGGACGCGCTCGAGGCCCGGGAGGCCGCCGACGTCGCCTTCACCCGCCTCTTCCTCGGCCTCGGCGCCGTGGCCCTCCTGGTGGGCGGGGTCGGTATCGCCAACGTCATGGTGATCTCCGTCCTCGAGCGGCGCGGCGAGATCGGACTCCGACGCGCCCTCGGTGCCACCCGAGGCCACATCGCCCTCCAGTTCCTCGGCGAGGCGTCGATGTTGTCCACCCTCGGCGGGGTGGGCGGGGTGCTCCTCGGCGCGGCGATCACCATCGTCTACGCCACGAGCCAGGGGTGGGCCGTCCTCGTTCCCCGAGTCGCGATCGCCGGCGGCATCGTCGCCGCGACGGCGATCGGCGCGGTGGCCGGCCTCTATCCGGCGCTCCGGGCGGCCCGGGTGAGTCCCACCGAGGCGCTCCGGACCCTCTGAGGGCGTCTGCGACAATCGGGACCCCCGAGGAGAGGAGTCACGTGGAGGTCGTCGGCTGGCCGGCGGTGGCGGCGTCGCTCTCCCTCGTCGCCCTCTCCCTCCTCCTCGCCGCCTGGCTCCGGCTCGGCATCGAGCGGGAGCTCGTCGTCGCCGCCCTCCGCGCCGCCGCCCAACTCCTCGCCGTCGGCCTCGTCTTCGTCTGGATCTTCGGCTCGACCTCGGCCGTGATCTGGGCGTCGATCTGGTTGGCGGGGATGGTGGTCGTCGCCACGGTCGTCGTCGCTCGCCGCATCGGCCTGCGACTGCCCCGCCTGACGACGGCGACCTTCGCCGCGGTCGCCGCGTCGGTGCTCGTCAGCGTCGGGACGGTCTTCGGTTTCGGGGTGCTGCCCTTCGACGCCGTCGCCCTCGTCGTCGTCGGAGGGATCACCGTGGGGAACGCCGTGCCTGCGGCGGTGCTCGGGGCGAAACAGGCCGTATCCCGCTGCCGCGACGAGTGGCGGCAGATCGAGGGCCTGCTGGCGCTGGGCTTCGACCGTCCGAAGGTGGTGCGCTTCATGGCCCCCCGGGCCGCCCGAATGGCGATCGTCCCCCAGGTCGAGCGGACGAAGGCGGTGGGTCTCATCGCCCTCCCCGGGGCGATGACCGGCCTGCTCCTCGCCGGGGTCGATCCCATCGACGCGGTCGTCGTCCAGCTCCTCGTGATGTACCTCGTGTTGGGCACGGCGGCGCTCTGCGTGGTGGCGGTCACGACGACGGTCACCGCCGCCGTCCTCACCGACGACCTCCGGGTGGCCGACTGGGCTCGCCCCGGCGAGGACTGAGCTGCGCTCCGACGGGGGTACGATCGGTCGGCCGGTGGAAGGAGGGCGATGGGCCGGTGGATCGCAGAGCGCAAGGTGCTCGTCACCGGCGGGTACTCGGGGATCGGCCGGGCGATGGCCGCCGAGCTCGCCCGACGCGGCGCCGAGGTGACGATCGCGGGGAGGGACCTGCCGCGCCTCGACGCGGTCGCCGCCGAGCTCGAGGACGAGACCGGGTTCCGGATCGGGCGCCTCGCCCTGGATCTCGCCAGCCCGGCCTCGGTGCGGGCGGCCGCCGAACGCTACCTCGAGACCCACGGGGTCGTCGACGTCCTCCTCCTCAACGCCGGGGTGTTCCTCTCCCGCTACACCACCAACGACCTCGGGTGGGAGCTCGTCATGGCGACGAACCACCTCGGCCACTTCCTCCTCGCCGGGCTCCTCCTCCCCCACGTCCGCGCCGACGGCCGGATCGTCGTCACCGCCTCGAACGCCCACGAGTTCCCGAAGTCCCTCGACGTCGACCGGCTCACCACGTGGGAAGGTCGGTATCGCCAGATGGCCGTCTACGCCCGGTCGAAGCTCGCGAACGTGATGTTCGCCGCCGAGTTCGCCCGTCGCTACCCCCAAGGCCCGACCGCCTACTCCTTCCATCCCGGCTACGTGTGGACCCGCATGGCCCAAGACGGCGACGCTCCCCTGGCCGGGCTCATCTGGCGACTCCAGCGCTTCCGCTTGCGGAGCCCCGAGGAGGGCGCGGCCACCGGCGTCCACCTCGCCACCGAGCCCGACCTCGAACCCCTCACCGGACGCTACTTCTTCGACTCGAGGCCCGTCCCCTGGAACCCCCTCGTCGACGACGAGGCGCTGCGGCGGCGCCTCTGGGAACGCTCCGAGGAGCTCGTCGAGCTCTCCTACCCGACGCGCTGAAACCCGGCGGGGGAGCGCCGGCCCTCTACCATGACGACACCATGACCGTCGATCCCCTCGCCTTCGAGAAGGCCGCGCTCGCCCGTCCCGTCTCCGACGGCCTCGAGGTCGACGACGAGGTGATGGCGGCGGTCTTCGACATGATCCGGGTCGTCAACCGGCTCCTCCGGGACTTCGACGCCCACGTCTACCGACCCGAGGGCGTCACCTGGGCGGGCTTTCGAGTGCTCTTCTGCCTCTGGGTGGAGCCCGACGTGGCGCCGGCCCGCCTCGCCGTCCTCTCGGGGGTGTCCCGGGCGACGATCTCGAGCGTCGTCAACACCCTGGAGCGGAAGGGGCTCGTCACCCGAGACCGTCGCTCCC
>DRQR01000265.1 GCA_011371355.1 Actinomycetota bacterium
GAGCGACGGGTCGATCCTCACCGGAGCGACGACGCTGCCTCGCCGGGAGACGACCCGGGCCGGACGGCCTTCGACGAGCCCGAGGGCGGCGGCGTCCTCGGGCGAGACGTCGATCGTGCCGCCGATCCGCCGCGGGGACCGGTAGCGGCCCGACTGGACGCCGGTGTTGTAGGAGTCGAGATGCCGGCCGGTCGTCAGCCGGATCGGGTACTCGTCGGTGAGCTCGTCGACGGGTGGCCGGTACTCGACCGGGACGAAGGGCGCCTTCGGGCCCCGAGGCGGGTCCTCCCAGAGCCGTCCGTGGAGGAACTTCGAGCCCGGATGGTCTTCGTCGGGGCACGGCCACTGGAGTCCGCCGAGCTCCTCGAGGCGCCGGTAGCTCATCCCGGCGTGGATGGGCGAGAGGGACCGCAGCTCGTCCCACACCTTCTCGGCGGTGGGGTTGCCCCAGTCGTGGCCGAGGCGGCGGGCGAGGTCGGCGAGGATCTCGAGGTCGTCGCGGGCGTTGCCGGGCGGGTCGACGGCCCGCCGCACCCGCTGGACCCGCCGCTCCGAGGAGGTCACCGTCCCCTCGGTCTCCGCCCAGCCGGCCGCCGCGGGCAGCACGACGTCGGCGAGCTCGGCGGTGGCGGTCATGAAGATGTCCTGGACGACGAGGACGTCGAGGCCGCGGAGGAGCCGACGGGCCCGCTCGTCGTCGGCCTCGGCCTGGGCGGGATTCTCGCCGATCACGTAGAGGGCCCGCAGCTCGCCGCGTTCCATCGCCTCGAACATGAGGCTGAGGTGCCACCCGGGCTCGGGAGGAATCGACGTCCCCCACCGCTCCTCGAAGCGGGCCCGGGCCCCGTCGTCGGCGACGTCCTGGAACCCGGGCAGCTTGTTGGGCAGGGCCCCCATGTCGCCGCCGCCCTGGACGTTGTTCTGGCCGCGGATGGGGACCAGCCCCGACCCGTAACGTCCGACGTGGCCGGTGAGGAGGGCGAGGTCGATGAGGGCGAAGACGTTGTCGGCGGCGTTGTGGTGTTCGGTGATCCCGAGGGTCCAGCAGAGCTGCGCCGTCGGGGCCTTCGCGTAGGCGTGGGCGAGCTCCCGGATCGCCTCGGCGGGGACGCCGGTGATGGCTTCGGCCCGGTCGAGGGTGTAGGGCTCGACGGTGGCGGCGTAGTCGTCGAATCCGACGGTGGCCCTGGCGATGAACTCGTCGTTCGTGAGCCCGGCGTGGATGATCTCTCGGCCCACGGCGTTGGCGAGGGCGATGTCGCTGCCGACGTCGAGGCCGAGCCAGAGGTCGGCCCAGGCCGCCGATTCGGTGCGGCGGGGATCCACGGCGATCATCCGTGCGCCGTTGTCGATGCCCTTCAGGAGATGGTGGAAGAAGATGGGATGGGCGGCGCGGGCGTTCGAGCCCCACAGCACGATGAGATCGGTGTGCTCGATCTCCTCGTAGGAGCTCGTTCCGCCTCCCGCACCGAACACCGTCGCCAGACCGACGACCGACGGTGCGTGTCAGGTGCGGTTGCAGCTATCGATGTTGTTCGAGCCGACGACGACCCGAGCGAACTTCTGGGCGAGGAAGTTCATCTCGTTCGTCGCCTTCGAGCACGAGAACATCCCGAAGGCCCGAGGCCCGTGGGCCGCCACCGTCGACCGGAAGGCCGCGGCGACCCGGTCGAGGGCCTCGTCCCAGGTGGCGACCCGGAAGCCGTCGCCGTCCCGGACGAGGGGCTCGGTGAGACGCTCACGTCCCATCTCCACCTCCTTTCCGACCTCCATCGTACGCGACCCGCCCGGGGCCGCAGAACACCACGACGCCGAACCTCCCGACGTCGCCGTCGCCCCGGTCCCAGCCGCCGCGGATCTGGGCTCGGCACGTCGCGACGCCGTACCGTTCGACGGCCGCGTCGACGAGGTGCCGGAGCCGGGCGGCGTCTTCGTAGCGGAGTCGACCGACGAGCCGGTCGCCGATCCACACCTCGATGCGGCTCCGACGCTCCTCGTCGGGGACGAGCTCGGCGACGGCGTCCATCTCCACCCCGCCGGGGTGGCGACGGCCGCCGGTGAGCTCGAGGAGCTCGTCCTGGTGCGCCGACTCGCCGACCACCTGCAGCTCGAGGTCTCCCGACAGGGTGACCGCTCGATGCGGCCCCACCCATCCCCGTCGAGGCCGTCGGGGACCGACGTCGGGTTCGCCGAGGCGGCGACGCAGGGCTCCGATGCCCCCGCCGATGCGGCAGGCGAAGCAGTACCAGCGGCACCCCTCGGCGTCGACGTGGAGGGAGGGATGTTCGTCGTCGTGGAAGGGGCAGCGGTAGTAGTTGTCGCCGGGCAGGAGGGTGATCCCGGCCCGGGCCCAGGCGGCGGCGAAGGCCTCCCGCTCGGCGTCGCTTCGCGGCGGAGGCGGGGTACCGGCGCCGCGACGGAAGGACCCGGCGGCCACCGAGGCGATCCAGGCCGGGAGGGGCGCGAGGGGACGCCGGCTCGGGTCGGCGCCGGCGAGCCATCGGTAGATCCCGCCCGAGACGTGGCGGCTCGGAGGAGCGACGACCAACCCGCCTTCGGCCTTGAGCTCGACGCCGTCGGCGAGGAGCGCCGAGGGAACCGGCTCGTCGAGCCGGAACCACAGGTGCTCCCCGCCGCCCCCGGTGAGGGAGATGGCGGTGTCGGGCAGCGGCCCGTACCCGGCCTCGAGCTCGTCGAGGGCCCGATCGCCGTCGTTGCGGGGATCGACGTCGACGACGGCGACCCCCGAGACGGTCCCGGTGACGATCCCCACGTTGGCCTCCGGCCAGCGGCGCCACCAACTCCGCACTTCCTCGAGGGTCGATGGCTCGTTCTGGTACGGACGCCACCGCACCCTGGGATGCTTGCCCGGCGAAGGACAGTCCTCCCGACCGCAGGTGCAGCGGCCGGCCACGATCCCGTGGAGGGGAACGACGGTCCATCCGGCGCGGAGATAGGCCTCGGCGGCGGCGAGGCGCCCGGTCATCGACCGGGCGGAGCCTCGAGGCGACGCCGGAGCTCGTCGTCGACCGGCGCGGCGACGGGGAGCCGCAAGGGCGTGATCGAGATCCAGCCCCGATGGGCGGCGTCGACGTCGGTGCCGTCGAGGGGCGCGAAGGGCACGAGGTCCCCGCCGAAGCCGTGGACGAACCTGCCGTCCCCGTCGCCTCGGAAGACGGCACCGTAGCCGGTCCTCGCCACCTCGGTGATCCGACGCGGCGTCTCCGGCCCGGCGTCGAAGGGGAGGTTCACGCTCACGACGTCGGCGGCCGACGCGAGGCCCGAGGCGACCACGTCGCCGACGACGTCCACCGCGGTGTCGGCGAGGCGCGCCCAGCCCACGGCGGCCTCCGGCGAATGGACGAAGCGTCGCCACTCGGGCCAGTCCCCGGCGACGGTGCCGGTGGAGACGGCGACGGCGGGGAGCCCCGCGGTCCACGCCTCCGCCGCGGCGCCGACGGTCCCCGAGGACATCACGAACCCGGCTCCGTGGTTGTAGCCGACGTTGATGCCCGAGACGACGAGCCGGGGAGGCTCGTCGAAGAGGGCGTGGACGGCGACCTGCACGGTGTCGGCCGGATACCCCGTACAGGTCCAGATCTCGAGGCCGTCCCGTTCGATCCTCGCCACCTCCACCGGGGCGTGGCGGGTGAGGGCCTTCCCCACCCAGCTCCGCTCCGAGGCGGGCACGACCACCCGCACCTCCCCGAGCCGCCCGAGGGCCCGGGCGGTGGGGACGAGCGCCGGCGACTCCGCGCCGTCGTCGTTGGTGAGGAGGATCCACGACATCGCCCGGAGGGTACCGGCGCCGGACGGGGAAGGGCCGCGGGCGCTAGCCTCGCCGGAGGAGGGCCTATGGGACGCAGGCGCGTATGGGGAATCGTCGCGGTGGGGCTCGTCGCCGCGGCCTGCTCGGGATCGGCGACGGCGACGACCACCACGACCACCCTCCCGCCCCCGTCGTCGACGACGACCACGACGGCGACGACCACCACGCTCCCGGCGCCGACGACGACGAAGCCTCGACTCCAGGCCACCGACCTCACCTACAAGGTGCAGGAGGACCTCGCCGTGCTCGGCTACTTCGACGACGTCGTCGACGGCATCTACGGCCCGATCACCGAGGCCGCGGTCCGGGACTTCCAGGAGGCCGCCGGCATCGAGGTCGACGGCGAGTACGGGCCCCAGACGGGTCTGGCGATGGCGAAGGCCCTCGCGAAGGACGCCGACTACGTGAAGGAGCTCCAGGAGGCCCTACGGGAGGCGGGACTGTACTCGGGACCGATCGACGGCGACTACGGGAAGGGCACCCGTGCCGCCGTCGAACGCCTCGAGGAGGACTGCGAGCTCCACCCGAAGGTCGACGGCTGGTTCGACCCCCTCGCCCACGTCTGCCTCGACCTCGCCCTCGAGGACTGAACCGACTCAGAGGGTCGTCTCGTCCCCCCAGTCGAGGGGCAGCAGCTCGATCCCGGCCTCGGCGAGGACGCCGGCGGCCATCCCGGAGATCTTCGCCCGCCCGGTGTCGGAGAGGTAGAAGTCGTGGACCGGGACGACGTAGCGGGGCCGGAGCCGCCTCGCGAACTCGACGGCCGCGGTCATCGAGCCCCAGGGAGTGACGAGGGGCAGGGCGAGGACCGGGGCGGTGTGGGAGGGCTGGTAGCTGTCCCCGGGGTGGGTGAAGACCTCCCCCACCGTCCAGGCCCGGTTCGGCGGGGCGGTCCCGTTGGGGAGGCGCTCGTGGAGGACGTCCTCGGCGGTGAAGCCCTCGGGGACGGAGGTCTCCACCTCGACGCCGTGGGGCTCGAGGAGTCCGGCCACCGCGTCGTTGGCGAGGACCGTCACCTCCGAGGAGCGGTCGACGAGCCAGGTGACGAACTCCGGGTGGACGTGGTCGGGATGCTCGTGGGTGATCGCCACGTACCGGACCTCGCCGATCGTGGCGAGATCGAGATGCCCGAAGGTGTGGAAACCGGGGTCGAAGAGCACCGGGCCCACCTCGGCGGCGACGAGCAGGCAGGAGTCGGTGAGGCGTCGGATCGTCGTCATGGCGCCGAGGTTACCCGACGCGGAGGACCCGGCGAGGTAGGGTCTTTCGACCATATCCGGAGCGGCGACGCCGTGGGATTCTTCCACCGGCCCGCATCACCGGGCGACGCGACTCGCGAAGCCAGGCAACGGAGGAAGGGAGGACCCGATGCCCCCTGACGTCGAACGGTCGGAGGTCGAGCGCTTCCGACCCGTCGGCACGATCACCCTGTCGATCCTCTTCGTCCTGCTGACGGCGACCCTCTGGTTCTCCGTCTGGGCGATCCTCGTGCTGCGAGGTGCGACGACATGACCACCGAAGAGCTCCACGTCGACCCTGCGGAACGGAACTGGATCGTCGCCTCGATCATGCTCCTCGTCGTCTTCGGGGTGGCCGTGGCGATCGCCGGGTTCATGCTCGGCATCCAGGTGCCCACCGAGGAGCAGCGCGTCGACCCCCGCACGGTCGCCCAGGAGGCGCCCTGGTCGAATCCCGGCGTTCGGGAACTCGTGCCCGGTGAGGAGTACGAGGTCTACATCCTCGCCTCCCGGTTCTCCTTCGTCCCGAACACCTTCGAGGTGCCCGTCGGGGCACGGGTGACCTTCTACGTGACCTCCACCGACGTCCAGCACGGCTTCAAGCTCCAGGACACGAACGTCAACTTCATGGCGTTGCCCGGGCAGGTGTCGAAGCTCACGACGACCTTCGAGGAGCCCGGCACCTACTCGTACATCTGCACCGAATACTGCGGGCTCGGCCACGCGGTCATGGCGGGCTCGGTGACGGTGACCGAACCGGGAGGGAACGCATGACGATCGCAACGACCACGTCGCCGGTCTACCCCCTCACGAAGGAGGACCGCCGGTTCGTCGGACTCCACCTCGTGATCGCCTTCTCGGCGCTCGTGATCGGGAGTCTCTTCGGACCCCTCCAGGCCCTCGAACACGCCGGCCTCGACCTCTACCCGTCCCTCGAACGGTTCGGGATCCAGTCGTACTACCAGGGCCTCACCCTCCACGGGGTGCTCAACGCCCTCATCTGGACGACGTTCTTCATCACCGGGTTCTTGACCCTCGTGGTGATCCGAGGCCTCCAGCGACCCCTCGCCCTGCCGTGGCTCAACCGGCTCGGGTTCTGGATGATGGTCGTCGGCCTCGTCGCCGCGGCGATCCCGATCCTCCTGAACAAGGCGACGGTGCTCTACACCTTCTACCCGCCGATGGAGGCGAACACGTGGTTCTACGTGGGCCTCACCCTCGTCGTCGTCGGGAGCTGGATCGAGGGCTGGGGCTTCTACGTCACCTACTGGCGGTGGCGCAAGGAGCACGGCACCACCCGGACCCCGTTCATCGTCCTCGCCGCGCTCATCACCATGGTGCTGTGGCAGATCGCCACCCTCGGCGTCGCCGCCGAGATCCTCGGGCTGCTCCTGCCGTGGTCGATCGGGCTCGCCGACGGGGTCGATCCGCTCCTGTCGCGGACGTTCTTCTGGTTCACCGGCCACCCCCTCGTCTACTTCTGGCTGCTGCCGGCCTACGTGTCGTGGTACGGGATGCTGCCGAAGCAGGTGGACGGGAAGCTCTTCTCGAACTCCCTCGCCCGCCTCGCCTTCTGGCTCTTCCTCATCCTCTCGACGCCCCTGGGCTTCCACCACCAGTTCGTGGACCCGGGGATCCCCTCGGGCTGGAAGTACATCCACTCGATCCTCACCTTCTCGGTGTTCTTCCCCTCGCTCCTCACCTTCTTCACGGTGATCGCGAGCCTCGAGTACGGCGCCCGCAAGCGGGGCGGGACGGGGCGCCTCGCCTGGATCAAGGCCCTGCCGTGGAAGAACCCGTCGGTGACCGCCCAGCTCCTCGCCGGGATCCTCTTCGTCTTCGGCGGGATCGGCGGCCTGGCGAACGCCTCCTACAACGTCAACCTCGTGCTCCACAACACGGCGTGGGTGCCGGGCCACTTCCACCTCACGGTGGGCTCGGCGGTGACCCTGTCCTTCGTCGGCATCGCCTTCTGGCTCGTCCCGCACCTGACCCGCAAACCCCTGTGGAGCCCGAAGACGGCGCTCGTGGGCGTCTGGACGTACTTCGTCGGGATGCTCATCTTCTCGAACGCGATGCACACCGTGGGCCTCCTCGGGGCACCCCGCCGTACCACCCTCGGCCTCGCCCCCTACGTGCCGCCCGAGTGGACCGGTCACCTGTGGCGGGTCGGGTTCGGCGGGACCCTCATGTGGATCGGCCTCATGACCGCCGTGGTGGTCGTCGCCGTCACCGCCTTCCGATCGACCCGCCTCCCCGAGGGCGAGTACGTGGACGTCCCGGTCGCCGAGTCGATCGACGACGAACAGCAGGTCCCGGTCTGGCTCGACCGGTGGATGCCGTGGCTCGTGGGCGCCGCGGTGCTCATCATCCTCGCCTACGGCCCCCAGCTCATCGACAAGATCGGCGGGATGGCGCCGACCTCGCCGCCCTTCACGCCGTAGCTTGAAGACGACGAGCCCGATCCTGGGCCCCGCGGTCGACTGGGCCCTCCGCACCGGTACGAGGGTGCGGAGGGTCCTCGCGACCGCCGAGCGGTGGACGCTGCGAGCCGAGCGCCCGGTGGAGCGGGCCGTCGGCTCTCCGCGGCTCAACCCCCTCTACCACACCGGCACCCTGTCGGTGTTCCTCTTCCTCGTCGTGGTCGCCACCGGCCTCTACGTCACCTTCTTCTTCCAGTACGGCTTCGAAGCCTCCTACGAGGCGGTGCGCCGGCTCGAGGCGAACTTCGTGGGACGGATCGTCCGCGGCGTCCACCGGTACGCCGCCTACGCCCTCGTCGTCACCTCCCTCCTCCACGGCTGGCGGATGCTCGTCCAGGACCGCTTCCGGGGGGCCCGGTGGCCGGCGTGGGTCACCGGGGTGGTGATGATGGTGTTCCTCTGGGTCGCCGGGGTCTCGGGCTACTGGCTCATCTGGGACCGCCGCGCCCAGGCCCTCAACGACCTGCTCGTCGAGACCGTCGGCGGCACCCGGGTGGGCGTCGACTTCCTCATCGACAACCTCCTCACCCCGGTGGCCGAGACCGGATGGCCGTTCCTCCTCCTCCTGTTCTTCGTCCACGTGGGGCTGACGATCGGCGTCGGCGTGCTCCTCTACTACCACGTTCGCTGGCTCGCCCGACCCCTCCTCCTCCCGCCCCGGTACTGGATGGTCGTCGTCGGTCTCGCCATCGTCGTCGTCGCCGTCGTCTGGCCCCTCGGGATGCTGCCGCCCTTCGACCCGACCCGCCTCCCCGCCGACTTCCCCTTCGATCCCTTCTACCTCTTCCTCCTCCCCCCGGGCCTCGAGCTCGGGCGCCCGAGCCTCGTCTGGATCGCCTTCGTCGCCGTCGCCGTCGTCGTGACCGCCCTCCCCTGGGTGCTCCGTCGCCCTCCCCTCCCGGCGATCGTCGTCCACGAGGACCGCTGCACCGGCTGCACCCTCTGCGCGGTGGACTGTCCCTACGGCGCGCTGGAGATGGTCCCTCGTGACGACGGCGAGCACCACCAGCTCGCCGTCGTCACCCCCGATCGCTGCGTGTCCTGTGGGATCTGCATCGGCTCGTGCCCGGTGGAGGCCCTCACCCTCGGGGAGCTCCCGGTGGAGCCGCTGTGGGAGGAGACGCAGCGCCTGGCGGCGACCGGATCCTCGCCACGGCTCGTCTACATCTGTGAGCGGCATGCCCTCTACGTCGGCGGCGACCGCCTCGGGGAGGCCGTGCGGGACGGCGACGAGCCGGTCCACGTCATCCCGGTGATCTGCGCCGGCATGGTGCCGCCGAGCGTCGTCGGCGCCGCCTTCGACGCCGGGGCGGGTTCGGTGCAGGTCGTCGGCTGTCCGCCGGCGGACTGTGCGAACCGGGAGGGAAACGTCCTCGAACAAGCCCGACTCGACCGCACCCGGGTCCCTCGGCTCAACCGTCGGTACGTCGGTCGCTCCATCGCCACCGACTGGGTGGCGCCGCCCGAGTTCGATCGGGCCCTCGACGATCCCGGCCACCAACCCGTCGCCGACCCCGAGCGCCGGCCCCGGGCATGGTCGCTCCTCCGGGTCGTGGCCGTCGTCGCCGCCGCGAGCCTCCTGTCGGTCGCCGCCGCCTCGGTGCCCTACACGCCCCCCGACGCGTCGCGGGCGATGGTGACGATCGCGCTCGACCATCGAGGCGGTGCCCCGATCCGAGGGCTCGACCTCCCCGAAGACCTCGCCGAAGGAGCCGAGAGCCGGCTCCGGGTCACCGTCGACGGGGAGGTGGTCCTCGACGAGACCTATCCCCTCGCCGAGATCGACGGGGACCTCCGGTCCGTGGCCTACGAGCGGATCCCCCTCGAGCCGGGTACCCGGAGGATCCGGGTCGAGCTCGCCGACCGGAAGGACCGGGACCGGTGGTTCGTCGTCTTCGACGACACCGTCGGTCTCGAACCCGGCGACGTGCTGCCCCTCGTCTACGTCGATGCTCCCTCCTCGTCGAGCGCGGCGCGGGGGAAGGCCCTCTTCTTCGAGACCACCCTCGGACAGAACTCGGGGTGCCGGGTCTGTCACTCCCTGCGACCGGACAAGGTCGTCGTGGGTCCCTCCCTCCACGGCGTGGCGACCCGGGCCGCGACCCGGGTTCCGGGGATGACCGCCGAGGAGTACCTCCGGGAGTCGATCGTCGATCCCGGCGCCTACGTCGTCGAGGGCTTCCCCGACGTGATGCTGCGGAACTTCGAGGAGATCCTCACCGAGGACGAGATCGACGACCTCGTCGCGTTCCTCCTCACCCTCGAGGAGTGACCGTGCTACTCGACGCGCACCGCCGTCTCGACGAAGACGTCCCCGCCGGCGACGATCCGCTCGCCGCGGAGGGTGCCGTCGGCGGCGACGACGTAGACGACCGTCCCGTGGAGGGACGGGTCGATGCCGCGCACCGTCCGCCACTCGGCTTCGAGCCGGTCGCCGACGAGGTCCCCGCGTCCCTCGAGGACGGCCTCGGTGACGACCCACTCGAGCCGGTATCCGTCGTCCTCGGCCTCGACGAGGAGGACCCCCGAGTAGCTGCGGCCGTCGGAGGCGGTGCCCGTGACCTGGTAGCGGCCCTCGATCGAACCGTCGGCTCCCGAACGGACCGGAGGCGTCGCGCAGCCGGCGAGGAGCCCGACGACGAGGAGGGGACCAAGGACCCTACGGAATCGGCGGAAGCCGGGCATCATCGGGCAGGCTACCGCTTCCCGGAGCCCACCCGGCGGAGGTGTCGATGAGCCGTCGCAGGATCCTCGGTGCCCTGGCGCC